>NZ_JBXAFK010000055.1:0-51227 GCF_058793055.1 Pseudomonas sp. MPR-R2A5
CTGTAAACCATGTCCCCGGTTAGAAATGTAAACGATGTCCCCGGTTTGTACCGGGGCAAGCCCCCTCCCACATTTTTTGATCTCCAGAGTGTTGGAGACCGAGTCGGATCAGAACGCCGGCAGGATTGCGCCTTTGTACTTCTCTTGGATGAACTGCTTCACCTCAGGCGTGTGCAGGGCGGCAACCAGCTTTTTCACGGCGTCCGAATCCTTGTTGTCTTCGCGGGTTACCAGGATGTTCACGTAAGGCGAGTCATTGCCTTCGATCACCAGGGCGTCCTTGGATGGGTCCAGCTTGGCTTCCAGCGCGTAGTTGGTGTTGATCAGCGCCAGGTCGACCTGGGTCAGCACACGCGGCAGGGTGGCGGCTTCCAGTTCACGGAACTTGAGTTTTTTCGGGTTGCCGGTGATGTCCTTGATGGTCGACAGGATGTTGGTCGGGTCCTTCAGGGTGATCAGGTTGTGCTTGGCCAGCAGCAACAGCGCGCGGCCGCCATTGGTGGCGTCGTTCGGGATCACTACGTTGGCACCGTCCGGCAGGTCTTCCAGCTTTTTGTACTTGCTCGAGTAAGCACCCAGGGGCTCCAGGTGCACGGCGCCGACGCTCACCAGCTGAGTGCCCTTGGCTTTGTTGAACTCATCAAGGTACGGCTGGTGCTGGAAGAAGTTGGCGTCCAGGCGTTTTTCAGCCACTTGCACGTTCGGCTGCACGTAGTCGGTGAAGACTTTGACTTGCAGGTCCACGCCCTCTTTGGCGAGTGCAGGCTTCACGAATTCGAGGATTTCCGCATGGGGTACCGGCGACGCAGCGACGGTAATTGTCTCGGCGTGGGCGGAAAACGCGGCGACGGCGGCGAAAGCAACCAGTAGTTTTTTCATCCAGCAAGCTCCTTGTTCGGGCATGTGCCGGCGGGGGCCGGCAATGGCCGTTATTTTCGAGAAAAGTGCACCACCAGCTTGTCGCCGACGGTTTGCAGAATTTGCACCAGAACCAACAGCATCACCACGGTGACCACCATCACGTCGGTTTGGAAACGCTGGTAACCGAAGCGGATCGCCAAGTCACCCAGGCCACCGGCGCCGACCACACCGGCCATGGCGGTGTAGGACACCAATGTAATCGCCGTCACCGTGATCGCCGCGAAAATGCCGGGGCGAGCTTCGGGCAGCAGGGCGTTGGTAATGATCTGACGCGTGCTGGCGCCCATGGACTGGGTGGCTTCGATGATGCCGCGGTCGACTTCGCGCAAGGCGGTTTCCACCAGCCGTGCAAAAAATGGCGTTGCCCCGACGACGAGTGGCGGGATAGCGCCGGCCACGCCCAGCGATGTGCCGGTGATCAGTACCGTGAACGGGATCATCACGATCAACAGGATGATGAACGGCAGCGAACGCAGGATGTTCACGATCAGCGACAGCAGCGCGTATACACCTTTTTGTTCGAACAACTGGCGCGGGCTGCACAGGAACAACAGCACGCCCAGTGGCAGGCCGAGAAGCACAGTGAAGAACAGCGAGCCAAATAACATGATCATGGTGTCGCCGGTGGCGAGCCAGATTTCGGACCAGTCGATATTGGCGAAGAAACTCAACAGGACTTCCATTAGCGCAGGACCTCCATGTGGACGTCTGCGGCGGTGAAGCGCGCAAAGGCCGCTTCCATGTCGCCGCCGGTGACGGCGAGGGTCAGTTGCCCGTAGGGGATGTCTTTGATGCGGTCGATACGCCCGGCAAGGATGCTGTAGTCCACCCCCGTTTCGCGAGCGACGGTACCCAGCAGCGGCGCGTAGGTCGCTTCGCCCTGGAATGTCAGGCGCACGATACGGCCTGGTACATGGGCGAAGTCATCGCGCTGCTCGCCTTCATCGACCTGCTCGGCTTCCTGCACGAAGCGCTTGGTGGTCGCGTGCTTGGGGTGCAGGAACACATCGGCCACCGAGCCTTGCTCGACGATCACGCCGGCGTCCATCACGGCGACCTGGTCGCACACGCGGCGGATCACATCCATTTCATGGGTGATCAGCACGATGGTCAGTTTTAACTCGCGGTTGATCTCGGCCAGCAATTGCAGGACCGAGGCGGTGGTCTGCGGGTCGAGGGCGCTGGTGGCTTCGTCGCACAGCAGAATCTTGGGTTTGGTCGCCAGGGCGCGGGCGATACCGACGCGCTGCTTCTGGCCGCCGGACAGCTGCGCCGGGTATTTCCTGGCATGGTCCGACAGCCCGACACGAGCGAGCAATTCGGCCACGCGCTGGTCGATTTCCCTGCGGGACAATTCGCCGGCCAGGGTCAGCGGCAGTGCCACGTTGTCGGCAACGGTCTTGGAGGCCAGCAGATTGAAGTGCTGGAAGATCATCCCGACCTGCTGGCGGAAACGACGCAGGCCGTTGGCGTCCAGGGCCGTGACTTCTTCACCGTCGACATTGATCTGGCCGCCGCTGGGTTCTTCCAGGCGGTTGATCAGGCGCAGCAGGGTGCTTTTACCCGCACCCGAATGGCCGATCAGGCCAAACACCTGGCCGTTCTCTACGCGCAGGCTGGTGGGGTGCAGTGCGGGGATATCCTTACCGGCGACGCGGTAGGTTTTATGGACGTTATGAAACTCGATCACGTAGCGAACCTTGTGGGGCGCATGGAAAAGGGATCAGCGGTTAGCCGGGCGCGCATTTTAGCCTGTCCGTATAGCGTTTCTTAGCATTTATTTCGCATTCATCCAGCGATTTGGCAATAACGCGATCAAAGGTCATAAAAAAGGAACGGTACAAAACTGCGTCAGTCACTACTTAAGCAACGCGATTTCCCAGGTGCCGTGCCTGGGGTTTTGCTCAAACGAGCCGGGGACCGCTCTGGCCACTTTGAATAAGGAGTTTTGTCTGATGAGTACCAAGAAGCCAGCTACCCCGCCGAAGAGTGAACTCGCGGGCACCGATACCCTGGACCGTGGCAACACCAACGCCAAGCTGCAGGCCCTGGAGGCGTTCCGTTCCGACGCGACCGGCCAGGCGCTGCGTACCAACCAAGGCGTAAAGATTTCCGATAACCAGAACACGTTGAAAGTCGGCGCCCGCGGCCCGTCGCTGCTGGAAGACTTCATCATGCGTGAGAAAATCACGCACTTCGATCACGAACGTATCCCGGAGCGCATCGTGCATGCCCGTGGTACGGGCGCCCATGGGTATTTCCAGACCTATGCAAACCATTCAGCGCTGAGTAAGGCTGGCTTCCTGCGGAACCCCGAGCATAAAACCCCGGTGTTCGTGCGCTTTTCTACGGTGCAGGGCCCGCGTGGTTCGGGCGATACCGTGCGTGACGTGCGGGGCTTTGCCGTGAAGTTCTTCACCGACGAAGGCAACTTCGACCTGGTGGGCAACAACATGCCGGTATTTTTCATCCAGGATGCGATCAAGTTTCCTGACTTTGTGCACGCGGTAAAACCTGAGCCGCACAACGAGATTCCTACCGGCGGCTCGGCGCACGATACGTTTTGGGATTTTGTCTCGCTGCAGCCGGAGTCGGCACACATGGTGCTGTGGGCAATGTCCGACCGTGCCATTCCAAAAAGCCTGCGCGCCATGCAGGGGTTCGGTATTCATACCTTCCGCTTGATCAATACCGAAGGTAAGTCGAGCTTCGTGAAGTTCCACTGGCATCCAAAGGTCGGGACCTGCTCGCTGGTGTGGGACGAGGCGCAAAAGCTTGCCGGTAAAGACACCGACTACCACCGCCGCGACCTGTGGGAAGCCATCGAAAGTGGCGATTACCCTGAGTGGGAGCTGGGTGTACAAATCGTCGCCGAAGAAGATGAGCATAAGTTCGACTTCGACCTGCTGGACCCGACCAAGATCATCCCCGAGGAGCTGGTGCCCATCACCCCGCTGGGCAAGATGGTGCTTAACCGCAACCCGGACAACTTCTTTGCTGAAGTCGAGCAAGTTGCGTTCTGCCCTGGCCATATCGTCCCAGGCATCGACTTCACCAACGACCCGTTGCTGCAAGGCCGTCTGTTTTCCTACACGGATACCCAGATCAGCCGACTGGGAGGGCCGAACTTCCATGAGCTGCCGATCAACCGGCCGGTAGTGCCTTTCCATAATGGTCAGCGCGACGCCCAGCATCGCACGGTGATCGACAAGGGCCGTGCGGCCTACGAGCCGAACTCGATTGACGGCGGCTGGCCCAAAGAAACCCCGGCAGCTGCTCAGGATGGCGGTTTTGAGACCTACTATGAGCGGGTCGACGCGAACAAGGTCCGTGAACGCAGTGAGTCGTTTGGCGATCACTTTTCCCAAGCCACGCTGTTCTTCAACAGCATGAGCCATCATGAGAAAGAGCACATCATCGCGGCCTACAGCTTCGAGTTGGGTAAGGTGGAGCGTGAGTTTATCCGTGCGCGCCAGGTCAACGAGATTCTGGCCAATATCGATCTGGAACTGGCCAAGCGCGTGGCGCAGAACCTCGGTTTGCCGGCGCCGACCAAGGGCACGGTACCGCCACGCAAGACGTCATTGAAAGAGTCGCCGGCGCTGAGCCAGGTGAACCTGCTGTCGGGCGATATCAAGACGCGCAAAGTAGCGATCCTTGCCGCTGATGGCGTGGATGGCACAGCGATTGATGCGCTGAAGAAGGCGCTGGAAGCTGAGGGTGCCCATGCCAAGCTGTTGGGGCCGACTTCGGCGCCGGTGAAGACGGCTGATGGCAAGCGCCTGAAGGTGGATGCGTCGATGGAAGGCATGCCGTCCATTGCGTTTGATGCGGTGTTCGTGCCTGGCGGGAAAGACTCGGTGAAAGCCTTGAGCGGTGATGGTGTGGCGTTGCACTTCCTGCTGGAAGCCTACAAGCATCTGAAAGCGATCACGGTGGCCAGTGACGCGAAGCCATTGCTGGATTTGCTCAAGCTTGAGGCGGATGCGGGGTTGATCGTTGGTTCGGATGCGAAAGCGTTCAAGGCGTTTTTTGCCGCGATTGCCCAGCATCGGGTTTGGGATCGTGAGCCGAAGGCCAAGGCGATCCCGGCCTGATTTTTTGGTTGTTTGTTAGATCGTCATCGGGGGCAAGCGCCCTCCCACATTTGGAATACATTTCAAATGTGGGAGGGACGGTGCGACGATTCGACTTGCCCCCGATGCGTCATTCCGCCTTACGCGGAGTCAGCACAACCTGCGCCGAGATGTTCTTCAGAATCTGCCGTTGAATCTTCAGGTCATACCCCGAATCAATCCGCTTCACCCGTTTGGTCAGCAGCGTGGCCAGCCACGGGTAATCCTGGGTGCGCGGCACCTGGAGGCTGACTTCACACTGGTAATTCACGACATCGGTAGCGATGGCGTCCAGTTGATGGCGCAGTTCTTCGATATCGGTGAGGTTCAGCGCTACGGTAGTGCTTTGGGCGGACGGGTCGATGACCTTGGCGACGGGTTTGGTTTCGGCGGCTTTCAGGGCGGCCTCGGCTTTGTCCAGCTCGGCTTTGCGGGCGTGGGTGATGGCGCTGTTTACCCCACCCGTCAGCGCCGGGGCCTTGGGCATCAATGCACGGGCACGGCTCAGGGCGGTGGCGGCGGCGTTGACATCGCCTTTTTGCAATACGATTTGACTGCGTTGCAGATAGGCTTCGGCCAATTGGCGCTGGTACGCCTCCAGCGCTGGGTCGTTGGGCGACTCGGCCTGCAATGCGGCGAGCTGGTCTTCGGCGGTGGCCAGCTCACTGCTGGCGAGGTTTTGCTCCAGCTGTGCGATGGCCGCAGCGCGCGCGTCAGGCGCCTCGGGGGCGGCGGGCGGTGTGCTTTGACAGGCGCCCAGCAGCAGGGAAAATGCGGCAAGGAGCAGATAACGGGAGGTGAACGGCTTCATTCCTGCGACTCTCTATTTGCGCAAAAAGCGAGCAAGTCTACACCCCTCGACGGGGCAGGACAAAACTCAGCAGAAACAGGGCGGCGGCCGTGACCACAATCGACGGTCCTGCCGGGGTGTCCTTGAACCAGGACAGCGCCAGGCCCCCGCATACCGCAAGCATCCCCAACAGGCTGGCGCCGAGCGCCATCTGCTCCGGTGAACGGGCGTGACGCTGGGCGGCGGCTGCGGGGATGATCAGCAGCGATGTGATCAACAATACGCCGACAATCTTCATCGCGACAGCGATCACCACTGCGATCAACAACATCAGCGCCATGCGCAGAGCGGGGACGGGCAAGCCTTCGACGGTGGCCAGCTCCTCATGCACGGTGATCGCCAGCAGTGGCCGCCACAGGCTCACCAGCAGCACCAGCACGGCTGCGCTGCCGCCGAGGATCCAGGCCAGGTCGGTTGGGCTGATTGCCAGCAAGTCACCGAACAGGTAGGCCATCAGGTCGATGCGCACTTCATGCATGAAGCTCAGCACCACCAGGCCCAGGGACAGCGTGCTCGGCGCCAGGATGCCCAGCAGCGTGTCGGAGGCCAGCGGTTGGCGCTGTTGCAGGGTCACGAGCAGTACCGCCAGCAGCAGGCAGCCTGCCGTCACGGCGATGGTTGGGCTGACGTCCAGCAGAAAACCCATGGCTACGCCCAGCAGCGCGGCATGCGACAACGTGTCGCCGAAGTAAGCCATGCGCCGCCAGACCACGAACGAACCCAGGGGGCCCGCCACCAGCGCCAGAGCCAAGCCTGCCAGCAGGGCGTAGAGCAGAAAATCAGCCATGCTTGCAGCTATCTCCATGAACGTGGGTGTGAGGTGTCGCGGGATCGTCGACCACGGCGCCATGCAGGTCATGGGCGTGGTCGTGATGGTGGTGGTAGATCGCCAGGCTCTGTGCGTTCTTGCCGAACAGTTCGACAAACGCCGGATCGCCGCTGACCTGTTCCGGGTGGCCGGAGCAGCACACATGACGGTTGAGGCACACCACCTGGTCAGTGGTACTCATCACCAGGTGCAGGTCGTGGGAAACCATCAGCACACCGCAGCCATGGCGGTCGCGCAGGCGGGTGATCAGGCTGTACAACTCGGCCTGGCCAGCGACGTCGACGCCTTGTACCGGCTCATCGAGCACCAGCAGTTCAGGCTCGCGCAACAGGGCGCGGGCCAGCAAGACGCGCTGCATTTCGCCCCCGGAGATGCTTTGCACCGGGCTGTCGATCACGTGTTCAGCGCCGACTTCCTTGAGCGCCGCCTGCGCGCGGGTGCGGTCCACGCCGGGTACCAGGCGCAGGAAACGCAGCACGGACAATGGCAGCGTTGGGTCCACATGCAGTTTTTGTGGCATATAGCCGACGCGCAGCTTGGGCTTGCGCCACACGCTGCCAGTGTCGGGCTTGAGCAGGCCGAGGACAGCGCGCACCAGGGTAGTCTTGCCGGCGCCATTGGGGCCGATCAGGGTGACGATCTGCCCCGGCTCCACACTCAGTGCGATGTTATCCAGCACGTTTTGCCCGGCGAACGTGACCCCGACCTGCTCCAGGCGGATTAGCGCATTGCTCATCAAGCCCCCTGGCAACCGGAGCAGAGACCGACGACTTCGACGGTTTGCCCTTCCACCTTGAAGCCGACATCGGCGGAACTCTTGATAATGGCGTCGCTGATGCTTTTTTGTTCAAGCTCGATGGCGGCGTGGCACTTGCGGCAGATCAGGAACTGGCCCTGGTGGGCGTGTTCCGGGTGATTGCAGCCGACAAAGGCGTTGAGCGAGGCAATGCGGTGTACCAGGCCGTTGTCCAGCAGGAAGTCCAGTGCGCGATACACCGTGGGCGGCGCGGCGCGGCGCCCGTCCTGCTCGCTGAGCACGCCGAGAATGTCGTAGGCGCCCAGTGGCTTGTGGCTTTGCCACACCAGCTCCAGCACCCGCCGGCGCAAAGCAGTCAGGCGCAAGCCCTTCTGTGCGCACAGGGTATCGGCTTCCGACAGCGCGGTATGCACGCAGTGAGAGTGGTCGTGGGGACGGCTGGCAAGCGGTGTTATAGGCATGAGCGGCGACAGACATTTGATAGAGACGTTATTATGTTACCCGTTCCTACGCCATTGAGTGGTCATCGTGTCCCGACTTTTTCCCGTTTTTGTCGTATTTGCCGCCAGTTTGTTCATTGCCGGTGCCGCGCAGGCCGAGGTCAAGGTGCTGACCAGCATCAAGCCGCTGCAACTGATCGCCGCGGCTGTGCAGGAGGGTGTGGCCATTCCAGAGGTGCTGCTGCCGCCAGGCGCGTCGCCCCATAACTACGCCTTGCGCCCATCCGACGTACGGCGTGTGCAATCGGTGGACTTGCTCTATTGGATCGGCCCGGACATGGAAAGCTTCCTGCCCCGCGTGCTCAAGGGCCGTACGGCGGCAACCGTGGCGGTGCAGGACCTGCCGGGCATGAAATTGCGTCGTTTCGCCGAAGATAGCCATTCTCACGCCGATGATGCTGACGAACATGACCACGATCACCGCCCGGGCAGCCTGGATGCACATTTGTGGCTGTCGACCGTCAACGCGCGGGTCATCGCCGCGCGCATGGCTGCGGACCTCAGCGCCGTTGACCCGGAGAATGCCGAGCGTTATCAGAGCAACGTGAAAGCGTTTGATGGCCGCCTGGATGCTTTGGACGCGCGCCTGAAAGCGCGTATGGCAGGCGTCAGTGCCAAACCTTACTTCGTGTTCCACGAGGCCTTCGACTACTTTGAAGACGCTTATGGGCTCAAGCACGCCGGTGTGTTCAGCGTCGCGGCCGAAGTGCAACCCGGCGCCCAGCACGTGGCGGCGATGCGTACGCGTTTGCAGGAAGTCGGTAAGACCTGCGTGTTCAGTGAACCACCCTTGCGCCCGCGCCTTGCCGAGACCTTGGTGGCCGGTTTGCCGGTGAAACTGGCGGAACTGGATGCACTGGGCGGCTACACCCCGGCGTCGGCCCAGGGTTACGAGCAGGTGTTGGATAAGTTGGGGAATGACCTGGCAGGTTGCCTGGAGTCGTTGTAAGCCTCAACCAAGATCAAATGTGGGAGGGGGCAGGCCCCTTCCACATTTTTGACCGGGTGGGTCCTTAGAGCGCGAATGGCAGGTGGACGGTGACCTGCTGGCGTTGCGCCAACCGATGCTCGAACTCGGCGGGATCGTGGATCAACACATCTTGCCCGGCAAAGGATTCCGCGGCGATCAGTCGCGACAGCCAGAACCGCACGCAGGCCACGCGCAACATGGTCGGCCACAACTCGGCCTCCTTGGCGGTGAACGGCCGTAGCCCTGCGTAGGCACCCAGCAGCGCACGGGCACGTTGCCCATCTATCACGCCGTCGGCATCCGAACACCAGTCATTCAGGGCGATCGCCACGTCGTACAACATTGGCCCCGAACAGGCGTTATAGAAGTCGATCAAGCCCGTCAGGTGCGTGCCTTCGAACATCGCGTTGTCACGGAACAGGTCGGCGTGAACGTTGGCGCGCGGCAGGGCGAGGATCTCGACCTTGTGGGCCTCGATTTCAGTCAATGCAGCTTGCAGCAGGCTTTGCTGTGCATCGTTCAAGTGCGAAATGAGCTGCGCGCCTTCGCTGAGCATCCAGTTCAGCCCGCGATCAGTCTTGCGTTCCAGCACTTTCTCGCCTTGCGTCGCCAAGTGCAGATGGCCGAGCAGGTCGCCGACCTGGGCGCAGTGCTGGGCGTTGGCGTCCTTGATGTGCTTGCCGGCCAGGCGCGGTTGCAGCAACGCTGGTTTACCGGCCAGTTCGCGCAAGGCTACGCCGTCGGTGGTGCGCAGGGCGTAGGGCACGGGCAGGTCGGCGTCGTGGAGCACGTCGAGCAGTTCGATGAAGAACGGCATTTCTGCGACCGGGCCGCGTTCAACCAGGGTCAGGACGAACTCGCCTTGCTCCAGGCTGATAAAAAAATTGGTGTTTTCGCTACCAGCGGCAATCCCCTGGAAGTCAAGCAGGCGGCCGAGCCCATAGGGGGCAAGAAAGGTTTCCAGCTCGGGCCGAGCCAGGGGGGTGAACACAGACATGGTTAAAACTGCCATTACGGGCGCTGCGGGGAGCAGCGCCGATTAAAGTTAAGAAATCATTTCCATTCGAAGATCTTCCATGAAGGGATCAGCATATCCGGCTGGTCAGAGCGGATGAAGTTCGCATCGGTTCCGTCCGCGCGCACCAGGAAATACGGTGGAAAGCCTTTCTTGGTCACCTTGATTGCGTACAGGAAACCGTTTTGGCGGTACTCCTGGATAGTCCGGTCGCCTTCCGTGCGAATGGTGACTTCCGGGTCGCCCGAAGGGGCGGTGTCTGCCGCCATGGCGGCCAGCGGAGCGAATGCAAACAAGCCGGTCAACAGCAGGCGATTGAATGTACGCATGATAACCTTGTCCCTTTGTTTTCATTGGTCCGGCTATTCTAGCGCCTGACCCGCCGAAAAGGTTGATCCTGCTCATGAGCCAAGCACCCCTCGTCCTGGTGGACGGTTCTTCTTATCTGTACCGCGCCTTCCATGCGCTGCCACCGCTGACCACCTCCAAAGGCCTGCCGACCGGTGCGGTCAAGGGCGTGTTGAACATGCTCAAGAGCCTGCGCAAGCAGTACCCGGACAGCCCGTTCGCGGTGGTGTTCGACGCCAAGGGTGGGACCTTTCGCGACGATATGTACGCGCAGTACAAGGCCAACCGTCCGAGCATGCCCGATGACATGCGCTTGCAGATCGAGCCGCTGCACCAGAGTGTGATCGCCCTGGGCTTCCCTTTGCTGTGCGTCGAAGGCGTCGAGGCCGATGATGTCATCGGCACCCTGGCCCGCAGCAGCGCGGCCGCTGACCGCCCGGTGGTGATTTCGACCGGTGACAAGGACATGGCGCAACTGGTGGACGGGCACATTACCTTGGTCAACACCATGACCGGTAGCGCCATGGATGTGGAGGGCGTAAAGGAGAAATTTGGCGTCGCTCCGGAGCAGATCATCGACTATCTGGCGCTGATGGGCGACTCGTCCGACAACATTCCAGGGGTTCCAGGCATTGGTCCCAAAACCGCCTCTGGCTTGTTGGTGGGCGTTAATGGCGGCCTGAAAGAGTTGTACGAGCAACTGGATATCGTGCCAACCCTGCCCATCCGCGGTGCCAAGACGCTGCCGGCCAAGCTGCTGGAGCATAAGGAGATGGCGTTCCTGTCCTACCAGCTGGCAACCATCAAGATCGATGTACCGCTGGATGTGGGCTTGGATGACCTGCACCTGATCGAGCCGGATCGCGAGAAGCTCCTGGAGTTGTACACCCTCCTGGAGTTCAAGAGCTGGTTCGACGAAGTGCAACGCGACGCCAAGCGCTCTGGGCTGGAGGTGGCGGCTCCGGTTGTGGAGAATGCGCCGCTCGTCGATACCGCGCTCAAGTACGAAACCATCCTCGACCAGGCGCGTTTCGACGTGTGGTTGAAGAAGCTCGGCGACGCCAAGTTGTTTGCCTTCGACACCGAGACCACTGGCATTGATGCCCAGCAGGCGCAATTGGTGGGCTTGTCGTTTGCAGTCCAGCCCTATGAAGCCGCCTACATCCCGCTGACCCATTCCTACATGGGCGTACCGGAGCAACTGGACCGTGACACGGTGCTGCGCGCACTCAAGCCGATTCTCGAAGACCCGAGCAAGCTCAAGGTCGGCCAGCACGCCAAGTTCGACATGAACATCCTGGCCAACTGCGCTATCGGCGGTGATCAGGCATGCGGCATCTCGGTGCAGGGCATTGCCTACGACACTATGCTCGAGTCCTACGTCCTGGATTCCACCGCCACCCGCCATGATATGGACAGCCTGGCTCAGAAATACCTGGGTCACACCACCGTCAGCTTCCAGGATATCGCCGGCAAAGGCGCCAAACAGCTGACTTTTGACCAGATCTCCCTCGAACAAGCCGGCCCATATGCCGCAGAAGATGCTGACGTGACCTTGCGCCTGCATCAGACCCTGCATGAAAAACTCCTGGCTATCCCAAGCCTGGCCTCGGTGCTGACGGATATCGAAATGCCGTTGGTGCCGGTGTTGGCGCGTATCGAACGCCAGGGTGCGCTTGTGGATGCCAAGCTCCTCGGTGTGCAGAGCGTTGAGCTGGGGAACAAGATGGTCGAGTTGGAGCGTGAGGCATTTGCCATCGCGGGTGAGGAATTCAACCTTGGCTCACCCAAGCAATTGGGCGCGATCCTCTACGAAAAACTCGGCCACCCGGTGCTCAGCAAGACCGCCAAGGGCCAGGCGTCGACCGCCGAAGCGGTGCTCGCCGAGTTGGCCGACCAGGATTTCCCGCTGCCCAAGGTGCTGATGCAATACCGCTCGATGAGCAAGCTCAAAAGCACCTACACCGACCGCCTGCCAGAGCAGATCAACCCGCGCACCGGGCGTATTCACACGTCTTATCACCAAGCGGTGGCGGCAACCGGGCGTTTGTCGTCCAGTGACCCGAACTTGCAGAACATTCCGATCCGCACCGCCGAAGGCCGGCGGATTCGCCAGGCGTTCATCGCGCCCAAAGGCTACAAGTTGCTGGCGGCGGACTACTCGCAGATCGAACTGCGGATCATGGCGCACCTGGCCAAGGATGAAGGCCTGCTGCATGCTTTCCGTAATGACCTGGATGTGCACAAGGCTACCGCTGCCGAAGTATTCGGGGTGGCGTTGGATGCGGTGACCACCGACCAGCGGCGCAGCGCCAAGGCGATCAACTTCGGCCTGATCTACGGCATGAGCGCGTTTGGCCTGGCCAAGCAGATCGGCGTCGACCGCAAGCAATCCCAGGCGTATATCGACCGCTACTTCGCCCGCTACCCTGGCGTGCTGGCTTATATGGAACGCACCCGCGCCCAGGCGGCCGAGCAGGGATACGTCGAGACCATTTTTGGTCGTCGCCTGTACCTGCCGGACATCAACGCGAAGAACCCGGCGCTGCGCAAGGGTGCCGAACGGACGGCGATCAACGCACCGATGCAGGGCACGGCGGCGGACATCATCAAGAAAGCCATGGTGGCGGTGGATCACTGGCTGGCCGAGTCGGGCCTGGACGCCAAAGTCATCCTGCAGGTGCACGATGAATTGGTGCTGGAGGTTCGCGAAGACCTGGTCGATACAGTGCGTGAGGAGATTCGTCAGCACATGAGCCAGGCCGTGACACTGGATGTGCCCTTGCTGGTGGAAGTGGGTGTGGGCGACAACTGGGACGAAGCCCACTGATTTCGGGGCTTTGCCGCCACCCAGCGTGGCGGCTGAGCGCGTTAGATCCGAAAGTGATGTCAGTTATTGCCAATAGTTTTTTGGGCGGGCAGGAACTTAACTCATGAAATGCGACTCAGAGTTACTGAATGGGTGGTGAAGCCCTTCAATGCTCCTATGTTGTGTTAAGTGTTGGCAGATATCTGGACCCCGCCCTAGCGGTCCGGAACTTGAACCCCGAACTTCCCCTCCCCATACGAAGTCCGGGGTTTTTTTTGCCCGTCGAAAAGTTACTCGGCGATTTCCGCGCCCTTGTCTGCCAATTCCATCCAACTGGCCAGCACGGTGTAGGCGTCCTCCAGGCCCATGCGCTTTGGCGCTGAGAACAACTGGATGGTGATCGCGTCACCCCACCCTTTACGGATTTCGGCCTGCACTTTGAGCAGCGTGTTCTTGGCGGCGCCGTAGGTCAGCTTGTCGGCCTTGGTCAGCAGGATATGCATTGGCATGCCGCTGGCGACTGCCCAATCGAGCATCAGCAGGTCGAAGTCGGTCATTGGATGACGGATGTCCATCATCAGGATCAAGCCCTTCAAACTCTCCCGGCCGCCCAGGTAAGCCTCCAGGTGACGCTGCCAGTGCAGCTTCAACGGGATAGGGACTTTTGCGTAACCGTAGCCGGGAAGGTCGACCAGACGCCGATCATCGTCTAGCTTGAAGAAGTTGAGCAACTGCGTGCGGCCCGGGGTTTTCGAGGTACGCGCCAGGCTGGCGTGGGTCAGGGTGTTCAGCGCGCTGGATTTACCAGCGTTGGAGCGACCGGCAAAGGCGACTTCAAAGCCTTCGTCATCGGGGCATTGGTCAACTTTGGCGGCGCTGAGCATGAACGTGGACTGTTGGCACAGGCCGAGGATGGGATTCTTGAGTTGCATGAGATTTCCGATGTGGGCGGTGCCGAAAAAGGGTGCGGCAAGCGGTGTCGTTTCCGTTTCAGTAGCGCCAGTATATAATGCCGCAGATTTTGTGTGTGCTTTGTCCCAGCGAAGGATGAAGTTCACGGGAGCGATAGACCTTTATTGCGCATTAGAACGCAAAACGCTCTCAAACCCTGAAAAGGTCGATGTATGACCAGATGGTTGCTTGCTATCGGTGTCCTGGTTCCGCTTTACGGCGCTCAGGCTACACAGGATCCGGAAGCGGTGTACAACCGAGTTTGCGTGGCTTGCCATGCCGGCCAACTGCCGAACGCCCCGAAGCGGGGTGACCAGGCAGCATGGGCGCCCAGGCGGGCGCAGGGCATGGACACGCTGGTGCGACACGTGACCCAGGGTTTCAAGGCAATGCCGCCGCGTGGTTTGTGCATGGACTGCAGTCCCGAGGATTACCAGGCCATTATTGAAATGATGGTGAGTAAACCCGGTTAGATAACTCTTAAACCCTTAGCCGTAGTTGGATTAGCTGATGAACAAACTGATCGTGAGTCTGCTGTTGACCTTGGGCATCACCGGTGTTGCCCATGCTGCAGGCGACGCTGCTGCGGGTCAGGCGAAAGCCGCCGTGTGTGGTGCTTGCCATGGACCGGATGGTAATAGCCCGGCGCCGAACTTCCCCAAACTGGCCGGCCAGGGGGAGCGTTACCTGACCAAGCAGATGCACGACATCAAGGACGGCAAGCGCACGGTCCTGGAAATGACCGGCTTGCTGACCAACCTCAGTGACCAGGACCTGGCCGATATCGCCGCCTATTTTTCCAGCCAGAAAGGCAGTGTGGGAGCTGCCGATCCCAAGCAGGTGGCCCGCGGCCAAGACCTGTTCCGCGGTGGCAACCTTGAAAAAGGCATGCCTTCGTGCATCGGTTGCCACTCGCCTAATGGCGCAGGCCTTGCAGCGGCAGGCTTCCCTCACTTGAGCGGCCAGCATGCGCAGTATGTCGCCAAGCAGCTGACTGACTTCCGTGAAGGCAATCGTACCAACGACGGTGATACCAAGATCATGCAGAGCATTGCTGCCAAGCTCAGCAACAAGGATATCGAAGCGGTTTCCCAGTACATCCAGGGCCTGCACTGATCCGGGCAGTACGTTAACGCTCGATTAATCCCGCGATGCAAGCATAAAAAGGGTGGCTTAGGCCGCCCTTTTTTGTGGCCGGTGCCGTTACACTAACGAACTCATGCCCGCGTAGACCTGTCACAACAAAGGTCGCGTGAGGCGACTTTATTTGTCTAGGAGTAAAGCATGCGTAATCTGATCCTCAGCGCCGCTCTCGTCACTGCCAGCCTCTTCGGCATGACCGCACAAGCTGCCGACGTGCCGCTTGAAGCCGGTAAGACCTACGTTGAATTGGCTAACCCTGTACCTGTATCGGTACCCGGTAAAATCGAAGTGGTGGAGCTGTTCTGGTATGGGTGCCCGCATTGCTACGCCTTTGAACCGACCATCAACCCATGGGTTGAGAAATTGCCTTCCGACGTGAACTTCAAACGTATTCCGGCCATGTTCGGCGGCCCTTGGGATGCACACGGCCAACTGTTCCTGACCCTGGAAGCCATGGGTGTGGAGCACAAGGTTCACAACGCCGTCTTCGACGCGATCCAGAAACAAGGCAAACGCCTGACCAAGCCTGATGAAATGGCTGACTTCGTCGCAACCCAGGGTGTAGACAAGGACAAGTTCCTGGCCACTTTCAATTCCTTCGCCATTCAGGGCCAGATCAAGCAGGCCAAGGAACTCGCGCAGAAGTATGGCGTGCAGGGCGTTCCAACCATGATCGTCAACGGCAAATACCGTTTCGACCTGGGCACTACCGGTGGTCCTGAAGCGACCCTCAATGTTGCCGACCAACTGATCGCCAAAGAGCGCGCAGCCAAGTAAGGGGCCTGTCATGCGCCGCTGGGGTACCGAACGCGTTGTTGGCCTGCATGACGCGCGGGTCAATGAGGATCACCTGGAATCCACGGGCTTGCCGGCAGATAGCCGGTTGCGCCTGCTCAGCTTCAATATCCAGGTCGGTATCAGCACCGAAAAATACCGGCATTACCTGACCCGTGGCTGGCAGCATCTGCTGCCTCACAATGGGCGGGCCGGTAACCTGCAAAAGATCGGCAACCTGCTCAACGACTTTGACCTGGTCGCCTTGCAGGAGGCCGACGGCGGCAGCATACGCTCGGGCTACATCAACCAGGTCGAGCACCTGGCTCAGCTCGGTGCCTTCCCCTACTGGTATCAGCAACTCAATCGCAACCTCGGGCGTCTGGCGCAGCACAGTAATGGTGTGCTGAGCCGCCTTAAACCGACCGCCATCGAAGATCACCCACTGCCGGGCCCCAAGGGCCGGGGAGCGATTCTCGTGCGTTTCGGTGAAGGGCCGGAGGCCTTGGTGGTGGTGATGATGCACCTGGCGCTCGGGGGGCGTACGCGCAACCTGCAACTGGCCTACGTGCGCGAGTTGATTGGCAACTACAAGCATCAAGTGCTGATGGGTGACATGAACACCCATGCCAATGACCTGCTGCAGAATTCCCCGTTGCGGGACCTCGGGCTACTGGCGCCGCAAGTCGAAGCCACGTTTCCCAGCTGGCGTCCGCAGCGTTGTCTTGACCATATCCTGCTCAGCCCGACCCTCACACTCGAAAGTGTGCAGGTGCTGGCGCAGCCTATCTCCGATCACCTGCCGGTCGCGGTAGAGATTCGTCTGCCGGGTTCGCTCACGGTTGATGCATTGCCCGCGTTGAGCCCCGGCCCTCGCGGACCCCTTGCATGAGCGACGACGCCCAGCGCTGGAAAGAAAAATACCTGTTAAGCATCGAGCAACAAGAAAAGCTCGAACGTCGCTGGGCCTCTCGCCTCGACCTGCTGCGCCGAGGGTTGGTACGCAGCACGCTGGCTGCTGAGGGCACCGACCGCGCGGTCGATCAATGCATGAAGGAAATGCGCGATGTCGTGCGCACGGATGATATGGACGCCGCCCTTGCTGCCTTGTTGCCACGACTGGAAAAAGCCGTGCTGGATTCAGAGCAGCGCCGCGAAACGCGTGTCGACCAGATGGGTGCTGCGCTGACGGCCCTGGTGACGCAGTTGCAAAAACTGCCGCTGCCCCGTGAAGTCGCGCGCCCGCTGAAAACCTTCGCTAAGCAGTTGGATGGCCGTGTCGGCCAGGCGCGCGAGATTCCGCTGTTGCTCAGTGAGTTGAGCGCCCTGCAAGGGCAAGCGTTGAATAATCTGGAGCCGGAGGGTGAAGCCACGCGCTCCGGGCCGGGCCTGCTGCAGCGCCTGTTTGGCACTCGGGAGGCCAGCACTGAGGCGCCAGTGGGCGAACCAGCGCCGCCGCCGTCCGCGCCGCCGCCTGTTGCTACCCAGGTCGCAGCCGAACCAGCACCCCAAGCGCCTGCACAATCCGAAGAGTTGGCCCAAGCTTTGCGGGCCTTTGCGCCAGCCCCGGCAGCCCCTGAGCCTCAACCTCAGCTTGCGCCTGCTGCGCCTGCCGTGTCAGTCGCGCCCGTCAAGGCTGTACCGGTCGCAGAGGGTGCCGGTGCCGCGAAAGTCGCCAGCGAAACCTTCGTATTCGAGGCTCCGGCCCAGGCCATTCCTGTCGCGCAGCCGATCGAGGCAGCTGAGACCGATGTCTCTGAACCGGCGATCCAGGAGCCAGCACCCGAAAGCGCACTCGCTGCCTTTATCGAAGCGCCCGAGGTGCTGGTCGATGCGCCAGACGAGACCACTATCGGCAGCCTGTCCCTGCCGCCCGTCCTGGAGAGTGCCGATCCTGACGAGCTGCAATCGGATGGCGTCTACGCTCTGCCCGATTCGCCTGAGCCGTCCTACAGCTCCGTGGCCAAGCACATCGAAGACACATTGCTCGGTCTGCTGGAAGACCTGTCCCTCCCCGAACGCCATCGGCCCCAGGCCGAAGCCATGCGCGAACGCCTGGCCCATGGGCTGAACTGGTACGAATTGCTGCCGATTCTCGATGACCTGGCCGTGCTGATGCTGGCGGTCACCGACAGCGGCCAGCATGAGTTCGAGGCTTACCTCAAGCAATTGAACGAGCGGCTCGAAGCGTTCCAGGGGCATTTGCAGGTGGCCAGCGACGGCCATGCCGACAGCCGCTCAGCAGCCCGTGAGCTGGACACACAGATTCGCGAGCAGGTCGACGGCCTGCAAAGCAGCGTGCAGGAAGCGGCTGACCTGGACAGTCTCAAGAAGGTGCTCGAAAGCCACCTTGAAGGCTTGCTCGGCACCATGGATGAACACCAGCAGCAGCGCGACCAGCGTGAGCAGGAATTGTCCACGCGGCTCAAGGGGCTGGCGGAGCGCGTCGCCAATATGGAACAGGAGGCCCAGGGCTATCGCGAGCACCTGGAGGTGCAACGCCAGAAGGCCCTGATCGACCCGCTCACCGGCCTGCCCAATCGTGCGGCCTGGAGCGAGCGCCTGGACCATGAGGTGAACATCTGGCATCAGCGTGGCAACAGCCTGTCGCTGGCGATGCTGGATCTCGACCACTTCAAGCGCATCAACGACGGCTATGGTCACCTGGCGGGTGACAAAGTGTTGAAGATCATCGCCAACGTATTGCGCAAGCGCCTGCGTCCGGGCGACTTCATCGCGCGTTTTGGCGGTGAGGAGTTTGTCTTGCTGATGCCGGACTCATCCCTGGCGGATGCCTTGGCGGTGGGTGGCATGCTGCGCGCTGCCATCGAGGCCTGTCCGTTTCACTTCAAGGGCGAGCCGGTGACAATCACGGTGTCGATGGGGGTGGCGCAGTTCCAGCCTGGCGAACGCAGTGAGCTGGCACTCAAGCGCGCCGACGAGGCGTTATACCGCGCTAAGGCGGCAGGGCGTAACCAGGTGCAGGCGGCCTGAAAGATGTTCCATTTTGTAATTTGACCGCCAGGCAAGAAGCCGTACGTTACACTGTTGCATTATTGTCTTCAGCGTACTGTCTTCCGCCATGAAATCCCTGTGCTTCGCCTTTGTGTTTCTCCTGCTCGCCGGCTGCGCCAGTGGCCCGCGTCTGGATACCAGCCACCCTTCCGTGAACCACGACAACCGTGTGCAATTCGTTGTCGTGCATTACACCTCCACCAACCTTGAGCGCTCCCTGGCCTTGCTCACGCATGGCCAGGTCAGCAGCCATTATCTGATCGGCGATGACGCCTCTGCCACCATCTATAAGCTGGTGGACGAAAGCCAGCGCGCCTGGCATGCAGGGGAAAGCGAGTGGATGGGCCGAACCTGGCTGAACTCCAGCTCCATCGGCATCGAAATCGTCAACCCGGGGTATCGCGACACGCCGACGGGGCGCGTGTGGTACCCGTATTCCGAAGCCCAGGTGAAATCCCTGGTGGTGTTGCTCAAGGACATCAGCAAACGCAATGGCATCGACCCCAGGAATATCATTGGGCATAGCGACATCGCGCCGCTGCGCAAGCTGGATCCGGGTCCGTTGTTCCCGTGGAAGCGCTTGGCTGACGAGGGCTTGGGGATCTGGCCCGATGCGCAGGCCGTCGCCCGCTTCCAGTTGCAGTACACCACCGATCTGCCGAGCATCACCTGGTTCCAGGAAGAGTTGGCCCGCCTGGGCTACCAGACGCCGCAGACCGGCGAGCTGGATGTCGCCACGCGCCACGTGATCGCGGCATTCCAGATGCACTTCCGGCCGTCGTTGTTCGATGGCACACCGGATGCGGAAAGCGCCGCGATCCTGCGCGCCCTGAATCGCCGTTGAATCTGCGAACAAGCGTGCTTGTGGCGCCCCCGCAAGCCCGTGACGGCTACACACAGCGGGACGGCGCGACCCTTCGACAGCACTCGCGCCACTGCGAGCCAGGAGCCTACAAGGGCAGTGCCATGTAGAACTGCGTGCCCTGCCCCGGCCGCGAGTACACGCCCATGCGACCGCCGTGCAGCTGCACAATTTCCTTGCACAGCGCCAAGCCGAGGCCGGCGCCGCCTTTCTTGCGGCCCACCTGGACGAAGGGTTCGAAGATACGGCCTTGCTGGCCATAGGCGATACCTTCGCCATTGTCCTCGACGCTGATAATCACCCGTTCGCCATGTCGCCGGGCCTGCAAGCGAATCTGCCCGCCTTCGGCGGTATGGCGAAGGGCGTTGCCTAACAGGTTATCGAGCACGCGCTCCAGCTGAGCCTGGTCGGCATACAACCTCGGCAAGTCGGCTTGGGCTTCAACCAGCAATTCGATATGTTGCGCATTCGCCGGTTCAGCGAAGCGGGCACGCGCATGCTCCAGCAAGTCAGTGACATCGCACGGGCCCAGGGTGAGTTTTTGCAGACCGTTCTGATAGCGCGAGAAGTTGAGCAGGTCATTGATCAACTGCATCAGGCGCTGCATTTCTTCATTGACCGTATCCAGCAGGTCCGCTTCCCGCGAGTCTTCAGGAAACTTCGCGCGCTCGCGAAACAGACCAAATGCCATGTGCATACCGGTCACTGGCGTACGCAGTTCATGAGAGGCGCGTAGCACGAATTCGCTGCGTACCCGTTCAAAGGCGCGCTGCTCGGTCACGTCATGCAGCACCATCACGGCGCCGAGGATGTGGCCTTGGGTATGGCTGACCGGCGTCAGGCTGTAGGTCAGCAGGCGCAATTCACCTTCGACCTCCACTTCCAGGTCCTCGGGCGCCCGCTCCAGGTTGCCGCCGCGCAGCACCAACTGAAGCTGTTCATCCATTTCAGGGCGCCCCAGCGCTTCGCTCAAGCCTTGGCCAAGACGCTCCTCGTCCCAACCCAACTGGCGCTGTGCGACGGGGTTGAGGTGTTCCAGACGGCCCTGGCGGTCAATCATCAATAGCCCGTCATCGATGCTGTCGAGCACTGCTTGCAAGCGCTGCTGGCCGGCCAATAGCTCGTCGACATTGGTTGCCTGATGTTGGCGCAATGCCTCGGCCATGATGCCGAAGCGGCGGGTCAGTTGGTTCATCTCCGCGGCCGACGAGATGGGCAGCGTTACTTCGAAATCGCCCTGCCCGATCTTGTCCGCCGCCTTGGCCAACGCTTCGATCGGCCCGCCAAAGCGCCGTGCGATGCCATGGGCGGTGACGAAACCGATGATCAACACCGCCAGGCCGACCAGCCCCAGCAGGCCTGCGATCAACAACGCACGGCCACGGGATTTGTGCTCGCTGGTGTTGATATTCTCCAAGGCGCGCTTGTGCTCGGCGAGCAGGCCATTGCGCAACGCATTGAAGGTTTCGGTGAGCTTTTCGTTTTTATTGTTGGCAAGCGAGATTTGTTGGGAATCCTCGAAAGCCTTCAGGAAGTTCTGATAGTCAATTCGCGCCTGGCTGAACCCGCTGGCGAGGCCATCTTGTTCCTCATGGGCGATGCCTTGGTCCAGCAGCTCGAAATAGTGCTGCTTGGAGGTTTGCAGGGCCGCCAGGTCCGGATGCTCACTGAGCATCAGGATCAACTGGTCCCCCAGGGTCTGGCGCAACTTCAGGCCCAGGTCCAGGGTGATGAAGTTGCTGCGGATCAGCGACTCCTGGCTCTTGGCCATTTGCATCACACTGACCAGGCCCAGGATCAACCCCAGCAAGGCGACGGTAATCAGCGCGGAGATACTCAAGAACAATCGAGTGCGCAGTGTCATCGCTAGCTTCATAAGGTACCGCTCACAGGTTGTACTGTTTGCGTTTGCGGTACAGGGTCGATGCGTCGATGCCTAGGGTTCGGGCCGCCTGGTCCAGGGTATCGCTGGTGGCCAGTACCGCGCCGATGTGAGCTTTTTCCAGTTCATCCAAGCTCAACGCCGCGCCAATCCGCGGCGCATTGTTGGTCGGTTGCTCGGCCATGCCGAGATGGCTGATTTCGACTTTTTCCTGAGGGCAGATAATGCTGGCGCGTTCCACCACGTTGCGCAGTTCGCGGATATTGCCCGGCCAGCGATAGTTCAGCAGGGCCTCGCGGGCCTCGTCGCTGAAGCCGCGTGCCGGACGGGCATACTCCTTGACGAAGCGCGCCAGGAAGCGGTCGGCCAGGGTCAGGATGTCTTCACTGCGTTCGCGCAGCGGCGGCAGGTGCAGGGTGATGACATTGAGGCGGTACAGCAAGTCTTCGCGGAAGCGACCGTCGCGCACCATGTCTTCCAGGTTCAGGTTGGTAGCCGCGAGGATGCGCACATCGGCGCGCCGGGTTACCGGGTCACCCACGCGCTCGTATTCCTTGTCCTGGATGAATCGCAGTAATTTGGGCTGTAAAGTGAGGGGAAAGTCGCCGATTTCGTCAAGAAACAACGTGCCGCCGTCCGCCTGGTTGACACGCCCCAGGGTACTCTCGCTGGCGCCGGTGAAGGCTCCGCGGCTGTGCCCGAACAATTCGCTCTCCATCAGTTCCGCCGTCAGAGAGGGGCAGTTGATGGTGACGCAGGACTTCTTCGAACGTTTGCTCCAGCCGTGAATAGCACGAGCGAGCTCGCCTTTACCCGTGCCGGACTCGCCGAGGATCAGGATATTGGCATCAGTCCCGGCCACCTGGCGTGCGGTTTCCAGCACCACCATCATCGCCGGGCTATGGGAGTCGAGGCCGTCCTTCGATTGGCGGACTGCGCCCTCAAGGGCTTCCAGGCGCGCGGAGAGCTGGCGCACTTCCAACTGCTTGGCGGTGGCCAGGCGCAACTGGTCCGGGCTGCAGGGCTTGACCAGGTAGTCGGCAGCACCGGCCTGGATGGCATCCACGGCCGTATCGACCGCCGAATGCGCGGTCACAATCACCACGCGCATCCAGGGGGCTTGAATTCGCATTTGGGCCAATACATCCAGGCCGTTGTCTTCGCCCAGGCGCAGGTCCAGGAAGCACAGGTCGAACACCTGGCGCTGCATCAGGGTATCGGCTTGGGCGGCGCTGTTGGCGGTGGCCACGGTGTAGCCTTCATCTTCCAGGCAATAACGGAAGGTGCGGAGGATCGCGGATTCGTCATCCACTAAAAGAATACGGCCTTGAAGTTCCTTGGCTGATTCCATCTGTCCCGCGCTCCTTAAACTATGAATGATGGTGTTTAGTCCCGTAATAATCGGGCAAGTTGCATGGTTTATTCTGATCGATAAAAGGCAAGGTCGTGCAGGTATCTGCATGTCTTCCTACAAGGCCTACCTGATGGCGTTTTCATGCCGTCTTGCCACTTCGGCAACGCAGTTTCTGTTTTCGATCCATCGATCCGACCGTTGGCTATCGTGCATTTCGCACGGCCCACACGGAGGCATCGTGCAGGATGCTGGGCCTTATCCCTAGGTAAAATATTTAACTCATTGTTTTTATTGAGTTTTATTTTGTAAAAAAGCTGGCATGCGCTCTGCAATACCTCTCCCAAGAGCGTCATGAACGAATAATCAGAATAATGCGGGAGAAATGCAGCATGACTCGCCAAAGCCTCAGCCACTTGCATGTATCGCCACTGCGCTTGCAACAAGGTCTGTTTGCCAGCCTGGCCCTGATGGTCACGTTGATTGGCGGCCAGCAACTGCAGCATTGGCAGCACGGTCAGCAGCAAACCCCGCATTTCGAACGTCCAGTGATGACGCAGACCCATTTCCGTTCCGTTGGCAGCGTTTCTGCCGATGCAACAGCCCCGCAGCTGCGGATGGTTGACCAGGATTCATCCCTGAGTGAACTGCCATCCCAGGAGCGCTGGGTGTTCTAGGCAACAAAAGGCCGCTCGAGTCGAGCGGCTGTACGGCACTACCGCTGTTACCCCTATAGAAGCGTAAGGAGAATCACCATGTTGAGTTGGGCAATCACATTTCTGATCATCGCCATTGTGGCTGCAGTCCTGGGCTTCGGTGGTATCGCGGGCACCGCAACGGGTATCGCCAAGATCCTGTTTGTCGTTTTCCTGGTGATGTTCATCGCTTCGTTCTTCTTTGGTCGTCGCGGCCGAGGCTGAATATGACCACTTTGTCTCTCAAAGCCATAGCTGCCGTCCTGCTCCTGGGCGGCAGCGGCCTGGCAATGGCCGCCAACGACGGTCAGACCCGGGCCAGCGAATTGCTCAGCACGGACCCGCAATACCGTGAAACCTGGCAAAGCGTGGTGAAGAAAGAAGAACGCCTGCCGGAATGGGTGATGAACCTGTCCGGTGCGGCGGAGCAAATGAATGCTGTCGAGGAGGATGGCGACAAGTACTTGGTCGGGCCGCTCTGTGAAACCGCGGACACGTGCCGGAATAAGCGCTTGATCGTTGCCTTCAGCTTCGACAAGGAAGATGCCTACGCCATGTTGGTGGAAGTCCCCGCCGGTTTGCCGGCAGATAAATCCCCGACACGGCACGCCGATTACCGTTTTATCGGTAAGCCGGATGAGGGCATGAAAAAGCTGCTGATGGAACAGCTGAAGAAAGATCCGAATTGGTACTAGGTTCCGTCTGACGCGTCTGGCGTCTACGGGGCTGGCGTCCATAGAAAGAAGCCCCTCGCTTCTTTCTGTTTGCATCGCCCGCCAGGGGTGATGCATGACCAGGGGGCCGGGTTGTTCTGATCAATCGAGATCGGCGTGACCTACGGGTACAGGGAGTACCTGCGCAAGGGCCGGGTCAGGCGAAAAGCTGCGGCGCAAGTTCACAAGTCCTCAAGCTTGCTGAACTTGCGACGGGCTTATTAAGCCCCCCTCGCCTCCCATACCGTCCATAGCCGAGAAACTTCTTTTTGCGCTCCCTCAACCATTACTTGGTGTGTCGGTGGAGACCATCCATCGAGAAAGTTTTGTCTGCGCTATAGGCCATTTCTGACATGACCCCTCTGAATTCCCAGGCATTTTTGCCGTAGACCACAACTCGCCCTGAATCTCTGTGCGAGCCTGAATCGGCCAGTTCACGGCATATTCACCTGGCAATCTGTCGCATTTGAACTGACCGTTCGGACAGTTATTATTCAAAAAAGTCATGCCGATTCGGCATGGGGTAGGCGTTTACGGCATTAGACGTCGCCCCCTTGCATGGGAATAGTTGCGCCTTTTTTCGCCTGCCAGTAAGCCATTTCGGCCACGCTGCGGTGACCTTCCATGGAGGCAGATGCACTCACTTTTTCGCTTCCGAGCGTTCCAGATGGCGCATGTGCCTTAAGTCCACTTGAAGTAAGGGTAATGACATGAAGAAGGCAAAGCTAAGCCTCGCCTGGCAGATCCTCATCGGTTTGGTACTGGGGATCGCAATCGGTGCAGTGCTCAACCATTTCAGTGCTGAAAAGGCCTGGTGGATCAGCAATGTGTTGCAGCCGGCAGGCGATATCTTTATCCGCCTGATCAAGATGATCGTGATCCCGATTGTGATTTCCTCGCTGATCGTCGGCATTGCCGGGGTGGGTGACGCGAAAAAACTCGGTCGCATCGGCGTCAAAACCATTCTTTACTTCGAGATCGTCACCACCATCGCCATTGTGGTCGGCTTGCTCCTGGCCAACCTGTTCCACCCTGGTGCCGGCATCGATATGAGTACCCTGGGTACCGTCGATATCTCCAAGTACACCGCCACTGCCGCCGAAGTGCAGCATGAGCATGCGTTCATCCAGACCATCCTCAACCTGATCCCTTCGAACATCTTCGCCGCCGTGGCCCGTGGCGAAATGCTGCCGATCATCTTCTTCTCCGTGCTGTTCGGCCTGGGCCTGTCGAGCCTCAAGCCGGAACTGCGCGAGCCGCTGGTGACAATGTTCCAGGGCGTGTCCGAGAGCATGTTCAAAGTCACCCACATGATCATGAAGTACGCCCCTATCGGCGTCTTTGCGCTGATCGCGGTGACCGTCGCCAACTTCGGCTTCGCATCGTTGCTGCCGCTGGCCAAGTTGGTGATCCTGGTTTACGTCGCCATTCTGTTCTTCGCCTTTGTGATCCTGGGCCTGATCGCTCGCCTGTTTGGCTTCTCGGTGATCAAGCTGATGCGCATCTTCAAGGATGAACTGGTGCTGGCCTATTCCACCGCCAGCTCCGAAACCGTGCTGCCACGGGTGATCGAGAAGATGGAGGCCTACGGCGCGCCAAAGGCTATCTGCAGCTTCGTGGTACCGACCGGTTACTCGTTCAACCTTGACGGATCGACCCTGTACCAGAGCATCGCGGCGATCTTTATTGCCCAGCTGTACGGCATCGACCTGTCGATCGGCCAGCAGTTGATGCTGGTACTGACCCTGATGGTCACCTCCAAAGGCATCGCCGGTGTACCGGGCGTGTCCTTCGTGGTGCTGCTGGCCACCCTGGGCAGTGTGGGCATTCCGCTGGAAGGCCTGGCGTTCATTGCCGGTGTCGACCGCATCATGGACATGGCGCGTACCGCACTCAACGTCATAGGCAACGCGTTGGCGGTATTGGTGATCTCCCGTTGGGAAGGCATGTACGACGACGCCAAGGGCGAGCGCTACTGGAACTCCCTGCCGCACTGGCGCAGCAAGCAAGCGCTGCCGGTCGGTGAGGCCAGCCGCGGCTGAAACCCGCGTGAACGAAACAAACCCCGGGAAATCCGGGGTTTGTCGTTTCTGCCAGCCCCGCTATCATTCGCCCCATCTTTCGGGGGATTCAACTGATGCTCAATGGCCTGTGGCTTGGCTTCTTTGTCGTGGCAATGGTGTCGGCACTGGCGCAATGGCTGATCGGCGGTAACGCCGGTATTTTTGCGGCGATGGTGGAAAGTATTTTCGCCATGGCCAAGTTGTCGGTGGAAGTGATGGTGCTGCTGTTCGGCACCCTGACGTTGTGGCTGGGCTTCCTGCGGATTGCCGAAAAAGCCGGGATTGTCGACTGGCTGGCCAAGGCCCTTGGCCCGCTGTTTCGCCGCCTGATGCCGGAAGTGCCCGCCGGCCACCCTGCCATCGGTTTGATCACGCTCAACTTCGCCGCCAACGGCCTGGGCCTGGACAACGCCGCGACGCCCATTGGCCTGAAAGCCATGAAGGCGTTGCAGGAACTCAACCCTATCCCCAACACCGCGAGTAACGCGCAGATCCTGTTTCTGGTGCTGAACGCATCATCGTTGACGTTGTTACCGGTGACCATCTTCATGTACCGCGCCCAGCAAGGCGCTGCCGACCCCACGCTGGTATTCCTGCCGATTCTGCTGGCCACCAGTGCGTCGACGCTGGTGGGCTTGTTGTCGGTCGCGATCATGCAGCGCCTGCGGCTGTGGGACCCGGTGGTGTTGGCGTACCTGATTCCTGGTGCGCTGGTGCTGGGTGGTTTCATGGCGTTGCTGGCGACCTTGTCAGCCACCGCATTGGCCGGCCTGTCCTCTATCCTCGGCAACCTGACGCTGTTCGGCCTGATCATGCTGTTCGTGGTGATCGGTGCGTTGCGCAAGGTGAAGGTGTACGAGGCGTTTGTCGAAGGGGCCAAGGAGGGCTTCGATGTTGCCAAGAACCTGCTGCCGTATCTGGTGGCCATGCTTTGCGCGGTGGGCGTGTTGCGCGCCTCCGGT
Organism: Pseudomonas sp. MPR-R2A5; assembly: GCF_058793055.1. Lineage (NCBI taxonomy): Bacteria > Pseudomonadati > Pseudomonadota > Gammaproteobacteria > Pseudomonadales > Pseudomonadaceae > Pseudomonas > Pseudomonas sp. MPR-R2A5. The sequence continues at coordinate 27,526 of NZ_JBXAFK010000055.1, forward strand.
GCACTGGACTTCGGCCTTGAAGGCATTCGCCACGTGGTGGCCTGGACCGGTATGGACACGCGCTTTGTCGATGCCCTGCCGACCGCGATGGTCAAGCCATTCTCCGGCAGCGCGGCCCGGGCGATGTTGATTGAGACCATGCAGACGCAGGGGGTGGACAGTTTCCCGGCGTTGGTGGCGGCGACGATTCAGGGCAGTACGGAAACCACCTTTTATGTGTTGGCGGTGTACTTCGGTTCGGTGGGCATCCAGCGGGCGCGGCATGCCGTAGGGTGTGCGTTGCTGGCTGAGTTTGCTGGCGTAGTGGCGGCGATTGCGGTGTGCTACTGGTTCTTCGGTTAAGGCTGGATGCTATCGGGAGCAAGCCCCTCCCACATGTTGATCTGTGAACACATTCAAAATGTGGGAGGGGGCTTGCCCCCGATGAGGCCCTCAGCGTTTCACAGTACCGTTACCCTGCTGAACAACCCATTCCACCACCTGCCTGTTCAACTGATCCCCGGCTTGGCCAAAAGCCGCCACCACCGCCGGCACTTGGGTGTCTGTCACTGCCTGGCGCACTTCAAACCGCCGGCTGGCAATAATCCGCTGATCACTCCCACGCACCAGGCGTGCGTCGAGGCGGATCAACACGTCCACCGCACTGCCCCGGTATTCACTCTGGAACGCCTGCAACTGTCCGCCCAGCTCATAGTCGGCCTGCAGGTTGGTGTCGTCGGTGCTCAACAGGGTCACTCGCCCATCGCGCTGGAACCCGTCCATCAGGCGATTACGCAACAGCACGGGCGCCGGATCGCTCCAGCGTGAGTTCGCATAGCTGCTGATCAAATCGCCATTGGGCACCACGGCGATGCGCGGGCTGTCGAGGAACTCACTGGTCTGCGGCTTGGTCAGGCGCAGCGACCAACTGACCGGCGCTCCCTGGTGGGCGGCCTGGGCCGAGGGCAGTCGGTAGGTGTCCGACGGATCCGCCTTGGGCAGGATCGAGCACGCGCCGAGCAGCGCCAGGGCCACAGGGGCCATTATTTGGTAAGCACGCTTCATGGCGTGAACTCCTTGTTCTTGTCGCTGCCCAGCAGGTAGCCACTGGGGTTGGCTTCCAGGCGACGGGAGATGGCGCGCAGCGAGCCGAGGGTTTCGCGCAGTTCGCGCACGGCCGGCGCCAGTTCGTTAAGACCTTGCATGCCGCTGTTCACCGACTCCTTGTTGTCAGTCAGCAAGGTATTGATGGTCGCGGTGCTCTGCTCAAGGGATTTCATGGCTTGCTCGGCGCTGCCGAATACCTGCTTGCCTTGATCGTTGAGCAGGCCGTTGGCATTGCGCATCAGCGCGGTGGTCTGCTCCAGGGCGGCACCGGCCTGTTTGCTGACCTGCATCAGTTGCTGCATGACCACCTTGATATCGCCACGCTGGTCGGCAATCGCACCGGTAGTTTGTTCCAGATGATCCAGGGTATTGCTGATGCGCTCGACGTTCTGCGCCGAGAACATGTCGTTGGCGTTGTGCAGCAGCAGGTTGATGCTGGTCATCAAGTCGTTGCTGTTATTCAACAGCCGCGCGATAGGCGACGGCGACGCGATGATTTCTGGCAGGTTGCCGTCCTTGCCCTTGAGTTTCGGGCTTTGTGGCGTGCCACCGCTGAGCTGGATGATTGAAGTACCGGTGATGCCGGTCAGGGCCAACTTGGCCTGGGTGTCTTCCTTGATCGGCGTCTGGCCAGAGAGGCGGATGCGCGCGAGCACGCGGCGCGGGTCGTTCGGGTCCAGGCGCAGGCTGATCACATCACCCACCTTGATCCCGCTGTACTGCACCGAGCTGCCCTGGGACAGGCCGCTGACCGCCTCGTTGAAGATCACTTCGTAATCCTCGAAAGCGGTGTCGACGCTGGACTTGGCCAGCCACAGGCCAAACAGCATCGCGCCGACCACCACGATCACGCTGAACAGACCGATCATCACATGATGGGCTCGGGTTTCCATGTCATACCTCGTTGAGCGGTTGAGCGGCATCCAATGCCGCGCGGCCCCGGGGGCCGTGGAAATATTCGTGAATCCAGGCGTCGTTCGTTTCCGAGACGACATCGATGGCGTCGGCCACCAGCACTTTCTTCTGCGCCAGCACAGCCACGCGGTCGGTGATGGTGTACAGCGTGTCGAGGTCATGGGTGACCAGGAACACGCTCAGGCCCAGGGCATCGCGCAGGGTCAGGATCAGTTGGTCGAATTGCGCCGCGCCAATCGGGTCGAGGCCGGCGGTGGGTTCGTCGAGAAACAGGATGTCCGGGTCCAACGCCAGGGCCCTGGCCAGGGCGGCGCGCTTGATCATGCCGCCGGACAGCGACGCCGGGTATTTGTCGGCTGCCGACAGTGGCAAGCCGGCCAGGGCCAGTTTGACCGCCGCCAGGTGTTCGGCATCGGCGCGGCTCAGGCCGGCGTGTTCGATCAGCGGCAGCGCGACGTTCTCGGTGACCGTCAGCGAGGAAAACAGCGCGCCCTTCTGGAACAGTACGCCAAAGCGCCGTTCCACCAGGGAGCGCTCATGCTCCGGCAGGCTCGGCAGGTTCTTGCCGAATACCCGCACCTCGCCTTCGCTGGGCCGACGCAGGCCGACGATGCTGCGTAACAACACGGACTTGCCGCTGCCGGAGCCGCCGACCACTGCGAGAATTTCGCCCTTGTACAAATCCAGGTCGAGGTTCTCGTGCACGCTCTGGCGGCCAAAGCGATTGCACAGTCCACGGACCTCGATCACCGCCTCGCTGGGGGCTCGGGGTAGGCGACTCACCAGTTCATCTCCATGAAGAACAGCGCGGCGACCGCATCCAGCAGAATCACCACAAAGATCGATTGCACCACGCTGGACGTGGTGTGGGCGCCGACTGACTCCGCGCTGCCGCTGACCTTGAAGCCTTCCAGGCAACCGATGGCGGCAATCAGGAAGGCGAAGATCGGCGCTTTCACCATGCCCACCAGGAAATGCTGTACGCCAATGTCCGATTGCAGCAGGGAGAGGAACATCGCCGGCGAAATATCCAGGGTCACGGCACACACCACCCCACCGCCGACAATCCCCGAGAGCATCGCCAGGAACGTCAGCATCGGCAGCGCTACCAGCAGCGCCAGCACGCGTGGCAATACCAGCAGTTCCATTGGGTCCAGGCCCAGGGTGCGGATGGCGTCGATTTCTTCGTTGGCTTTCATCGAGCCGATCTGCGCGGTAAACGAACTGGCGGTGCGACCGGCGATCAGGATTGCGGTGAGCAGCACGCCGAATTCCCGCAGGAAGGAAAACGCCACCAGGTCCACGGTAAAAACGGTCGCGCCGAAGCTTTTGAGCACTGTGGCACCGAGGAAGGCCACCACGGCGCCCACCAGAAACGTCAGCAAGGCAACGATGGGCGCGGCGTCCAGGCCGGTCTGTTCGATGTGGGCGACCATGGGGGTCACGCGCCAGCGCTTGGGGCGCAAGATGCTACGGGCGAAGGTCTCAAGGATCAGGCCGATAAAGCCCAACAGTTGCTTGCTGTCCTGCCAGACCGCATCCACCGCGCGGCCGATACGCGCCAGCACCTGGATGCCGGTGGCCTCCTCCGGGGCTTTCTCCGGCACGCAGAAATCATTGAGTGAGCGGTAGACGGTCTTGAGCAGCGCGCGGTCGGCGGTGGACAGGCTGCAATCGGTCTGTTCGGTCGATTGCTCAATGCGGGCCGGGCCCAGCAGCTCCACCAGCAGCGAAGCACCGGCCGTGTCCAGGGCGCCCAGGCCATTGAGGTCGATGCGCGCGCCAGCGTCGTATTGGCCGTCGAGTTTGTCTGACAGCTTCTTCAGGTTGGCGTAGTGGGCAAGCGTCCAGTCCCCCGTAATCCTGAGCAACGGAGGAGCGGTGGACGTATCGAGGTGGGCTGTGCCGGCCGTGGTGCTACTGGTCATAAGCTCCGAGCTTGTCTGCTATCCACAATGCCTACGTAATAGCACGATATAGCCTACTTTGGGTTGTCCGTTTGTGCTGTGTCAGTCACTTTGAAACGCAACACACCGATCACCTGTCCGTCTTCGGTCAACACACGCACTTGCCAGCGGCCCACCGCGTCGGGCGGGAAGTTCTGCTTGTGCGTCCAGGCGCGGTAACCTTCCTTGCGCCCACCATGGATATCCAGGGCAATACGGTCGACTTCTTTGCCGTTGAATTTCCATACGTGGTAGATCCGCTCATCCAGCCCGCGTGGTGCGTTGATCGCGGTATAGGCATACAGGCCGCCGCTGCGCAGTTGGGCGGCGCTGACTTCGGTGAGGTCATCGCCCGGCGTGCGGTCTTGCAATTGGGTGCTGATGGCCACTTCGGTCATCCACAGGGTTGCCGGTGGTACCCAACTGCGCAGGAACCAGCCGGCGCAGCCAATGGCAGCCGTGACACCCAGCAGCATCGCCCAGCCTTTGAGGCTGCGCAGTGGCAAGCTCACTGCCAGGCTTGGTATCGACAGCACCATGGCCACGCCGAGGGCGAGCTTGTAGCTCTCGGCCGTCGTCAGGTGCAGGATGATCGGCAGCGCGGTCAGCAGTGCGGCGAACAGGGTCAGGGTATGCAGTGCAAGGAACAGCGAGCGCTTGGGCGCCAGCCACTTGTAGTACAGCGGGTCGGTGATCGACACCAGCGCCGCCGCGCCAAGCAGCCCGGTGAACATCGACTGGCCGCTGTTCCAGGTGGTGGTGACGAAAAAGAACGGCAGTACAAAAAACAGACTTTCCTGGTGGATCATCTGGGTGGCATAGCGCAGCAGCGGTTCGGGGATTTCGCGCTTGAAGACTTTGGTGAACAGTTGGGTAAAGCTGTTTTCCAGCATCAGCCACAGCCAGCTCACCAGCATGATCACTGCGATCCAGCTGGCCATGCCCTGCTGGCGGTCCACCAGGATGAAGCTGCTGACCCCCGATATGAAACCGCCGAGTGCGATCACCCCTGGGTAGCGCTTCATCAGTTCGAGGATGCGCTGGATGTAGTGAGTCAGGTTCGGCATTCGGCAGTCACAGTCTTCGTAGGAAAAAATCCCAGACAGAATAACGTCTTAGCCCTGGGTTGGGTGCCTCATTACAGGATCCGTTTGCGATAGCGGCGTATGCCGATCAACACAGTGGCGATCAGCCCCAGCACCCCGGCGCCGATCCAACTCAGCCCGTCGTAGCTCAGCAGCGGTTTCTCGATACGCCAGTAGCCTGGCTGCTTGAACGCTTCGCGCATGGCCTGGTTGGTCTGCTCCAGGCTGACGGCCTTGATGCGTTTGACCGGGTCGCTGAAGCGCCCGTTGTTGTAGTCGCCCGAAGCGCTCCAGTAATAGTCGGCCAGGGCGCTGTTGCCCTGCACGGCCCAGGCCTGGCGAGCGATGGCGGCTTGTTTGAGGCGGGTGAATACCGTGGGGTCGAGCCCGTCCTTGAGCAATTGCGCCTTGAGGTCTTGCAGCACCTGTTCGGCTGCAGGGAGGCTATCGCGCTCGAGGTCGGCGTTCAGGCTCAGGAAACCGACACCACCGAGCACTTCGCGTTCGCTCCAGGGGCCGTAGGACAGCCCATGCTTGAGGCGCAGTTGGCGGTACAGCGCCCAATCCAGATAATCCTTGAGCAGGTCGTAGGTTTCATCATGCTGGTCGTCCAGTACCGGCTCGGGGAACAGCCAGTGCAGTTTGGCGCTGTCACCGACCCAGCCGTGGATCAGGTCGCGGTGGCTGGCGGCGGCGTGTTGGATTTCCGGCAGGGCCAGGTGCTCGGTCGGCTCGACCGGGTCAAGCGCGCCATAGGTGCGTTCCAGGTAGGCCGGCAGCAGCTTGTCGAGGTCGCCGACGATGATCAGGGTCATGTTGTTGGGGGCGTACCAATTTTTGCGCAGTTGCTCCAGCTGGTTGCGAGTCAGTTGGCCAACCTCGGCGCGTTCGGCACATTTGAGCCCCAGTTCGACGGCCAATTGGTTGCTGGCGGTGTGGCCCAGGTCCTGGCGGTCCAGCAGGCGTTGCAGGTGCGAGTAGTGACCGCCGTCCTCGCGTTCGACGACTTGCTTGGCGGCTTTGATATTGGCGTCGGTCAGCGTGGTGCGGGTGATGATGGCGAGCAGCAGGTCCAGCACCTTGCGCTGGTTTTGCGCGGGGGCTTCGATCACGAAGGTGGTGTCGGCGTTGCTGGTGTAGGCGTTCCACTCGCCGCCCAGGGCTTGCATGCGGTCTTCCAGATCGCCTTCGCCGCCTCCGTCGATGCCACTGAACAGCAGGTGTTCGAGCAGGTGCGGCAGTTCCTTGTCCTCGCAGCTGAAGTCATCCAGGCCCACGCCCACCACCAGGCGAATGGCCACGTGCCCACGTTCGGTGCCCGGTTTGAGCAGCAACTGCAGGCCGTTGGGCAAGATGTAGCCCTCGACCTGCAGGCGATCAAAGGCAAAGGCGTGTGCAGAGCCCATGAGCAGGCAAGCGAATAACAGGCGACGCATAACAAGCTTCCTGGCGAGTGAGGTCAGTTTTAACTGACTTCACGGGCCACCGTACGTTCAGGGCGAATGTGTGATGTCGGCAATATCTTCGGTGGAAAGTGCGCCGGTGTCGGAGGTTTCCAAGACGACATAGGCACTGCTGCAAAACAATGAGTTCAAGCGCTTCATGTCGGCAATCAGTTCCAGATGCAAGGAACTGGTCTCCAGGCTCTGTACGATCTTGCGCTGCAAGCGGCTGACGTGAGCGTGTGCCAGGCGGCGTTCCTGGGCGCGGAAGCGGCGCTTTTCGCGCAGCAGTTGACGAGCGCTTTCCGGGTCGGCACTGAGGAACACCGACAGGCCCAGGCGCAGGTTGGCGATCAGTTGGCTGTGCAGGCCGGTGAGTTCTTCCAGGCCCACTTCAGAGAATTGGCGGCGCTGGGAGGTTTTTTGCTGTTGGACTTTGCGCAGCATGCGTTCGATCAGGTCGCCAGCCAGTTTCAGGTTGATCGACAGTTCGATGATTTCTGCCCAGCGGCGGCTGTCCTGTTCGCTGAGGTCTTCGCGGGGCATTTGCGCCAGGTAGAGCTTGATCGCGCTGTAGAGCGACTCGACGTCGTCGCTGAGGCTGCGCATTTCCTGGGTGATGGCCGTCTGTTTTCCGCGCAATACTTCACGCATGGCGGTCAGCATGTTGTCGATCAGGTCGCCCAGGCGCAAGGTTTCCCGCGCGGCGTTGGCCAGTGCCAGGCTCGGCGTGCTCAGCGCCGCGAGGTCGAGGTGGCGTGGCTTGGCCTTGCCGTTGGCCTCTTCACGTTCGGGCAGCAGCCAGGCACATAGCCGGGCCATCGGGCCGATGGTCGGCAACAGGATCAGGCAGCGGCTGACGTTGTAGAGCAGGTGGAAGGTGATGACCATGCCTTGGGCGCTGTAGTCCAGGCCGTCCATCCAGCGTACGAGCGGGTCGAGCACCGGGATGATCAGCAGCAGGCCAATCAGTTTGTAGAGCAGGCTGCCCAGGGCCACTTGGCGGCCGGCGGCGTTCTGCATGCTGGTGCTGAGGAAGGCCAGCACGCCACTGCCAATGTTGGCGCCAATCACCAGGCCGATCGCCACGTGCAAGCCGATGACCCCGGCGCCGGCCAGGGTAGCGGTCAGCAGTACAGCGGCGAGGCTGGAATAGGAAATCATCGCGAACAAGGCGCCGACCAAGGCGTCGAGCAGGATGTCGCCGGTCAGCGAGGCGAACAGCACCTTCACGCCTTGCGCATGGGTAATGGGCCCGGCGGCTTCGACGATCAGTTGCAGTGCGAGGATGATCAGCCCGAGGCCGATTCCGACCCGGCCCAACTGCCCTGCCCGCGTCTGTTTGCGCGACAGGAAGAAAATCACCCCAAGAAAAATCAGCAGCGGCGACAGCCAGGACAGGTCAAACGTCAGCACCCGCGCCATCAGTGCGGTACCGACGTCGGCACCGAGCATGGTCGCCAGGGCGGGCATCAGCCCCATCAGCCCTTGGCCGACGAACGAAGTCACCAGCATCGCCGTGGCGTTGCTGCTTTGCACCATGGCCGTCACCAGAATACCGGCGACAAATGCCAGCCAGCGCTTGGACATGTTCTGTCCGATGACTTGGCGCAAGTTGGAACCGTAGACCCGCAGGATGCCGGTACGGACAATGTGCGTGCCCCAGATCAAGAGGGTCACGGCGGAAAGCAGATTGAGCAAGGTCAGCATGCTCGGCCCCCCGTGTGGGTGTGCTCCAACAGGAGCTAAGGAGAATTGCCGCGTGCCGTTCTACGTCTTGTACTTAAGCTGTAGTTGGCGAATGGGCTCTGCGCCAGCATCGCATAGCTAAAGTGGGGATTGAAACAAAACTGTCATGAATTCAGCTTTTTGCAGATGAAAAAATGGGGCGCGAACGCCCCATTTCGGCAACGGATCAATGTTATTGACCCGGAATGTCCTTGCGCAGTTTCACAGGGTCCTGCTGTTTCTTCTTTTTCGCGATGGCTGTGCGCATCTTGATATTCACCGCTTCCACCGCCAGCGAGAACGCCATGGCGAAGTAGACGTAGCCTTTTGGCACATGCACGTCGAAGGCTTCGGCGATCAGCACGGTACCGACCACCAGCAGGAACGACAGCGCCAGCATCTTCAGCGATGGGTGCTTGTCGATGAAATCGCTGATGGTGCCGGCTGCCAGCATCATCACCAGTACCGCAACGATGATCGCTGCGACCATGACCGGCACATGGGAGACCATGCCGACCGCGGTGATCACCGAGTCCAGCGAGAACACGATGTCGATGATCGCGATCTGGATGATGGTGTAGATGAACTTGCCACCGGCGCCCTTTGGCTCGTCGTGGGTTTCGTCTTCACCTTCCAGGGCGTGGTACATCTCCTGGGAGCTTTTCCACAGCAGGAACAGGCCACCGAAGAACAGGATCAGGTCGCGACCGGAGATGCCTTGGCCGAAGACCACGAACAGATCGTCGGTCAGGCGCATGACCCAGGTGATCGACAGCAGCAGCAGGATGCGGGTGACCATGGCCAGGGCCAGGCCGAAAATCCGGGTGCGCGCCTGCATATGCTTGGGCATGCGGCTGACCAGGATCGAAATCATGATGATGTTATCGATGCCCAGGACGATCTCGAGGGCCGTCAGGGTGAAGAAGGCAATCCAGATTTCCGGATTGGTCAGCCATTCCATGTGTATTCCTTTGAGCAAATGTTAAACCGCGCAAGCTGCAGCGCCGCGCGGTGAGTGGGTCGGTACGATTATAGAGTGCTGAACAGCGGAAAAATCCCCATCAGCAATGCGGCGAACATTATGCACAGGCATACCAGCACTGCCCACTTGAGGGTGAAGCGTTGGTGATCGCCGAATTCAATGCCGGCCAGGGCCACCAACAGATAGGTCGAGGGTACCAGTGGGCTGAGCAAGTGCACGGGTTGGCCAACGATGGAGGCGCGAGCCATTTCCACCGCGGTAATGCCGTAGTGGCTGGCCGCTTCGGCCAGGACCGGCAGTACGCCGTAGTAGAACGCATCGTTGGACATGAAGAAGGTGAACGGCATGCTCACCAACGCGGTGATTACCGCCAGGTACGGGCCCAGGGCTTCAGGGATGACCGCCAGCAGGCTCTTGGACATGGCGTCGACCATGCCGGTGCCCGACAGGATGCCGGTGAAGATACCCGCGGCGAAGATCAACCCCACCACGGCCAATACGCTGCCGGCGTGGGCGGCGACACGGTCTTTCTGCTGTTGCAGGCACGGGTAGTTGACGATCATCGCGATACTGAACGCCACCATGAACAGCACCGGAAGCGGCAACAGGCCGGCAATCAGGGTGCCCATCAGGGCCAGGGTCAGGGCGCCGTTGAACCAGATCAGCTTGGGACGGCGGGCGTCCGGGAATTGCGACACGCTGATCTCACTGTGGTCGATCTCGTCGCCTTGCAGGTGCAGTTCACCCAGCCGCGCACGTTCACGCTTGCCGTACATGTAGGCAATCACCAGGATCGCCACCACGCCAGCGGCCATGGCTGGGATCATCGGTACGAAGATGTCCGACGGGTCCACATGCAGCGCACTGGCTGCACGGGCGGTCGGGCCACCCCAGGGGGTCATGTTCATCACGCCGCCGGCGAGGATGATCAGCCCGGCCATGATCCGCGGGCTCATGCCGATGCGCTGGTACAGCGGCAGCATGGCGGCCACGCAGATCATGTAGGTGGTAGCGCCGTCACCGTCGAGGGACACCACCAGGGCCAGCACGGCGGTGCCGACCGAGACTTTCAGCGGGTCGCCCTTGACCATCTTGAGGATCTTGCGCACGGCCGGGTCGAACAGGCCGGAGTCGATCATCAGGGCAAAGTAGAGAATGGCGAACATCAGCATGACGCCGGTCGGCGCGAGCTTGGTGATGCCTTCGAGCATCATCGGGCCGATCTTCGGTGCGAAACCCCCGAACAGCGCGAACAGGATGGGCACGATGATCAAGGCGATCAGCGCGGACAGGCGCTTGGTCATGATCAGGAACATGAACGTGATGACCATGGCAAAGCCAAGGAAAGTCAGCATAGGAATACTCCAGGCGTAGCGCGACTAGGGAATGGCGAACCGGGTGGTTCAGCGCAGAACGAAAGACACGAGGCGTACGGGTGGAGGGGGGACGAACAGGTGGGTACGGGCGGACATCGGGAATCACCATTGTTGTTGTTAACAGCCGGTCTGTTGCCGGCAGTGGGGGGCGATCCTAGACGCGTAAGCTTTCAACCAGCTTTCGCTGGGCAAACGGAGGGTGGTGGGAAGACGCACGGTCTTCAGGGATACACAGGTCAAATGTGGGAGAGGGTTGGCTCCCACATTTGGAATACGTTTATCTCGGGTATTTCAGGGCAGTTCGAGCCCGCCGGCCGCCTTGTGCAGTGCCCGCAAATGCTCGCCCACTTGCTTGAGGTTGGCTTCACACGCGGCAATCTCAGCGGCACGGGAGGGCTCCAGCAGCGCCCTCACCTCTTTATCCAGCTCGCCGGTGAGGGATTGCAATTGCTTCTGGCGCTCGGCGCTTTCTGATTCGAGGCGTTTGGATTCCGACGGTTGCGGCAAGCCGTAGCCACCGCTGCCCAGCAGTTCCGCCGGACGGCTGAGGAAGCCGCTGTTGGCGAGGATCTGTTGCAGCGTGGCGTTGGCTTTCTCCATGCCGCCATTTTTCAGCTCACGAGCGCCGAGGTAGCGCTGCTTGACCTCATCCTGGGCCAGCATCAATTGCTTGCGAAAGCTCGCCTGTTCCAGCAACAGCAGCGCGGCGCTGGTGCGCAGGTCGGCCTGGCCGAACCATTGCCGGCGCTCGGCCGCGCTGAGGGATAACCAATCTTCAACCTGGGTCTGCTTGATCGGCAGGTGTTTGCGCAGTACATCGAACATCGCCTGGTAGCGTTCGCGGAACGAGTCGAAGTGGTAGCCCAGGCGTAACGCCTCGCGTTTGTCCTTCAGTACGCTGGTGTCCGCCAGGCCGCGTGTCTGCAGGACTTCGAGCAGGCCGTTGGGGGTGATGTTGTCGAGCCCGGTCAGCTGCGGATTGGCGCTGCCGCTGCGCAACAGTTTCAGGCTTTCCACCGCACAGTTGTTAGAGATGAAAAAGTAATTGCCATCGTAGCTCCAATGCATCTCGGCGGCATGCTCAACGGTGTCGTTGATTTCCTGGCGCGTGAGTTTCAACGGCACCGAGGCCAGGCCGCGCAGCTCGGTCTTGGTGTATTCGTCGATCACCTGGGACAGTGGCAGGACGAACAACCGTGACGGGTACTTGCCCACCAGGCCATCCCAGCTCGACAGCTGCACATCGCCGACGAACGCGCGGTAGGACAGCACCAGGTGCTGGTCCAGGTCCAGCCTGCAATCCGGGCCACGGGGGCGCCCGGGCGCGCAGATCACCAGGCGCAACATGCTGTGGCCCCAGCGGCTCACCAGGTTCTGGTTGGCTTCGGCCAGCAGGTAGTCGATCTCATACACTCGCTCCGGATCGACCTGGCCCAGGGGCGTCTTGGCGAAATCGTTACCGGCGTTGAGGAAGGCGTAAGTGCTTGCGCAGGTGTCCTGTGCCGGTGGTGCCCAGCCGAAGTGTTGCTGGTAATAGCGGAACAATGACGGGCGACGGCAGGCGTAGCTTGGGTCGAGGAGAAAGTACTCCATGTTGACCGCAACGAACTCCAGCGGGCTGGTGGTTTCGTAGATATCCGGGCTGCGCGCGACCTGGTGGTTGTGCTGTTCACGCTCGCCGCGGCGGCCGACGTATTGCGGCCAGCCGGCGAGGTCCAGCAGGCGCGGGTCGTCACTGAGGGTGAAACGGCGATCGTTCTGGCCACGGCATTGGTCAGGCAGGCCGATCAAGCCGGTGATGTTGTTCTGGCGGCTGCAACGCTGGATCAGTGTGCGTTCGTCTTTGGACCAGAGGCGCGCACGGTCATAGATGTGGGTCAGTTCATGCAGCACGGTGGCGAGCATTTCCCGGCGCACGGTGCCGTGGGGGCGGTTGGTCTTCTGGGTGGCGGCGCTGCCGTCGGTCAGGCTGGCGAGAAGGTTGCGGTTGAGGTCCAGCTCGGACACCAGGGAAGCCTGGCCATAGGCGTTCCCGGGCATTTGGTCGGTCCAGCCGACATCGATGCGCCGGTCCAGCTGTTCGATGAAGCGCGGCGGCAAGGAGCGCATCGCCTCATCAAGCAATGCCTGGCTGGCCTGCTGTTCAGCCGGGCTCAAGCCATCGGTCTTGAGCCGCAGTTGCAGGCTGGCCTGGGCGGTGCTGGCACACAGCAGCACAACCCCGGCCAGGAGCCAGGCGTTAATGCGCCTCACAGAGCGAGAATGGCTTCGGCGAGGGTCTGGTCACTGGCGTCGCGGGCTTCCGGTACGCGGGTCCGCAGGGTGTCAAAGGCGGCTTCCAACTGTGCACCGCGAATTTCGCCATTGGTGGCGACGAAGCTGGCGGCATCATCGTGGGCTTCGCGCACGATTTTGGAGTCGCGGATGGAGGTGGTGGTGTCCGAGGTGAAATCAATGGTGCGGCCAGAGGCGCGAACAATGATGTTACTGGTGGCCACCAAGGTATGCGCCTGGGCAACGTCTGCCAACAACAGCAGGCCAAGGGTGGCGGCGATCAGCGGGCTACGCATGGAATGACTCCGAAATACAAAGATGATTATTGGACGAGAATTGCTTGCGCCAGTTCAAGGTCGCTGGCGTTAAGTTTTGGCTGGGTACGGCGCAGATAATCCAGCGCTGACTCCAGTCGGGCCCCCCGCCATTGGCCGTCGGTGGCAATGAATGCGGCAGCGTCATCCTGGGCGGCCATTATCAGCTTCCTGTCAAACGGCGCGGAGGTCACCTTGCTGGTGGCGTACGCGCTCACGACGGTACTCTGGGTGGTCAGGTCAAAGGCCGAAGCCGTCGACGACCAGCAGGCCGAAAACAACACAGGAACAATCAACAGGCGGAATGAAAAAGCCATGGGACTCGACAACTGAAAGCGAGCGCCAAGGCTAGCGCAATGCCCGGGCGAGAGCCAGTCCGATAGCATTCAGGGAGCGGCGCTCGCTCCCGGCGTGCTGCGACTTAGATGGCCAGGATAGCCTGGGCCAGTTGTGCGTCAGTCGCGGCGTTCAGTTGTGGCGCTTGTTGGCGGATCTGGGCCAGGGCGCTTTCCAGCTTCACCCCACGAATGGCGCCTTCGCTGGCGACAAAGCTGGCGGCGTCGTCACGGGAGGCGCGCACGACTTTGTTGTCACGCAGCGATGAAGTGGCATCGGAGCTGGCGTCGGAGGTGGCTTTCAGTGCGCCAACGATGGAGTCGGTGGTCACAATGAAACTGCTCGCATTGGCATTGGCAGCCAATACCAACAGGGCGACAGCACTCAGCAGGCGAAGACGGGACATGGGGGACTCCTGTAGATAAATGGAAAAAGCGGCGCAGAGTGGCCACATGTGAAACGGGCACTGTCGTTGCTATTGAGCATCAGACGCCCGTTCTACAAGGTTCGCCACGTGGTGAGTGGATATTAAGCCGCCGCTTGTCCGTTCGGAAAGCCTCTTGACCGTCTAGTCACGCCAGAACGGTTTGGCCAGCTCTGCCATTCGGTCGGCGTGGCTGATGCCGGCATCCGACAGTTCCCGGGGATCGAGTTGTGCCAGCTGGCGCCGCTCATAGTGACGTCGTGCCCACCTGGCGAATGCTGAAGCAGTAAGGATAAGCAGCCGTTTGCTGGACGAAGGACGGAGGTTCATGACGGGGCTTCCATGATTGCTGAAGCACCATGGTGTGCGAGTCCCCGCTGCCGAAACAGGTACACCGGAGTTAAATTGTACTGCTTAATTGTTGTTTTATTTAAACTGTACCGGTTGAGATGAAAGGCTTCTGTTCGGCGATCAAAAAAGCCAGGCCCCAGATACAACAAAGCCCGCCTCCGGTTACCCGGGGCGGGCTTTGTTTTGACAAATCAGGTTGCTGGCAGTGGACCCGTCAGGTCAGGGCCAGCGAGCGCCAATCAGCGCCAGAACGGCTTGCTCAGCTCTTCGTAGCGTTGAGCTTCGCTGATACCGGCGTCAGCCAGCAGACGCGAATCCAGGCGAGCCAATTGATGGCGGCTGGAGATGCGGCGCTGCCACAGCATCAGGTTGGCGAGAACGCGCAGAGGCAGGGAAGCCTGGGTGTTTACAGCTTTTTCTTCGAAGAACAGATCGGAACTGAGTGTACGTTCCATGATGACATCCTTCCGCTTGTGGCGGGATTAGGTAGTGGTTTAACTGATGCCAATGATCCTCCTCCGACACAAGACTCTCTAGATACAGTTCACCTGTATTGTGAGGGGCCAGTTAACTGTTTATAGCGGCTGTACTGTACGGAAATGGAGCAACTGTACCTGTCCGCACTGAAATAGTGCGAAATAGGTGTTTTCGATGAAGGGTGTGGGATATTTCGGTAGGAAATGACCGGTACAGCAGTACAGTTTTTTGCAAAAAGCTCAGTCAGACAGCCGAGCTGATGAAACTGTGTTTGCATCAGCTCGGATCTGTACCAATCACGCCTTGAGCATATGCCCGGTTTCTTCCAGATTGATGTGCCAGCTCAGTGCTTCGCGCAGGATGTGCGGGGTGTGCCCGCCTATGGCGCAGGCCGATTCGAAGTAGCTGTTCAGCGCATCGCGGTAAGCCGGATGTACGCAGTTGTCGATGATGACCCGTGCACGCTCCCGTGGCGCCAGCCCACGCAGGTCAGCCAGGCCTATCTCGGTCACCAGGATGTCGACGTCATGTTCGGTGTGGTCCACATGGCTGACCATCGGCACCACGCTGGAAATCGCACCGGCCTTGGCAATCGACTTGGTGACGAAGATCGCAAGGTGCGCGTTGCGCGCGAAGTCACCCGAGCCGCCAATCCCGTTCATCATTCGCGTACCGCACACATGGGTAGAGTTGACGTTGCCGTAGATGTCGAACTCCAGCGCGGTGTTGATGGCGATGATACCCAGCCGGCGAACTACTTCCGGGTGGTTGGAGATTTCCTGCGGGCGTAGTACCAGCTTGTCCTTGTAGTGTTCCAGGTTGCCGAACACGTTGGCGTTGCGCCGTTCCGACAAGGTGATCGAGCTGCCGGAGGCGAAGCTCAGCTTGCCCGCGTCAATCAGGTCGAACGTCGAGTCCTGCAGGACTTCCGAGTACATGGTCAGGTCTTCGAACGGCGATTCGATCAAGCCGCACATCACCGCGTTGGCGATGTTGCCGATGCCAGCCTGCAACGGGCCGAGCTTGTTGGTCATGCGTCCGGCGTCCACTTCCTGCTTGAGGAAGTTGATCAGGTGATTGGCGATCCCTTGGGTGTCGTTGTCCGGTGGTGTCACGGTCGAGGCGGAATCGGCCTTGTTGGTGATCACGATGGCGACGATCTTCTCCGGTGGGATCGGGATCGCGGTGCTGCCAATGCGATCGTCGACGTTCACCAGCGGGATCGGTGTGCGGGTTGGCCGGTAGGTCGGGATATAGATGTCGTGCAGCCCTTCCAGGTTCGGGTTGTGCGCCAGGTTGATCTCGACGATGACCTGCTTGGCGAAAATTGCGAAGCTGGCCGAGTTACCCACGGAGGTGGTGGGCACGATATGGCCTTGTTCCGTGATCGCAACGGCTTCGATCACGGCAATGTCGGGCAGCTTGAGTTGGTTGTTGCGCAGTTGCTCGACGGTCTCTGACAGGTGCTGGTCAATGAACATCACCTCGCCGGCGTTGATGGCCTTGCGCAAGGTGCTGTCGACCTGGAACGGCATGCGCCGGGACAGCACACCGGCCTCGGTCAGTTGCTTGTCCAGGTCGTTGCCCAGGCTGGCACCGGTCATCAACGTGATTTTCAGAGGCGAAGTCTTGGCGCGTTCGGCCAGGGCGTGGGGAACGGCCTTGGCTTCACCGGCACGGGTGAAGCCGCTCATGCCGACGGTCATGCCGTCCTCGATCAGTGCGGCGGCGTCTGCCGCGCTCATGACCTTGTTCAACAGCGAAGGCAAGCGGATACGATCACGGTACATGGATTGTTATCTCGGGCTACGGGAGGCAAGGTGCGCAGTTTAGTGATTTCAAACAATTTCGGCCCGCTACCATGGTCGAATGCCGGGTGCCGATTTAGAGCCTTTTGTCGGGTTTCATGCAGCAATAAAAAACCCTAGCCTACTGGAGGCCAGGGTTTCAGGTATTGCGCTGGCGCAGTGTTATTCGACAGCTTTGACCATGTCTTCGATGACTTTCTTGGCATCACCAAAGACCATCATGGTCTTGTCCAGGTAGAACAACTCGTTGTCCAGGCCGGCATAGCCGCTGGCCATGGAGCGCTTGTTGACGATGATGGTCTTGGCCTTGAACGCTTCCAGAATCGGCATGCCGGCGATCGGCGAGTTCGGATCGTTCTTGGCGGCCGGGTTGACCACATCGTTGGCGCCCAGCACCAGCACCACGTCGGCCTGGCCAAACTCGGAGTTGATGTCTTCCATCTCGAACACTTGGTCGTAAGGCACTTCGGCCTCGGCCAGCAACACGTTCATATGCCCAGGCATACGCCCTGCCACCGGGTGGATCGCGTACTTCACGGTCACGCCGCGGTGGGTCAGTTTTTCTGTCAGCTCTTTAAGCGCGTGTTGTGCCCGTGCCACTGCCAAGCCATAGCCCGGCACGATGATCACCGTGTCGGCGTTGGTCAGCAGGAAGGTGGCATCGTCTGCCGAGCCGGACTTCACCGGGCGTGCTTCTTTAGAGCCTGCCGCCGCGCCAGCATCCGGCGTGTTGCCGAAACCGCCGAGCAGTACATTAAAGAAGGAGCGATTCATCGCCTTGCACATGATGTACGAGAGGATCGCACCGCTCGAACCCACCAGCGAGCCGGCGATGATCAGCATCGAATTGTTCAGCGAGAAGCCGATCCCAGCCGCTGCCCAGCCGGAGTAGCTGTTGAGCATCGAAACGACGACCGGCATGTCGGCGCCGCCAATCGGGATGATGATCAGCACGCCGAGCACGAACGCCAGGGCCAGCATCAGCGCAAAGGCGGTGAGGTTGCCGGTGAGCATGAAGGCCAGGCCCAGGCCCAGTGTGGCAAGGCCCAGCACCAGGTTAAGTTTGTGCTGGCCGCCGAACTGTACCGGTGCGCCTTGGAAGAGACGGAACTTGTACTTGCCCGAGAGTTTGCCGAATGCGATCACCGAACCGGAGAAGGTGATTGCACCAATCGCCGCGCCGAGAAACAGCTCCAGGCGATTACCGGCAGGGATCGAGTCGCCCAGGTGTTTGACGATACCCAGGGATTGCGGCTCGACCACGGCGGCAATGGCGATAAACACCGCTGCCAGGCCGATCATGCTGTGCATGAACGCCACGAGTTCCGGCATCTTGGTCATTTCGACGCGCTTGGCCATGATCGAACCGGCGGTGCCGCCGATCAGCAGGCCGACAATCACATAGCCGATGCCCGCGGTGGCGAGTTCTGCGCCGAGCTTATAGATGAGGCCCACGGTAGTGAGTACCGCCAGCGCCATGCCGAGCATGCCGAACAGGTTGCCGCGTCGCGATGTGGTGGGGTGCGACAGGCCCTTGAGGGCCTGGATAAAGCAGATAGACGCGATCAAGTAGAGCGTCGTAACCAGATTCATGCTCATTACTTAGGCGCCTCTTCTTTTGCTTTCGGGGCTTTCTTCTTGAACATCTCGAGCATCCTGCGAGTCACCAGGAAACCGCCGAACACGTTCACTGCTGCCAGGGCCACGGCCAGGGTGCCCATGGTCTTGCCCAGCGGGGTCACGGTGAGCGCAGCGGCGAGCATGGCGCCGACAATCACGATCGCCGAGATGGCGTTGGTCACGGCCATCAATGGCGTGTGCAGTGCGGGGGTAACGTTCCAGACCACGTGATAACCGACATAAATCGCCAGCACAAAGATGATCAGGTTGTAGATACCGGGGGAGATAAGCTCTTCCATCGTCTGAATCCCTGCTTAGGCGTTTTTGCGGATGACTTGGCCGTCGCGGCACATCAGGCACGCAGCGACGATGTCGTCTTCGAGGTTGATTTCAAACTGCCCTTCCTTGTTGAAGACCAGCTTCAGGAAGTCCAGCAGGTTGCGCGCGTACAAGGCCGATGCGTCGGCGGCAACGGCACCGGCCAGGTTGGTCGGGCCGCAGATGATCACGCCGTTTTCGACCACTACCTGGTCAGCGACGGTCAGTGGGCAGTTGCCACCCTGGGCGGCGGCGAGGTCAATGACCACCGAGCCGGGCTTCATCTGCGCGACGGTGTCGGCACTGAGCAAGGTCGGTGCCTTGCGTCCAGGGATCAGCGCGGTGGTGATAACGATGTCGGCTTGCTTGGCGCGTTCGTGCACGGCCACGGCCTGGCGTTGCATCCAGCTGGTTGGCATTGGGCGCGCATAGCCGCCGACACCCACGGCGCATTCACGCTCTTCGTCAGTTTCGTAGGGCACGTCGACGAACTTGGCGCCGAGGGATTCGATCTGCTCTTTGACGGCGGGACGCACGTCGGACGCTTCGATCACGGCACCCAGGCGTTTTGCCGTGGCGATGGCCTGAAGGCCGGCAACGCCGGCACCGAGGATCAGCACGCGTGCGGCTTTCACAGTACCTGCAGCGGTCATCAGCATCGGCATAAAGCGTGGGTAGTGATGGGCGGCGAGCAACACAGCCTTGTAACCGGCGATGTTGGCCTGCGACGACAGCACGTCGAGGCTTTGGGCGCGCGAGGTGCGCGGCGCGGCTTCGAGCGCGAATGCGGTAATGCCGTGTTCGGCCAGCTTGGTGATGATTTCGTTGCTGAACGGATTGAGCATGCCCACCAACACGGTGCCGCTTTTGATCAGCGTCAGTTCGCTGTCGCTGGGGGCGACCACCTTGAGAATCAGCTCGGCGCCAAACGCGTCGCCGGCACTGCCAATGGTCGCGCCTGCCGTTTCATAGGCACTGTCGACGATGCTGGCCTTGACACCTGCGCCGCTTTGTACAGTGACCTTATGGCCCTGGCCGATCAGCTTCTTGATGGTTTCCGGGGTGGCAGCCACCCGTGTTTCACCGGTCTGGGTTTCGAGAGGAACACCAATGTGCACGTCAAATCTCCTGCATGATCTTTTTGCTTTTGATCTTTTTGTAAAAAGGCCAGTGCACCGTGGGTGGCGCATCTGGGGCGGCCGATCAGCACGATCCCGCTGAAATGACAGCGGGGCGCGGCATTTTGCAGGCGAACTTTACGGCCATCAAGGGATTATGACGGGTGACGAAAAATTAACTACAAGTCACCCTGTGACTGATTGTCGCAACACTTTGAAATAACCGCTTTAAATACAGGTATTTAAAGGTGTTAAGGCAATTTTTGAGGTTTTTGTCATCGTCCCGGTGAATAGTCGAGCATTGGCCGAAGATAGTTGCTCAAAGCCAGCAAAGTCATGGCTTTGAGTCATGTTTCTGGAGGACAAGTACAGTCTGTTAAAAAGCGACATATACGTATATCTGTAGGATATAAAAATAGCTGACTACAAGGTCAGCAAATTAACTATGGCCTTCAAATGCTGGGGATGTAGCGCTGTGATTGGTCCACGAGCCAGTCTCTGAACGCATGCAGTGAGGCGGACTCAACTTTTCTCTCTGGAATCATCAGGTAGTACGCCTTGGAGCTGCTCAGTGCGTTGGGGCTTGCGATGACCAATTGGTGTTCGTCGAGCTCTCGTTGGATCAGGAAAGGTGGGATCAGCGCGATGCCCATGTCATGCATGGCCGCCTGGGACAACATCGAGAATAGCTCGTATCTCGGGCCTGTCATGTCGCGGGGGATGTTCAACTGTTGGGCGTTGAACCACTGGCGCCAGGCGTAGGGGCGAGTCGTCTGCTGCAGCAGTGGCAGCTCGGCAATTTCCTGGGGGCTGAAGTGCGTACGGGTTCTTAATAGCCTGGGGCTGCATACTGGGACAGGATTCTCGCCCATCAACCTGTGGGATTCGGTACCAGACCAGTCGGCATCGCCGAAGTAGATCGCAGCATCGAATTCTGTGTCGGCAAACAGAAAGGGGCGCGTGCGGTTGGTGAGGTTCACCGTCACTTCGGGATGTTGGCGTTGAAAGTCCTTGAGGCGAGGGATCAACCATTGAGTCCCAAAGGTCGGGACCACTGCCAGTTCGATGACGTTTGCCCCCTGCTGCCCCATCACGGACAGCGTATCGCGTTCCACTGCGTCCAATTGCGTCGCGACTCGACGACTGTAGGAGAGCCCCGCTTCCGTCAGTTTGACGCCTCGCCGAGAGCGTCGAAACAGCTCGACACTTAAAAATTCCTCAAGACTGGCGATTTGTCGGCAGATAGCGCCCTGGGTGATGGAAAGTTCTTGCGCCGCCTTGGTAAAGCTCTCGTGGCGGGCTGCCGCTTCAAAACTGACAAGGGCAGTGGTGCTGGGGATTTTTCTACGCATGTACCTTGTACTCACTTATAAAGCGCGTATGCGCCCTTCTCGGTCTTTTCGAAGTGAGAAATTAGCACAACCCTATGCGGAAACCTCGTTTGCCCTCTGCGGTCGTCCGGCCTAGGCTCCTTGCACGACTACTGACTTTCTCTGCGAGGACTTATTCATGGCTGGCAAGGCAAGCTTCAACTGGATCGATCCACTGCTGCTGGATCAACAGCTCACCGAGGAAGAACGCATGGTGCGCGACAGTGCGCAGCAATTTGCCCAGGACAAATTGGCGCCGCGCGTACTCGAGGCCTTCCGCCATGAAAAAACCGACCCCGCGATCTTTCGTGAGATGGGCGAAACCGGCTTGCTCGGCGCAATGATTCCAGAGCAGTACGGTGGCAGTGGCTTGAACTACGTCAGCTACGGGTTGATCGCTCGCGAAGTGGAGCGTGTCGACTCCGGCTATCGCTCGATGATGAGTGTGCAATCGTCACTGGTCATGGTGCCGATCAACGAATTCGGTACAGAAGCGCAAAAACAGAAATACCTGCCGAAGTTGGCCTCTGGTGAATGGATCGGTTGCTTCGGTCTGACAGAGCCCAACCACGGTTCCGACCCGGGCGCGATGATTACACGTGCGCGCAAGGTGGATGGTGGCTACAGCCTGACGGGCGCCAAGATGTGGATCACCAACAGCCCGATCGCCGATGTGTTCGTGGTGTGGGGCAAGGATGATGCGGGGGATATCCGCGGTTTTGTCCTGGAGAAAGGCTGGAAGGGCCTGAGCGCTCCTGCGATTCATGGCAAGGTCGGACTTCGTGCGTCCATTACTGGCGAGATCGTGATGGACAACGTGTTTGTGCCTGAAGAGAACATCTTCCCCGATGTGCGTGGGTTGAAAGGGCCTTTCACTTGCCTGAACTCGGCGCGGTACGGCATCTCCTGGGGGGCCTTGGGCGCGGCCGAGTTCTGTTGGCACACCGCTCGCCAGTACACCCTTGATCGTCACCAGTTCGGTCGTCCGTTGGCGGCGACCCAGTTGATCCAGAAGAAGCTGGCTGACATGCAGACCGAGATCACTTTGGCCCTGCAAGGTTGCCTGCGCCTGGGCCGTATGAAGGATGAGGGCACGGCGGCGGTGGAGATCACATCGATCATGAAGCGCAACTCGTGCGGCAAGTCCCTGGACATCGCGCGCATGGCTCGGGACATGCTGGGTGGCAACGGGATCTCCGATGAGTTTGGTGTGGCGCGTCATTTGGTCAACCTGGAGGTGGTGAACACTTACGAAGGTACCCATGATGTGCACGCCTTGATTCTTGGGCGTGCGCAAACCGGCCTTCAGGCGTTCTATTAATAGGAGCATGGGCATGGGCGCGCTTTCGCACCTGCGGGTACTGGATTTATCGCGAGTCCTGGCGGGCCCTTGGGCCGGGCAGATTCTTGCGGACCTTGGGGCTGAGGTTATCAAGGTTGAGCGGCCGGGTAGTGGCGACGACACGCGGGCCTGGGGGCCGCCCTTCCTTAAGGATGCGTATGGCGAGAACACCAGTGAAGCTGCGTATTACCTCTCGGCTAACCGTAATAAGGAGTCGGTGACTATCGACTTCACGCAGCCGGAGGGGCAGAAGCTGGTACGTGACCTCGCAGCCAAGTCCGATATCCTGATCGAGAACTTTAAGGTGGGTGGTCTGGCGGCTTATGGCCTGGACTATGAGTCGCTCAAGGAGATCAATCCTGAATTGATCTATTGCTCGATCACGGGCTTTGGTCAAACAGGGCCCTATGCGGCTCGGGCTGGTTATGACTTCATGATTCAGGGGCTGGGCGGGCTGATGAGTCTTACCGGTCGGCCAGAAGGCGATGAAGGTGCCGGGCCAGTGAAGGTTGGCGTCGCGCTGACCGACATCCTGACAGGGCTTTACTCGACCGTGGCGATCCTGGCAGCGCTTGCTCATCGGGATCACGACGGCGGTGGCCAGCATATCGATATGGCGCTGCTTGACGTGCAGGTGGCTTGCTTGGCCAATCAGGCGATGAATTACCTGACGACGGGAGTGTCACCCAAGCGCCTGGGCAATGCGCATCCGAATATCGTGCCTTATCAGGATTTCCCCACGGCAGATGGTGACTTCATCCTGACCGTGGGTAATGACGGGCAGTTTCGCAAGTTTGCTGAAGTCGCCGGGCAACCGCAGTGGGCGAATGACCCGCGGTTTGCCACTAATCAGGCGCGGGTTGCCAACCGCGCGGCGCTGATCCCGTTGATTCGCCAGGCGACGGTCTTCAAAACGACGAGTGAGTGGGTATTGCAACTCGAACGGGTGGGGGTTCCGTGTGGGCCAATCAATGATCTGGCGCAGGTGTTTGCTGATCCGCAGGTCAAGGCGCGTGGTTTGGCGATGGCGTTGCCCCATGCG
Organism: Pseudomonas sp. MPR-R2A5; assembly: GCF_058793055.1. Classification (NCBI taxonomy): domain Bacteria; kingdom Pseudomonadati; phylum Pseudomonadota; class Gammaproteobacteria; order Pseudomonadales; family Pseudomonadaceae; genus Pseudomonas; species Pseudomonas sp. MPR-R2A5. The sequence continues at coordinate 50,880 of NZ_JBXAFK010000055.1, forward strand.
CTGGCAGGGAGTGTGCCTCAGGTTGCCAATCCGATCCGACTCTCCAAGACACCTGTGGAATATCGCAGTGCGCCTCCACTGCTGGGGGAGCATACAGTTCAGGTACTCCAGGAGGTACTGGGATTGGGTCCGGCTAGCGTGGCTGCTTTAAGAGAGGCGGGAGTCATCTAAATAACGCTTCTTCTATATAGGAGCGCCCGGGTCCCATATAAAACAGTTTGGTGGTTTTTTAATCAATGTTAACTAATTGATAAGAAAGCAAAATAAAGGGTTGACGGCAGATTCTGGAAGTCTATAATTCGCCCCACTTCCGGCGCAGTCGAAACGGAAAACTCCTTGGTAAACAAA
>NZ_JBXAFK010000056.1:0-51109 GCF_058793055.1 Pseudomonas sp. MPR-R2A5
CTTGAACTGCGTGGTGTACTTGCTCATGAAAACGCCCCAGAAATTGGATGGGTGTCCAACTTCTGGGGCGCACTTCACCACCGCCATCGGGGGCGAGCCCCCTCCCACATTTGGATTGCGATCAGGCCAGGTATTTACGGAACCAGCCCAGCGTCCTTTCCCACGCCAGATTCGCCGCTGCCTCGTCATAACGCGGTGTCGAATCGTTATGGAAACCATGGTTGGCGCCCTTGTAGATATACGCTTCATAGGTGGTGCCGGCGGCCTTCAGGGCCTTTTCATACGCCGGCCAACCCTCGTTGATCCGCGTATCCAGCTCGCCGTAATGCAGCATGATCGGCGCCTTGATGCGCGGCACATCCTTGGCTTCCGGTTGGCGGCCGTAGAACGACACCGCCGCGCCCAGCTCCGGGTAGGCCACCGCTGCGGCATTGGCCACGCCGCCGCCATAGCAGAAGCCGGTGATGCCGACCTTGCCGGTGCTGCTGTCGTGGTGCATCAGCCATTCGATGGCGGCGAAGAAGTCGTTCATCAGCTTGGTCGGGTCAACTTTCTGTTGCAGTTCCACGCCTTTTTCATCGTTGCCGGGATAGCCGCCCACCGAGGTCAGGCCGTCTGGCGCGAGGGCGATAAACCCGGCTTTGGCCAGGCGTCGGGCGACGTCTTCGATGTAGGGATTGAGGCCACGGTTTTCGTGGACCACCACCACCGCTGGCAGCTTGCCGGCGACCTTGGCCGGGCGCACCAGGTAGCCACGCACCGTGCCGTTGCCCTTGGGCGAGGGGTAGGTGATGTAGTCGGCGACGATGTCCGGGTCGGTGAATTTCACCTGTTCGGCCAGGGCATAGTTGGGGCTCAGGGCGGCCAGCAGGGCCGAGGCGGTGAGGCCGCCCAAGGTGAACAGCGCGGCGCGGTCGAGAAATTCGCGGCGGTTGATCTTGCCGTGCGCATAGCCGTCGTAGAGTTCCAGCAATTCGGGGGCAAAGTCTTTCGCGGTGAGACGAGTCATCGGTTCGGTCCTCGATTAGCGGTGCCAGTCAATGTAGACCAGGATCAGCTTTCACGGCCATGGGCGGCGGCGGCCAGTTGGCGTGTATCGACGCGCACGAACAGCGAATCACCGATGGCCGTGAGCACCTCGCCGGCGTACACCTCGCAGACCACGCGGCTTTTGCGCCCCACCTCACCCTCGACCCGAGCGCGCAGGATAAGGGGCACGCCCATCGGCGTGGGCTTGATAAATTTGATGCCCAGGTTGCCGGTGACGCAGTCGATGCGCGGCAGGCTGCCGGGTTCGCGCTGTTCGGCACGGTAGTGGTAAGCCATGGCGGTCCAGTTGGAATGGCAGTCCACCAACATGGCGATCAAGCCGCCGTAGACCAGGTCGGGCCAGCCGCTGTATTTTGCCTCGGGGTGATGTTCGGCGACGACATGGACACCATCGGCATCCCAGCGGCTCTTGATGTGCAAGCCATGGGGGTTACTGCCGCCGCAGCCGTAGCAGATGCCTTCCGGCGCGGTGGTGTCCTGTAGCGAAGGGGCGTGCATGCGGCGTCCTTATTGTTGTGGGTGACTATTCTGTTTAGCAGGACATGCACCTGATGGGAATACATCCATTTTTTTGCGGAGCGTGGCATGAAGCGTCGAATGCTGTCGTTGGCCGTTGTCCTTGGATTTATCGGCTGTGTCCAGGCGGCGGAGTACACGGGCGTCAACCGCACCGCCAGCCAGATCAGTTTTACCTATACGCAGTTGGGGCAGCGGGTGTATGGCACCTTCGGCGACTTTGAAGGCACGCTGAGCTTTGACACGCAAAAGCCCGAGACCGGACATGCCTTGCTCAAGATCCAACTGGCGAGTATCGATGCTGGCAGCGCCGATGCGAACAACGAGCTGCAACGGGTCTCGTGGTTCGATACCGCGGCCTATCCGGTGGGCGTGTATGAGTCCACCGGTATCACGGCCCTGGGCGATAACCGCTTCAAAATCAGTGGCAACCTGACGATCAAGGGCACTACGCGTCCGGTGCTGCTCAGCGTGGTGCTCAAGGAGCTGGATGGCATCGGCGTGTTCGACGGGGAGTTCATTCTCAAGCGCGGCGACTTCAAGATCGGCGAAGGTGAGTGGGCCGGGAACAGCGTGGTGTCCGACGATATCAACATCAAGTTCAAGATGGTCGCGCCGCAGCGTTAGCGCGCGAACCGCTTGGCCCCAGCTACGCAGCCGATCACCGCGACCGTCACCAGCAGCATGCCCAGGCTGACCTGTTCATGCAGCACGCCCGCGGCCAGCGCCAGGCCGAAGAACGGTTGCAACAGCTGCAACTGGCCGACCGCGGCAATGCCGCCCTGGGCCAAGCCGCGATACCAGAATACGAAGCCGATCAACATGCTGAACAGCGACACATAGCCCAGGCTCAACCAGGCCGGCAGGCTGATGCCGCTGAAGCCAGGCGGCGCCATGACCAGGCTCAACGGCACCACCACCGGCAACGACACCACCAGCGCCCAGCAGATCACCTGCCAGCCGCCCAGGCTGCGCGACAATGTGGCGCCTTCGGCATACCCCAGGCCGCACACCAGCACCGCCAACAGCATCAGCACATCACCCGCAGGTGCGGCGCTCAAGCCTTGGGCAAAGGCATAACCCATCACCAGCACACTGCCGAGGATCGAAAACAGCCAGAACACCGGGCGCGGGCGCTCGCCGCCGCGCAGTACGCCAAACACCGCGGTCGCCAGCGGCAGCAGGCCGATGAAGACGATGGAGTGCGCGGAGGTGACGTATTGCAGCGCCAGCGCAGTGAGCAGGGGAAAGCCGATGACCACGCCGAGGGCGACGATGACCAGGGGCCTCCATTGATGGCGCGCGGGGCGTTTCTCCTTGAACAGCCATAGCAAGGCCAGCCCCAATAGAGCGGCGATGGCGGCGCGGATCATGGTGAGGAACACCGGGTCGAATTCCATCACCGCCAGGCGCGTGGCCGGCAACGAGCCGCTGAAGATCACCACGCCGATAAAGCCGTTGATCCAGCCTTGGGTGCTGGTATCCAGGGGGCGCAGGGGAGATGTACGTTCCATGAGGGGCGTCCGAAAAGGATGAGTTGCGTGGAAGGCATCCTAGGGTCGAAGATAAAGACAATCAAAAAATTGTCATGGATACATCACTTATGCCGCGCGCGCGTTACAAGTCGTTGGTCGATCGCTTCGCCGAGGCCATTCGCTCGGGCAGCATGCCACCCGGCACGCGGCTGCCGACCCACCGCCAACTGGCCGCCGAGCATGGCCTGGCGCTGGTCACCGCCAGCCGGGTATATGCCGAGCTGGAGGCCATGGGCCTGGTCAGTGGCGAGACCGGCCGGGGCACCTTTGTGCGCGAAATTGCGCTGCCGCCGGGGCAGGGCAGCGGGCAGATGAGCGTGGCGGCGGGCATACTCGATCTGAATTTCAACTACCCGTCCTTGCCGGGCCAGGCCGACTTGCTGCGCACCGCATTGCGCCAGTTGGCGCTGTCCGGCGACCTCGAAGCGCTGCTGCGTTACCAGCCCCACGCCGGTCGCCTGCATGAGCGCGCCGCCGTCGCGCGGCATCTGTTGAACCGAGGGCTGACGGTCGAGGCCGAACAGGTGTTGGTGGTCAGCGGTGCCCAGCACGGGTTGGCCGTGACGATGATGGCCTTGCTCAAGCCCGGTGATGTGATCGCTGTCGACGCCTTGACGTATTCGGGGTTCAAAGTACTGGCCGAGACCCTGCATCTGGAGATCGTCGCCATCCCGGTCACGGCCCACGGCCCGGACCTGGACCACCTGCAAGGTTTGTGTCGTAAACGCCCGGTGCGCGCGGTTTACAGCATGCCGACCCTGCATAACCCGTTGGGCTGGGTGATGAGCCTGGCGCAGCGCGAGCAGTTGGTGGCGATTGCCCGTCAGTACAACCTGATGATCATCGAGGACGCGGCCTACGCGTTCCTCGCCGAGGACGTGCCGCTGCCCTTGGCGAGGTTGGCGCCGGAGCGCACGGTCTACGTGGGCGGGTTGTCGAAAAGTGTCGCGACCGGCCTGCGCGTGGGGTTTATCGCCGCCCCTCTGGATTGGGTGAAGGCACTGGAGCGCACCATCATGGCCACCACTTGGAACGTGCCGGGGGTGATGAGTGCGATTGCGGTTGCCTGGCTCGAGGATGGCACGGTGGCGCAACTTGAAGCACAAAAGCGCGAGGATGCGCGGGCGCGGCAAGCCTTGGCGGCGCAGGTACTGAAGGGGGTGGCCTACACCAGCCACCCGTCATCGTATTTCCTGTGGTTGCCCCTGGCGGAAGAGGCCCGCGCCGATCAAGTGGCCATGACCTTGCAGCGCGACGGCATTTCCGTCTCCACCGCCGAGCCCTTCGCCGTCTCGGTCCACGTGCCCCATGCATTGCGCCTGGCCTTGGGTTCGGTGGACATGCCGGCGCTGCGCGAGGCGTTGGTGAAGGTGCGCAAGGTGGTGCAGTGGTGAGCCCGATGGCTCACCGCTAGCCATCAGAATTTAAACGCCTGGCGACCGATCAGCAGCCAGTGGCCTTTTTGCTTCTGCCAGATCTGGAAGTTCTCGATTTCGGTCGGCACTTCCTTACCGCTGTTCACCGCCAGGGCCGAGAAGTGGTTGCGCACCAGGGCGGTATCGCCGCTCAAGGTGATGGTCTGCTTCTGCATTTCCAAGGTCTTGAAGCCACTGCGACCGGTCTCGATATCGGCGATGAACTCCTGCTTGTTCTGGATCTTGCCGCTGGAGTGGCCGTAGGTGAGGTTCTCGGCGGTCAGGCTCTGGAGCTGCTTGAGGTCTTTATGCAGCATGGCCTGGGTCAGGTGGTCGACCGCTTGGGCGACGTCTTTGTCGGCGGCAGGGGCAGCGGCCACATACCCGCTGAACAGGCAGAGAAAACCGATCAGCACTTTGACGTTTTGCATGGGTGTTTCCTTATTGTTGTGGGGAGGTGTACGGGCAACATGTCGCTAGTCATGTTGTCGTACAACATTGCAATAGTCGCAGGGCTTTTGGAAAGTAAAATTTAGACAATTTGCACATTGGCTTGGGTTGTGGAAGGTTTGCGAGGTTTTCTATCTTGTACGATGTCTCATCACAGGTTAAAACTAGTGTCCCGTCTAACAATAAAATAACGGAGATACCCATGGATTTTCCCCCTTTGCCTGCCCGCACCGACCACAGCCGCCGCGTATTTCTCAAGCGCTCCCTGGCGGTTTCGGCGTCGGTGGCGGTGTTGGGCAATCTGCCCGAGTTGGCGCAAGCGGCGGAGCCGTTGAGCCAGCGTTACCCCGACCCACTGATCAAGGTGCTCGACGACAGTTTCCTCGAGTTGCGCCTGTTCAACGCCAGCGTCGAACGGCTTGCCAGCGGTTTGCGCTGGGCCGAGGGGCCCGTTTGGATCGGCGATGGCCGCTACCTGCTGCTCAGCGATATTCCCAACAACCGCATCGTGCGCTGGGACGAAGTGACCGATAGCCTGTCGGTGTACCGCGACAATGCCAACTTCTCCAACGGCATGTGCCGGGATCGCCAGGGCCGGCTGCTGGTGTGCGAAGGCTCGACCACCTCCCGCGAGGGGCGGCGTATCACCCGCACCGAGCACAACGGCAGCATTACCGTGCTGGCGGACAGTTATGACGGCAAACCTTTCAACTCACCCAACGATATCGTGTGCAAGCGCGATGGCTCGGTGTGGTTCAGCGACCCGCCATTCCAGACCGGCAACAACTACGAAGGGCACAAGATCACACCCACCCAGCCCCATGGGGTCTATCGTATCGACGGCGAAAGCGGCAAGGTCACACGGGTGATCGAGGACCTCAATGGGCCAAACGGGCTGTGCTTTTCGCCGGATGAAAAGACCCTGTACGTGGTGGAGGGGCGGGCCAAGCCCAACCGGCTGATCTGGGCGATCGACGTCAACGCCGACGGCACCCTCGGCGCACGCCGCAAACACATCGAGGGCCTGGATTACGCCGCGCTGGACGGCATCAAGTGCGACGAGAGCGGCAACCTCTGGTGTGGCTGGGGTGGGAATGGCGACCCCAAGGCTGACCTGGAAAAGCTCGATGGCGTGCGCGTATTCAACCCGCAGGGCAAGGCGATCGGGCACATCTCGTTGCCGGAGCGTTGCCCCAACCTGTGCTTTGGCGGCCGCGAAGGCAACCGCCTGTTCATGGCCGGCAGCCATTCGATCTATGCGCTATTCGTCAACACGCGAGACGCCAGTTTCGCCTGACCGGGCGCTGAAAAAACCACTGTGGGCGTCGGTTGAGCGGCGCCCGCAGTGGCATTTTGGCGCTATGCTGCGTGCTCCCGAGGGATCAGAGGCACAGGCAAATGGATTTCAATTGGCACAGCGACCCCATCACCCGTAGCACCCCCGTCACCCCACGCTATAAAAACACTCAGAACGTGCGCCGTTTCATGCTCGAACACTGCGGCCCTGGGTTCAGGTTCGATCGGCCGTTCATGGCCTGGATCCGCAACGAGCAGCCTAAGACCCTGGGCGACGTCGTGGATGAATGGCAGCGTCGCCACAAGGGGGCATGACCATGGATCGAACTGACGGCCGTCACCCACGATTGAACCGCCGATGATCGCCCAAGGCATGGCGGTATTGCTCCACTACACCACTTACGTGGCGCCGGGCGTGCTGCTGCTCGGCCTGTGGTTCGTGCTGACGCCCAGGTCATTGCCGGCGATGCGTATCCTGATTCTGCTGGTGGCCTTTGTGCTGATGCGCGATGTCATGACGCCGCTGGGGCTGTGGGCGCTCAGTGACGCCGTGCAGATTGCGTTCACGGCCAATACGTTTGTGCTGGCGGCGCTGGGTGGTCTGTCGCTGCTGCTGATTGCGCTGCTTGCCCAAATGGCGCCGGAATGGTCGCGGTGGGTTGTCTGGTCCAGGGGGCATCGGGCGCTGGGCCTTGCGGTGGGGCTTGTCGTGGGCTGCCTGATCGGAGTGCCGTTGCGGCTGTATCAGGGCATCGAGGCGCATGGGATCCCTGGCTACTGGGTATGGCTGCCGGGCATGGTGGTGTTGGCTTATGGCGCCAACGCCTTGGAAGAAGTGCTGTTTCGCGGTTATTTGCAGGGGTATCTCGAGCAGCAACTGACGCCATTACGGGCGGCCTTGATCAGTGGCGTGGCCTTTGCGGCCTGCCATGCATTCCTGGCCCTGAGCGTCACTCAGTTGGGCTGGCCGGTGTTGCTGTTTACTCTGATCGAAGGGCTGGCCTGTGCGCTGGTGCGCATGCGTTACGGCGTGTTGGCGGCAATATTGACCCATGGCACGGCGATCCTGTTGATTGCAGTGCCGCTCACCGTGTGATGTGAGCGGTGATCAAGCTTGTGTGGGGCGCTAAATCTGTGATTTAGCGTGCAAAGCGAGTGGACTTTTGTGGCGAGCGGTCTTGCTCTAATGACATTCAGTTAAGCGTACATTGCCTTCTGTAGGAGCGAGCTTGCTCGCGAAAAACGTCAACGATAACGCGTGTTGCCTGAATGAACGCGGCGCCTGTGAGTTCTTCGCGAGCAAGCTCGCTCCTACAAAAAAGCCTTAACTGAACGGCATTAGGGCAAGCCCGGTCGTTTGAGAAGGGATGTTAATCCTTGATGATCAATGGGTTGAGTGCATTGTCTGCGTCAGTTCGTTGCCAGCGCCGGGGTGCGCGGGGGGATCAGGCGTTTGCTGCCGGTCGCTTCATACGCTGAAGCGAACCGCAGCAGCGCCGAGTCATCGTAGGCGCGGCCAGCAAACGTCAGCCCGACCGGCATGCCGATATCGGCCATCACCCCCATTGGCACCGTCACCGTGGGCACGCCCAGGTGACGAATGGCGAGGTTGCCGTTGGCCACCCACACGCCGTTGCTCCAGGCAATATCCGCCGACACCTCGTTCACATCGGCATCCGCCGGTCCCACGTCGGCCACGGTCGGAAAGATCACCGCGTCGAGCCCGAGCGTTTCCATCCACTCTTCCAGGTCGATCCGGCGTGTCTGTTCAAGGCCGCGCAGGCCATCGGGCAGGCTGCTGATCTGGTCCCAGGGCGTGATGCCGCGCTGGGCCATGCGCACATACTCGTCCATGCCGGCGGCCAGGTCGTCTTCGCGGTTGGGCAAGGTGCCGGGGTCATGGGGGAAAATCTTCGGCCCATCGACGTCCGCCAGGCGGTTCAGGTGCGGGTCGTTGTTGGCGCGGAGAAAGTCATCGAAAGCCCATGCAGAAAGCTCCCACAACTCATCGTGCAGGAACTCCTTGGACACCAGGCCGCGGGTAAACACCGTCGGCGCGCCGGGGCGATCGCCTTCACAGTTGGATACCAGCGGGAAATCCACTTCGAGCACTTCGGCACCGGCGGCTTCGAGGGCCTGGCGGGCGGCTTGCCACAACGCGATGACGCTGGCACGGGTGTGGATCTTTTGCCCGGTCGGGCCGCCGATTCCGGGCTTTTCGCTGGTGCCGGCGTCAGGGTCGGCGTTGATGTACATGCGGGGTACGCCGAAACGTTTGCCGGCGAGGGTGGCGGGCGACGCGGCCAGTGCCGAGTAGGACGCCGGGCGCACCGAGGCGACGCTGGGGATCGGCACCCAGGGTTGCAGGCGCCATAAGTCGCCACGGGTGTCGGGGTCTTCGGCGACCACCACGTCGAGCACTTCCAGCAGGTCGGCCATGGTGCGTGCGTAGGGCACCACCACGTCCATGGTCGGGGTCAGCGGCCAGTTGCCGCGCACCGAAATCACGCCACGGGAGGGTGTGTAGGCACACAAGCCATTGTTGGATGCCGGCCCGCGTCCGCTTGACCAGGTTTCTTCGGCCATACCGAAAGCCGCGAAGCTGGCGGCGGTTGCAGTACCGGCGCCGTTGGAGGAGCCGGAGGCGAACGGTGCGGTGAGGTAGGCGGCGTTATACGGGCTTTCCGCGCGGCCATACACGCCGCGTTGCATGCCGCCATTGGCCATCGGCGGCATGTTGGTCTTGCCCAGGCAGATGGCGCCACTGGCCCGCAGGCGCTCGATGGTGAAGGCGTCGCGGTGGGCGACCAGTTGGGCGAACGCCGGGCTGCCGGACGCGGCCGTCAGGCCCTTGACCAGGTAGCTGTCCTTGGCGGTGTAGGGGATGCCATCCAGTGGCCCCAACGTTTCGCCCCGTGCCCGGCGCGCATCGGACGCGGCGGCTTCCTGCAAGGCTTCGGGGTTGCGCACCACCACCGCGTTCAGCGCGGTCGGCGTCTGCGGGCCGTCATAGGCATCGATCCGTGCCAGGTAAGCCTGGACCAGTTCAACGGCCGTGGTCTGGCCGGTTTCAAGCGCCGCGCGCAATTGGGCAATGGAGACTTCGGTAACTTGCATGAGTTTTTTTCGCCGCCTTCAGGTGGGGGTATGGCGGCAGTCTACGTACAGATATTTCACAAAACCAGCGCCGAATACGCTTCATAGGCGGCACGCATGACCTGCCAGGTGGCGGCGTCTGCAGGAATCAGATGTTCGATACGCAGCGAGGCCAGGGTGATGTCCTGGGGCATGCCAAAGGTGGTGAAGATCGACAGGAAATTCAGCTCGCCCTGGGGTGAGTGGATGCGGGTCAGCACCAGGGGTGGCAGTGCCTTGGGCAGATCGGCGTTGCCTGGTTTCGGCAGGTTCGCCAGCAACGCCGCCAACGTGGGATCGCCCAGCGCTTCACGGGTTGCCCGCTGCCAGGCGAGGCTGCGGATTTCTTCGGCGTTGACCAGGTGATCGCCGAGGCCGCCGGGTTGCAGCAGGGTGGTCAGCAGGTTCAAGCCGTCTGCGCGTGGCTCGATCCCCAGCAGTTCAAACAGCACGCCGGTACTGGCATTGGCCGCCAACACGTCCCAGTGGCTGCCCAGCAGGATTGCGGGGGCCGGATTGTTGGCGTGCAGTACATGCTCGACCGCTTCACGAATCGCCGCCATGGCCGGCGAGGTGAGCGGGGTGGCGGTGTAGCGGGGCGCGAAACCAGCGGCGAGGAACACGCGGTTGCACTGCTCCAGCGGCGTCTCCAGGGCACTCAGCAAGGTGTGCAGGGTGGCCGGGCTTGGCTTGGCGCGGCCGGTTTCGAGACAGCTGAGGTGGCGCTGGGAAATGCCGGTGATCAGGGCCAGATCGAGCTGGCTCAAGCGTGCCTGTCGGCGTAGCTGGCGCAGGTGCTCGCCGGCGGTAGCGGGAGTATCCATGGCGGGTTCATGACCTCCGAGGTCATTGCGAGGGGGCCAACCCTATCACTAACCTGGGCCTCGATCACACCAAGGACGCGACCATGCATAGACCTTATATTGCCCTGGCGGGTTTGCTGGGTTTTTCGCTGTATACCCTGGCCACGATGCTGACCGCCGAACAGTCGTTGATCGCGTTCGGACGCGAATTGCTGTCACGACCGGACACGGCGCAAGTGGTGATCGACCTGTACCTGATGGCGCTGCTGGCCTGTGTGTGGATGTATAAGGATGGGCGGAGGCGAGGGCGCTCGACAGCGTCGCTGTTGCCGTATTTTTTGCTGACGGCGGTGTTCGTTTCGCTTGGGCCGTTGCTTTATCTCGTGGTGAAGGGGTTTAAGGATGAATGATCTGCTCCACCTCTAGCGGTAGGCGCCGACGCCCGTACGATCCACCAGCCGGATGCTGTCACGCCCACCCCGCTTGGATTCATACAGCGTGGTGTCGCCTTGTTCGATCAAGGCGGCCAGGCTCGGGGGCGGTTGGTCGAACAGGTTGGCGCCGATGCTCAAGGTGACGCGTTCGGGGGTGGCAAAGGTCTGTGCGGCAAGTTGCTGAAACTGCTCGCGCAGGTCGCTGCCCAGTTCGATCACCTGCTCCTTGGAGACCGGGTTCAGCAGGATGACGAATTCGTCCCCGCCCAGTCGCGCCGCCAGTGCGCCCTGGGGCACCAGGCTGCGGATCATTTCACTCAAGGCGATCAGCAAGCGGTCGCCGGAAGTATGGCCGTGGTGGTCGTTGACCCCTTTGAAGTTGTCGATATCGATCAGCAGCAACGCCCCCGGCTGCGACGGTGACACCTGGGCCAGCAGCCGTGGTGCGCGCAGGTCGAGGGCGCGGCGGTTGTAGAGGGCGGTGAGTGGGTCGCGGGCGGCCAGGCGGGCGATCTGCTGTTCGCGGCGATAGCGTTCGGAGCCGGTCATGGACAGGGCGATCAGCATGATCGCCATAGCGCCTTCCACCAGGGAGATCTGGATGATCTCGCCCTTGAACGCCGCCAGGTCGATCAACGTGCCGGGGATCAGCACAGACAGCGCCTTGGCCACGTAGAACACGCCGTGGACCAGTAGCACATAACGCAGTTGCACCGCGCCGATGCTTAACGATTTGCCATGGGGCCGCAGCAGGAAACTGGCGCGCAAGGTCGGCAGTGCCACCAGTAGCGACTGCACCCCCAGCATGGCTTTGGACCAGGGCAGGTCGGCCGGCAACATCAGCATGCCGAACCAGGCGAACAGCATCAGCAGCCATAACCGCGACAGCCGCACGTGGGTGAACCGCGCCACACCGAGCAAAAACAGAAAGTGTGCGCTCACCAGCAAGCCGTTGGCGAACCAGATACCGATCATCAGAAAGCCACTGCTGCGCAGCAGCGCCAGGGTGGAGCCGATCGTGATGATGGCGAAACCGGCGCTCCAGTACAGCAGCGATGGTTCGCGTACGCTGCGCCATTCAATGGCCAGGTACAAGGCGGCAGCGGCTGCCAGGGCAACGGTGAGTGCCAAAATCGTGGGAGGGTCGAGCGTCATTTCGTGCCGGGTCTGCCTGGGTGTGCGTTTGAACCGGGATTGTAAGCGCACACGCAGGTTTTTTCAGAGCCCTCATCGTATGGCATACAGCCATCTGATGATCGGCCAGTCAGACGCCTTTGGTCGAGGGCAGCAGTATCGTGAGGATGCCCACCAGCGGCAGGAACGAGCACAGTGTGTAGACGTACTCGATGCCATGGCTATCGGCGAGCAGGCCCAGTAGCGCCGCGCCAATCCCGCTGAAGCCGAACATCAGGCCGAAGAATATCCCGGCGATCATGCCGACATTGCCTGGCACCAGTTCCTGGGCAAACACCACGATGGCCGAGAATGCCGAGGCGAGGACAAAGCCGATGATCACGCTGAGGACAGCGGTCCAGAACAGGTCGACGTAAGGCAGGGCCAGGGTGAACGGCGCAGCGCCGAGAATCGAGAACCAGATGACTTTCTTGCGGCCGATCCTGTCGCCGATCGGGCCGCCGGCGAAGGTGCCGACGGCAACCGCGCCGAGGAACAGGAACAGGTACATCTGGGAGCTGGAGACCGACAGCTGGAATTTTTCAATCAAGTAGAACGTGAAGTAGCTGGTCAGGCTGGTCATGTAGAAGTATTTGGAGAAGACCAGGACGGCCAGCACCACCAGGGCAAAGGCCACGCGGCCTTTTGACAGGCCGTGGCTGGCCTGGCCACCTTGCTTGAGCTTGAACAGGCTGAGGTGGTTGCGGTACCAGCGGCTCAAGCCGTAGAGCACCAGGATGGCGAAGACCGCGAACAGCCCGAACCAGGCGATATGACCCTGGCCGTAGGGAATGATGATCGCCGCCGCCAGCAATGGGCCCAGGGCGCTGCCCGTATTGCCGCCCACCTGGAAGGTCGATTGCGCCAGGCCGTAGCGTCCGCCGGAGGCCAGGCGGGCGACGCGCGAGGTTTCCGGGTGGAAGGTCGACGAGCCCACGCCCACCAGGCCCGCTGCCAGCAGGATCGCCGGGAAACTGCCGACAAATGCCAGCATCAGGATGCCGATCAAGGTGCACACCATGCCCGCCGGCAGTAGCCAGGGCTTGGGGTGACGGTCGGTGTGGTAGCCGATCCACGGTTGTAGCAGCGACGCGGTCAGTTGGAAGGTCAAGGTGATCAGGCCGACCTGGGTGAAGGTCAGGCCGTAGTTGGCCTTGAGCATCGGGTATATCGACGGCAGCACGGCCTGGATCAGGTCATTGATCAGGTGGGCCAGGGCGCAGGCGCCGAGGATACGCATGACCAAGGGGCTTGTTTGCGCAGCACTGGCTTGAGGAGTGCTCGCCGTGGCGGCGGGTGACGCGGTCAGGGTGGACATACAGGTATTCCATGCAAGGCAGCGAACGGTGTGGAGCGGGCAGCGATGATGTGAAGCGCTGCTCCATTTATAGGTACGGCGTTTATGCTAGATTTGCCGAAAATGCCTGTCTCGCGAAATTCGGGCAGTAACCATTGCAAAAAGGGCGAAATCATCAAATCACTGGATCTATTTCTGCAAGAAATCGATGAGGGCGCCTGGACCGTCATCAGTTCGGCCACTGACTATCCCGAGAACTGGGTGATCCCCGAGCACAGCCATGAGAAGCATCAACTGCTCTACGCCATCGAGGGCGTGATGGTGGTGCATTCGGCGCACAACCAGTGGACGGTGCCGCCCAATCGCGGTTTCTGGATGCCCTGCGGCCATCGGCATTCCCTGCGGTGTGTGGGGCCGCTGAAGATGCGCAGTGTGTTTGTACGCCCCGACAGTTTCCCGAACCTGCCCACCGAGACCAAGGCGGTGAGCGTTTCGCCGCTGCTCAGCGAATTGATCAAGGCGTCGGTGAGCCTGAAGCCGCCGTATGCCGAAGACTCGCGCGATGCGCGGATCATGCACCTGATACTCGACGAGCTTGCGCTGTTGCCGGCCTTGCCGTTGTCGCTGCCGCAGCCCGCCGACCCGCGAATCAACCAGATCTGCGTGGCGTGGCAGGATGACCCCGGCGATGCCTCCACTGTCGCCGATTGGAGCGAGCGCCTGGACCTGGACCAGAAAACCATCCAGCGCCTGTTTCGCAAGGAAACCGGCATGACCTTTGGCCAGTGGCGCCAGCAAGCGCGGTTGCTGCTGGCACTGGAGCGCCTTGCCGTGGGGCAGAAGATTATCGACGTCGCCCTCGGGCTGGGCTACGAAAGCCCGAGTGCCTTTACCAGCATGTTCAAGAAACAGTTTGGCAAGACGCCGAGTCATTTTTTCCGATAACGCGGTCCACGCCCAGCAGGCCGTTGAATGTATCGAGGTCCAGCGGCCGGCTGAGGAAGTAGCCTTGCCCCTCGTCACAGTCCACGGCCTTGAGCATGGCCAGGTGTTCGGCGGTTTCAATGCCCTCCGCGGTGACCGTCAACGCCAGGGCACGGCCCAACCCCACGATGGCCTGGATGATTGCCTTGTCGTCGGCGCTTTCTGCCAGCCGGGTCAAGAAACTGCGGTCTATTTTCAAGCCGTCGAACGGGAAGGCGCGCAAGTAGCTCAGGGACGAATAGCCAGTACCGAAGTCATCCATGGCGATGCGGATGCCCAATTGCTTGAGCGTGTGCATCACCTCCAGCGCGCCGACGGCATCCTCGAGCATCACGCTTTCGGTCACTTCCAATTCCAGGCGCGAAGGGTCGATGCCTGAGCTGTCAAGGGCGTGTCGTACGCGCTCCACCAGGTTGCCGCGCTTGAATTCGGTGGGCGACAGGTTGACCGAGACAAACAGCGTGTCCGGCCACTGGGCCGCGCAGGTGCAGGCGTTTTCAAGCACCCAGTCGCTCAGCGACAGGATCAGCCCGGACTCTTCGGCAATCGGAATGAAGGTGTCCGGCGCGATCAAGCCGCGCTGCGGATGCTGCCAGCGAACCAGCGCTTCGGCTCCCACCATCAGCCCATCGGCAATGCGATAGCGCGGTTGGAAGTGCAGGCGTAATTCTGCGTGCTTGATCGCATAGCGCAGGTCGCTTTCCAGGCGCCGACGTTCGATGATCCGCGTGTTCATTTCGCCGGAGTAAAACCGCCAGGTGTTGCGGCCGGCCGCTTTCGCTTCGTATAACGCAATGTCGGCGTAGCGCAGCAGTTCGCTGGCTTCGTGGGCGTCGTCGGGGGCGATGGCAATGCCGATACTGGCGCTGATGAAGACCTCCTGTTCGTCGATTCGGATGGCGTGCTCGATAGACTCGATCAAGCGCTTGCAGAGGCTTTCGACTTCGTCTTGAGTGCCTGCTTCGCTCAGGATCAGCACAAATTCATCGCCGCCGACGCGGGAAACCAGGTCGCCATGGCGCACACAGTTGGTCAGGCGGCTCGACACTTCATTGAGCACCCGATCACCGGCGGCGTGCCCCAGCAGATCATTGACCGGCTTGAACCGATCCAGGTCCAGGCTGAGCATTACCAAGGGGTGTCCGGCGTGGGGCAGGGCCTTGAGTTTGCCATCCAGGAACGCTTGCAGGCGCGTGCGATTAGGCAGCCCGGTCAAGGCATCATGCTGGGACAAAAACTCGATGCGCCGACGTGATTCGACCTCTTCAGTCACGTCGGTGGCCGTACCGCGAAAACCGCCGCAGGGCATTTCCCGTGCCGATAGCCGCGTGGTGCGTTCCTGCCCCTGAGCATCGAAATAGCGGCACTGCACGCTGATATCCACGCATCGGCCCGGGGTGTTCAGCCATTGCGAAAGCAGGCCGGCTTCGGTGTCCAGCAAGTCGCTCATCGCGGCGCCGATCCAGGCTTGCCGCGCCAGGCCGGTGACACTTTCGAAACGCTCCGACAAGTAGGTGAAGCGCCATTGGGCGTCGATTTCCCAGACCCAGTCAGAACTGGCCTCCACCACATCGCGAAAGCGTGCTTCGCTGGTGGCCAAGGCATTCTGGCTGTCTTGCAGCGAAGCGTGGCTGGCATCCAGGGCGAGGGCCGCGGCAGTGGCTCGGCGCAAAATCACCCACGTCATCAGGCACACCAGCAACGCGGCCAGCCCCAACAGTGGCAAGCCTACGCCCATCAGCCGCAGGCCGGGACGGGCAGGCTCCCAGTGCAGGCTGCCGGCGGCGCCGTTATCGCCGAGGGGGAAAACCAGGGTCTGGCCGATGTCATCGGCAGTGGCGACGTGCAGTTTGCTGACGCCGAAGTCATCGCCGATCGTGGTCAGTTTGGCGTTATCGAAGATGTCGACGAATATCAGCACTGACGCTGGCCGGTCGTCCGCTATGACCGTCGGGTCGGTGCCCGGGGTGATCGCCGCAGCGGCCACGAGCGCGGGGCTGCCACGCACGTTGATAAAGGCCGTGACCGGCGTTTCATTTTCAGCGCCTGCACGCGCCTGTTCGATAATCTCGGTCAGGGGTTGGTCGAGCCATTGGCTGAGTTCAATGCTGCGCAGCTTGCCCCCAATCACGGCGTAAACGGTGTGATTGACGTCGTTGACCACAAACAGGCCCTGGAAGCCGAAGTCCTGGTACAGCGTAGCCCCGACATTGCCGCGACTATAGGCCCAGTCGCTGTCCACCGTCATATGAAGGTGCTTATAGGCATCGCTCCAGAACGCGTAGTCCTTGACGGTGACCCGCAGCGATTTCTCCAGGGATTGCACCGCTTTGCGGGTATAGAACGCGCTCTCTTGCTGCTCGGAGTGGTCCAGGTCATGGGCGAGGTAAACCAACGAATAGGCAGCGGCTGCAAATACCAACGTCAGCAAGGCGATGAAATTGAACAGCGAGGTGCGCGTCAGCGACAGGCTGGTACGGTTGGAAAGCTTGCGCACCATCGGGGTAAGAGAGTTCGGCATTGTTTCCCGCAGGGTATCGCTGCAAGTCAGGGGGGATGCCTGGTTATCGGCGGCGCGGGCAAAACAATTAGGGTTTCAGCGGTTGTCGTTCGCGCTGGAGCGCCGTGCGCCCGCGCGGGTTGGGCTTCACTGGAACACTGTCGCCGTATTCGCTCCACCACAGCATCAATGCCTGCATCGTCGGCCCCAGTGCGCGGGCTTTTTCGGTCATTTCATATTCGACCCGGGGTGGCACTTCGGCGAACACCGTGCGGGTGATCAAGCCGTCGTTTTCCAGTTCCCGCAGTTGCGCCGTGAGCATGTGCTGGGTAATGCCACCGATCGCCTTGCGCAGCTCACCAAACCGATAAACACGCTGGTTCAACAGCCACATGATTTCCAGCTTCCACTTGCCTGAAAGCAGTGAGAATGCGCGTCGCATTTCTTCGTGCATATTCGGCTTTTCAGCGCTTTTAGTCTGGTTTTCCATACTGACTGCCACTTTTTCATCCTACTTGTGTCGATTCATGTTGCCAGGGATCTTAGCGCAAACCCGCTGCAATAAACCCTGTATCCCATGGAGAAAACACATGTCCCGACTCAACGGAAAAGTAGCCATCGTGACCGGCGCCGGACGCGGTATCGGCCGTGCCACGGCGCAGTTATTTGCGGCGCAGGGCGCCAAGGTCGCGGTGGTCTCGCGTACGGCGGCAAACGTCGAGCGCGTGGTGGCCGATATCCAGGCCGCTGGCGGCACAGCGCTGGGCGTCGTGTGCGATCTGTCCGACGCCGCGCAGGTCAGCGCAGCAGTGCAGGACGTTGTGGCCACCTACGGCGGCATCGATATCCTGGTGAACAACGCATTCGACCCCAGTGTGGTGTTTTCATCGGTCCTCGACCTGCCCGTGGAGCAACTGCAACGCAATTTCGACATGGGGCCCATTGCCTACCTGCGGACCATGCAGGCGTGTTACCCGTATCTGAAGGCCAGCGGCGCAGGGCGGGTGATCAACTTCGGGTCGTTGGCGGGCATTATCGGCCTGCAAGGCTACGCGCCCTACAACATCGCCAAGGAAGCGGTGCGCGCCTTGACGCGTTCGGCGGCGCGGGAATGGGGCGTGGACAACATCACGGTGAATAACCTGTTACCGGTGGCCGACACCTGGGGCGACGCTTACGACGCGCCCGCGCCGACCAATGTACTGGGGCGCTATGGCTCGCCGGAGGAGGACATCGCGCCAGTCGCGCTTTTCCTGGCCAGCCAGGACGCGCAGTTCATTACCGGCTACAGCCTGACCCCCGATGGCGGGCAAATCATCGACAGCGCGCGATAGTGGCTGGCGCGCCCAGCCAGCCAGGCCAGCAACGCCGCGGCGCTCAGTACCGCGGCACTTGACTCGAACGTGGCCCGGTAGCCGCTGAGGTCGAATACCCAACCGCCGACGATGGCGCCCAGGGCGATCGCCAATTGGATGATCGCCACCATCAAGCCGCCGCCGGCTTCCGCATCATCCGGCAGGACCTTGGCCAGCCAGGTCCACCAGCCAACCGGTGCGGCGGTGGCCACCAGGCCCCAAACGCCCAGCAGCATTGCGGTGATGAGCGGTGAACCGCCAAAGGCGACCAAGGCCACGGCGGTCAGCGCCATCAATACAGGAATGACGGTCAACGTGGCGTACAGGTGGTTTTTCAGGAAACGCTCGATCAGGAACGTGCCCGCCAGGCCGGCCAGGCCAAGCACCAGCAACATCAGCGAGAGCGTAGAAACGCTGGCCCGGGTCACGCCTTCCAGGAACGGCCGCAGGTAGGTGAACAGCATGAACTGGCCCATGAAAAACACACTGACGGCGAGCATGCCCAAGGCCACCGGCCAATGGTTCATCAGGCGCAGGCCATTGGAGGACGCCCCTTCAGCACGCGGCTTGATTGACGGCAGGCTTATCAGCAGCCATGCCACGGCGACGATGGCGACCGGAACCACGCAGAAAAATGCGCCTCGCCAACCGATCAGTCCGCCGACAAAGCTGCCCAGCGGTGCGGCGATCACCGTTGCGAGGGCGTTGCCGCCGTTGACGATGGCCAAGGCACGCGGTACTTGGGGTGTCGGTACCAAACGCATGGCGGTGGCGGCCGACAGCGACCAGAAGCCGCCGATGGCGACGCCGATCAACGCGCGGCCCAGCATGAACACCCCGTAATTCGGGGCCAACGCCACCACCGTGCCGGACAGGATCATCAGCAGGGTCAGGGCGATCAGCAGGCGCTTGCGATCGACCCGGGCAGCGACGTTGGCGATAACCAGGCTGGTCAACAAGGCAAACAACCCGGAGACGGAAATACCTTGGCCGGCCTGGCCTTCGCTGATGTTCAGGTCGGCGGCCAAGGGGCTGAGCAGGCTTACGGGCATGAACTCGGAGGCCACCAGGGCAAAGGCGGCCAGGGACAAGGCGAGCACGGCGCCCCAGCATGGGCGAGAGGAGGAGTGGTCCATGGGGGAGTCCTTCTGTGTGAGCGTCGGCCTCGACAGTGAGGCCGCGCATCGAGGCGGTTATTTCAAGTACGTGCGGAAGAAGGTGGTGAGCTGGGCAAAGGGGATCAGGTCGACTCGGTCATAGAGATCCACGTGCCCGGCGTTGGGCACGATCAGCAGCGTCTTGGGTTGCGCGGCACGGGCGTAGGCGTCCTCGCTGAATTCACGGGAGTGGGCATTGGCGCCGGCAATCAGCAACAGCGGGCGTGGGGAGATCGTCTCGATGTCGTTGAACGGGTAGAAGTTCATGAACTTCACGTTGCTGGTCAGCGTTGGCCGGGTGGTGGTCCGTGCCGAGGCTCCGGACGGGGTGAACTCCCCACGTGGTGTGCGGTAGAAATCGTAGAACTCATCCCCCACGGCATCGCCGGTCAGCACATGCGGCGTACCACCGGTGTAGAGGGTTTCGCCACCTTGGAGCTCAACATAGCGCTGGTTGGCGGCCTGGAGCAGCACCTGCCGGCGTTGTTCCAGGGTCACGCCGTGCTTGAGCCCGTTACGGTTGGCGGCGCCCATGTCGTACATGCTGACCGTGGCGATGGCCTTGAGGCGTGGGTCGATTTTCGCCGCGCTGATGGCGAAGCTGCCACTGCCACACACGCCGATGACGCCAATGCGTTCACGGTCGACCATCGGGCGGCTGCCGAGGAAATCCACGGCGGCACTGAAATCTTCGCTATAGAGGTCGGGCAGCACCGCATTGCGCGGCGTGCCTGCGCTTTCACCCCAGAACGACAGGTCCAGGGACAGGGCGACAAAGCCCTGTTCGGCCATCTTGGTGGCGTACAGGTTGGCGCTTTGTTCTTTGACGGCTCCCATCGGGTGGCCCACGATGATTGCGGCATTCTTTGTGGTGGGTGCGAGGTGTTTGGGCACGAACAGATTGCCCGCCACCCGCATGCCGTATTGGTTGTTGAAGGTGACCTTTTCCACGCTCACCTTGTCGCTGGTGTAGAAGTTACTTGCACCGTTGGACATGTCGGCTCCCAGTGAGGAAAAAGAGGTCACCAACAAACCCAGGGCGAACAAGAGGCTTTTCATTGGCGGTTCCCTTGGCGAAGTTGGTGTGCCCATTTTCCCGATGCAGCCCGTGGTCCTGTAGTGCGTTCCACTGGATTACTTGCCTGATCCTCTGAGTTTTGAGGTTTGTCGGGGACGCCCAACGGCTGGCGCGCTACAGTTCCGAGACGAAAGCAAAGAGCCTGTCATGACGATCAATCATTCCCTCCTGGCGACGCTGGTGCAGTCCATCGGCTCGCGTATCTCGACACCCGGCGACTACGCCATGCCGATCCCGGGCCTGGGGTTTTATCGACGTGAGCATCCTTCGGCGCCAGTGGTGTGCATGGTCGAGCCCAGCGTCATCCTCGTGGCCCAGGGCGAGAAACAGCTGTGGGTCGGCGGCGAGGGGTACCCGTATGACACGTCCCGTTTCCTGCTCACTTCCCTGGACATCCCGGCCAATTCGCAAGTGCGGGTCGCCAGTCCCGCTAACCCTTGCCTGGGGCTGACGTTCCAGTTGGACCTGCGCGTATTGACCGAACTGATCGCCCAGAGTGAGCTGCCGCCGCTGCGTGAACCCGCGGTGATGAAGGGGGTTGGGATTGGCGCGATCACCGACGGGATGCTTGCATCCTTTGCGCGCCTGGTGGCGCTGCTCGATGAGCCGGAAGCGATACCGGTTCTGGCCCCGCTGATCAGCCGTGAAATTCATTACCGGCTGCTCAAGAGCGACCAGGCGGTTCGGCTGCGCCAGATCTGTGCGGTTGACGGGCAGGGCTATCGAATCACCAAGGCCGTCGACTGGCTGAAGCTCAACTACGACGCGACGCTGCGTATAGAGGAACTGGCGGCGCGGGTGCAGATGAGCGCCGCCACCTTTCACCATCACTTCCGCCAACTGACGGCGATGAGCCCGTTGCAGTACCAGAAGTGGTTGCGCTTGAACGAGGCGCGACGATTGATGTTGAACGAGCACCAGGATGTCTCCCGTGCAGCGTTCAAGGTGGGTTATGAAAGCCCGTCCCAGTTCAGCCGCGAATACAGCCGCCTGTTTGGCGCGCCACCCAAGCGAGACATTGCCGCGTTGCGCGGCAAGTCAGAGATCAATGCTCAGTCGTCGTCAAGTTAGCGTAGAAGATGCAGCCGATCAGGCGGGCGAACAGGCTGAGGGTTTCCGGCAGGTTGGGGTCATCGAACAGCATTGCCCTCGAATCCAGTGCACACAGCGCGCCGAACAGGCGGCCGTCGGGGAGGAAAATCGGTGCGCCGGCGTAGCTCTCGATGGCGTATTGCTTGACCACCGGGCGTGCGGCAAAGCGGCCGTTCTGGCTGACTTGCGGGATGAACAAGGTATGGGGGTTGATACAGAACTCACTGCACAGGGTGGTTTCCAGGTCGAGCACGTCATCGACATGGATGCCCATGTCGAGGGGGTCGTGCACGGAGCAGACGATCCATTCCAGGTCGGTGAATTTGGCGATGCCGGCGAAGCGCATGCCCGTCAGGCGGGTAACCAGTTGCAGGATGCTGGTGGTGGCTTCTATTTCGGCGATGGCAGCGCGTTCATCGGCGCTGAGTAACGCGTGTGTAGCAGTGACGCTTGGAACCATGCTCAACACTCCAATCCAATGGCGTGGCGACCCTGGTCGCCACGCGCGATAAGGTCTTAATTAATGCGCGGATGCTGCTGCACGAGGTTCTGGCGCTTGGCTTCCAGCTCGGCGATCTCGGCGTCGATGTCTTCGATTTTCTGCTCAATATTGTCGTGGTGCTCTTGCAGCAGCTCCTTGGCTTCTGCCATGTCGGAAGCCGCTGGTGCCGCGCCGCGCAGGGGTTTGTTGGCGGTTTCCTTCATGGTCAGGCCGGTGACCAGGCCCACCACGGCAAATACCATCAGGTAATAGGCGGGCATGTACAGGTCGTTGGTGCTTTCCACCAGCCAGGCCACGGCGGTCGGCGTTACGCCGGCGATCAATACCGAGACGTTGAACGCGCTGGCCAGGGCGCTGTAGCGCAGGTGGGTGGGGAACATCGCAGGCAGGGTCGAGGCCATCACGCCGATGAAGAAGTTAAGCACGATGGCCAGGATCAGCAAGCCGCTGAAGATCAGGCCGATCTTGCCGCTGGTGATCAGCATGAACGCCGGGATCGAGAGAAACAGCAGGCCGATGCTGCCCGCGATGATGAACGGCTTGCGCCCGACCTTGTCGCTGATAAAGCCAATGAACGGCTGCACGAACAGCATGCCGACCATGATCGCGATGATGATCAGCACGCCGCTGTTTTCTTTGTAATGCAGGTTATGGGACAGGTAGCTGGGCATGTAGGTGAGCAGCATGTAGTACGTCACGTTGGTCGCCGCGACGATCCCGATGCAGGTCAGCAGGCTGCGCCAATGCTGGGTGGCGATTTCCTTGAAGGACACCTTGGGGCCATGGGTCAGGCCTTCGCGGTCGCCCTGTTCGAGCTTATCGACATGTTGTTGGAAGGCGGGGGTTTCTTCCAGTGCATGGCGCAGGTATAGGCCGATGAGGCCCAGGGGCAGGGCGAGAAAGAACGGCAAGCGCCAGCCCCAGGACTCGAAGTCGGCTTCGCCCAGGACGCTGGAGATCAGTACAACCACACCGGCGCCGAGGACAAAACCGGCGATGGAACCGAAGTCCAGCCAGCTGCCGAGGAAGCCGCGCTTGCGGTCGGGCGCGTATTCGGCAACGAAAATCGAGGCGCCGGTGTATTCACCGCCTACCGAGAACCCTTGGGCCATCTTGCACAACAGCAGCAGGATCGGTGCCCAGATGCCAATCGAGGCATAACCGGGAATCAAGCCGATGGCGAAGGTGCTCAACGACATGATCACGATGGTGGCGGCGAGGACTTTTTGTCGCCCGTATTTGTCCCCCAGCGCGCCGAAGAACAGGCCACCGAGGGGGCGAATCAGGAAGGGCACGGAGAAGGTGGCCAGGGCAGCGATCATTTGGACGCTGGGGGAGGCGTCGGGGAAGAACACCTTGCCGAGCACATAGGCAACAAACCCATAGACACCAAAGTCGAACCATTCCATGGCGTTACCCAATGCCGCGGCGGTGATCGCCTTGCGCATCTTGGCATCGTCGACGATGGTGATGTCTTTCAAACCGATGGGTTTGACGCTTTTCTTACGTAATTTCATGCGGGCCACTCTAAAACAGAACAGGGGAGGTGCCATCGTTGCGATGGCACCGCTCTGTCAGTTCAGATATAAGCGGACACGAAATAATTCACCGTTATTTACGTTTTTTTGCCTGGGGCGCAATTTGCCTGCAATCGCCAGGATTTTCGGGGGAGGCGCTTCCCCAGTGCCGAGCGGACCTGTTGTGGTGAGCGCGCCTGTCGTGCCGAGCGGACCTGTTGTGGCGAGCGGGCTTGCCCCGCGTTGGGCTGCGCAGCAGCCCCCATCAGCACAACGGTTAAACATCAGGTACGCCGAGGCGCCTGGTTTTGGGGCTGCTTCACAGCCCAACGCGGGGCAAGCCCGCTCGCCACAGTTTTGAAGAGGACTGATCCCGATGCCCGCCACCACTTCCCGTCTTGTCTACCGTCAGCCACTGCCTGGGGACGTGCAGCGATTGTTTGCGATCTTCGGCGATTCCCAAACCAACCTCTTCAATCCCGCCGGGCCCATGCCCAGCCTGTCCGCTGCCCAACACCTGCTCGACCACTGGATCGCACAGTGGGCCACCCACGGCTATGGCTGGTGGGCGATTGCCCATCGGCAAGCCCCGGAGCACATCATCGGCTTCGGCGGTATTGCGCCGTTCAACTACCTCACGCAACCGCGCATCAACCTAGGCTATCGCTTCGCCGTGGAAGCCTGGGGGCAGGGCTATGCCACAGAGTTGGCACGCGATGCCCTGGCGCTGGCGTTTGACACCCTCGGTTTACCGGAGGTGTTCGGCCTGGTGCGGCCCGACCACGCGGCGTCGATCCGTGTGCTGGAGAAGGTCGGCATGCAGCCATTCGGTGTGCTCGATGATGTGCCCGGCAAAGCGACGAGCCGGGTGATGCGCGTTTGTTGTCCTACAACATAGCTGCGTTGACATTTTTCACCCCCTCGCGATAGCCCACAAAAGCCTCAATATTTCACATTGACAGCGAGTAGGCAGCCCGATATAAAAGCCACAGTTGTACGACGACATATGACGTTACATGTGTCCTACCTAACAAAAATAAAAAGTGATGCCATGAACTTGATCGAGCCCATCAACGCCCAGCGCGTTGGCCAAGCTGTAGGCAACTATCGCTGGACCATCTGCGCGATGCTGTTCTTCGCCACCACCGTCAATTACCTCGACCGCCAGGTGCTCAGCCTGTTGGCGCCGCAGTTGTCCACGCAATTCGGCTGGAGCAACACCGACTACGCCAACATTGCGGCGGTGTTTCAGTTTGTCTATGCGATTTCCATGCTGTTTGCCGGGCGGTTCGTCGACAAGATCGGCACCAAGGCGGCGTACGTGATCGCGATTGCGATCTGGTCCACCGGCGCCATCATGCATGCGTTCTCGGTACCGATGGGTGAGGGGATTGCTGCCGTGAGCGGGGCGATCGGTCTGGCGGTGATCCCGGTCTCCATCGCCGGCTTCATGCTGTCGCGCGCGGTATTGGCGATTGGCGAAGCGGGTAACTTTCCGATTGCGATCAAGGCCACTGCCGAGTATTTCCCAAAGAAAGAGCGCTCCCTGGCCACCGGTATTTTCAACTCGGGCGCCAACGTCGGCGCGATCCTGGCACCGATTTGCGTGCCGCTGATCGCCGGGATGTGGGGGTGGGAAGCGGCCTTTATGGTCATCGGCATGCTCGGCTTCGTCTGGGTCGCGGTGTGGGCAGCGGTCTACGAAAAGCCGGAGCAGCAAAAACGCCTGTCTGCCGAGGAGCTGGCGTACATTCGCAGCGACCAGACGGTGCAGCCATTCCCCCCGGCAATGGCGGGCGCGGTCGAGAAGAAAGTCTCATGGTTCAAGTTGCTCACCTACCGCCAGACCTGGGCGTTTGCCTTTGGCAAGTTCATGACCGACGGCGTGTGGTGGTTCTTCCTGTTCTGGTTGCCCACCTACCTGTCGGCGCAATACGGCATGAAAGGCGCCGATATCGTCATGCCGCTGGCGGTGCTGTACAGCATGACCATGGTCGGCAGCATCGGCGGCGGCTGGTTCCCCAGCTACTTCATGGCCCGTGGCGACGCGCCCTATGACGGGCGGATGAAAGCCATGCTGGTGATCGCGTTGTTCCCGCTGGTGGTATTGCTGGCACAGCCCCTGGGCTATATCAGCTTCTGGGTGCCGGTGTTGTTGATTGGTGTGGGCGCCTCGGCGCACCAGGCGTGGTCGTGCAATATCTTCACCACCGTGTCCGACATGTTCCCGCAGAAAACCGTGGCGTCGGTGGTCGGCATTGGCGGCATGGCCGGTGGCCTGGGCGGGGTGGTGATGACCAAGATCGGGGGCTGGGTGTTCGATTACTACAAGTCCATCGGCGATATCCACACCGGCTACATGATCATGTTCGCGATCTGCGCGCTGGCTTACCTGGTGGCCTGGAGCGTGATGAAGACGCTGGTGCCACGCCACAAGGAAATCACCGACCTGTAAAAGGGCCAGGGCCTGGGTTCTCCAGGCCCTTTTTTTTACAGTGCGCGGGCCCAGGTCTGGCTGACCAGGGCCTTGCCAAAACTGAGGGTAGGTTCTTCTTCCTCCAGCTCGAAACCGGCTTTCTGGTAGAGCCTGCGCGCATCGGTCAGCGCGCTCATGGTCCACAACATCATGCGCGTGTAGCCGGCATCGCGGGCAAAGCGCAGGCATTCATCGACCAGACGCTGGCCGATACCCAGGCCCCTGGCGCTGGCGTCGACGTAGAGCATGCGCAGTTGGGCGGTGCTGTCGTCATGACGCACCACGAATACCGAACCCACCACCGCGCCATCCTTTTCGGCGATCCAGCAGCGCTCACGCGTTGGGTCGAACTCGCGCAGGTACTTGGCGACGATCTCCGCCACCAGTGCTTCGAACTCCCAGTTCCATTGGTATTCCCGCGCATACAAGGCCGATTGCTGCTGCACCACCAGGCCCATATCGCCTGGCTGCGGGTCACGCAGCAGGTAGCTCGGCGGGGTGCCTTGCAACAAGGATTGAATGCGCTGCATGGCGGCGGTCAGTTGCTGTTGTTGTGGCTCAGGCAGGGCTTGCAGCAGGGCAATGACTTCGTCCTGGGTCCGTTGCTCCAGGGGTGCCAGCACGGAGCGGCCTTGTTCGGTGAGGTGCAATTGCACCGCGCGCGCATCGGTGGGTGAGCGGAGCTTTTGGATCAAGCCTTGCTTTTCGAAACCGCTGGTCAACCGGCTCAGGTAGCCCGCATCCAGGCTGAGCATCTGGCACAGGTCGGCGCTGGTCAGGTCGCCGCGCGACGACAGCTCATACAGCACCCGGATCTCGGTGAGGGAATAGTCGCTTTGCAGCAGGTGCTCCTGCAGTACGCCGATCTGATGGGTATAGAAACGATTGAAGCCGCGCACGATGCCGGCGCGTTCGACAAGCAAGGATGTGGACATGGCGCATGCTCTTATGGTTGCCTGAGTCAATAATATTGTTGCTTAAGGCAACTATGTCAAACACTTTAAAGAACGAAGCTCATCAGGGCGGTCACACCGGTTTCTCACGTGGGCCTGTGGTGTGATGAGGCGCTTTTTACTCCTGACATTTTCTGGCAGGACGCTCTGCTAAGCTGCTGCACATTTTTCCTTTTGCCGGCGGGATCAACGTGTCGCGTACCACTCGTCTACTGTCTTTGCTCCAGGCCCTGCGAGGCAAGAAACGCCCGGTGACCGCGGCTGTGCTCGCCGCACAGTTGGAGGTGTCCGAGCGCACCTTGTATCGCGATATCGCCGCTTTGACTGCCTTGGGCGCGCCGATCTTCGGGGAGGCGGGCGTCGGGTATGTGTTGCGCAGTGGCTTGTTTCTACCGCCCTTGATGCTGAACGCCGAGGAAACTGAAGCCATCGTGCTCGGCCTGCGTTATGTGGATCAGCGTGGCGATGATGTGCTCAGCCGCGCCGCGGCCAACGCCCTGGCAAAAATTGCCGATGTGCTGGACCCCGCCGCCCAGGAGGCGTTGCGCAACCCGACGCTGCTGCCGGGGCCGCCAGGGTTCGGCTATCCGGAAAACCGCGTACCGTTGAATGTGTTTCGCGAGGCCATTCGCAGCCAGGCCAAGCTGCATATCGATTACGCGGATGCCAGCCAGACCCAGAGTCAACGCCTGATCTGGCCTTTAGCCCTGGGTTTTCTCAATGAGGTGCGGGTGATCGTGGCCTGGTGCGAACTGCGGGGCGCGTATCGCACCTTTCGGACCGACCGTGTCGCCACCGCGCAAGCCCGTGGCGAGCGCTACCCGGGGCGACGCAGTGACTGGCTGCGCGCCTGGCGTAAATTGCTGGAACAGAATGACACCGGGCCATTCACTCCTGACAAAAACTGACACGACCCTGGCTTAGCATGGCCCCACAACCACTCAGAAGGAGCTGTGCCATGTCCGGTCACCATTCACTGCTGGCCCCGGCCATCGTTGCCTATCTCGCCGCGACCAACAGCGGTGACACCTCGACCGTCGCCGATTGTTTTGCCGACGATGCCCACGTGTTCGATGAGGGCGAGCATCAGGTCGGTCCTGCTGCCATCGCCCGCTGGATGGAAGACACCGGGCGGCGCTACGAGCCGCGGGTCGAGGTGCTCAACGTACAGCACCGCACCGGCAAGGTGCTGGTCAGCAACAGTGTCTCGGGCAATTTCCCTGGCAGCCCGCTGGCGTTGCGCTACACCTTTCGCCTGAACGAGCAGGGCAAGATTTCACGGCTGGATATCTCTGTGTAAGTCATACTGGCGCGCATGACTTTCGACTCGCCTCTCGCCGCTTATCAACATGCCATCGCCCAGCAGGGCTTCGTTGCCGATGACGCCCAGCGCCAGGCAGTGGATGCCCTGCAAGCCTGTCACGAAGCCCTGCACCGGGGCCACCCACCGATCACCGGGGTGTATCTATGGGGGCCGGTGGGCCGGGGCAAAACCTGGTTGATGGACCAGTTCTACCACAGCCTGCGTGTACCCGCGCGGCGCCAGCATTTCCATCACTTCATGGGCTGGGTGCATCAGCGCTTGTTCCAGCTCTCCGGCATTCCCGACCCGTTGCAGGCCCTGGCCCGTGAACTGGGCCGGGAGGTGCGGGTGCTGTGCTTCGACGAGTTATTCGTCAGCGACATTGGTGATGCGATCATCCTTGGCCGCCTGTTCCAGGTCATGTTCGAGGAGGGGGGGGTCATGGTCTGCACCTCAAACCAGCCGCCCGACCAACTGTATGCAGACGGTTTCAATCGTGAGCGTTTCCTGCCAGGTATCGAGGCCATCAAGCAGCATATGCGCGTGGTGGCGGTGGACGGTGGCGAGGATCATCGACTGCATCCGGGTGTGGGTGTGCAGCGTTATTGGGTCAACCAACCGGAGGCGTTGGCCACGCTGTTCAAACAACTGAGCCAGGGGCAACGGGTGAGCAGTGGGGCGGTCAGCGTTGGGCACCGCTCGATTGTGGCTGTGCAGGCCAGTGACACCGTGCTGTGGTGCCGCTATGCCGACCTGTGCGAACAACCCCTGGCCGCCATGGACTTCATGCTGCTGTGCGACCGTTTCAAAGCGATTTTGCTGGGGGAGGTGCCCAACCTCAGTGCGCAAAGGCGCCCTGGCCGGATTGCCCGTGGCACCGAGGACGCTGCCCAGCGCGTGGTGGCCGGGGATCGCGAATTGCCTGAGCTCTCGGTACACGATGACAGCGTGCGCAGATTTATCGCGCTGGTGGATGAATGCTACGACCGCAAGGTGCCGTTATTCATCGAAGCCAAGGTCCCGTTGGCAAGCCTCTACACCGAAGGCTACCTGGAGTTTCCGTTCCGTCGCACCCTGAGCCGATTGCAGGAAATGCAATTACAGCGTTTTGGCGTATGAGCGTACGAAAAAGGCCCTGGAATGACCTGGCAACCTATTTTGATCGGCATAACCTTCGCGTTTTCAGGCAGGTATTTGTAGTTAATCTCCTTCATCTATTACCGGCGCCATGCTTACAATCGTGCCCTTCGGAGGGAGCTGAATTCCCTTTTTTGTTTTTGATTGAGGAAGGAAATGGACACCCCTGACATTCTGGTGCTGCAAGCCAGCTACACCAATCCCGTGCATGCCGATGCCATTGGTCGTGTGCTCAACCACTATGCAGAAGACCCTATGGGGGGCGGGCACAGCCTGCCGTCGGACTTGCTGCGCCAACTCCCGGCGGAACTGGCGAAACGCCCCCATGCTTTTAGCGTGTTGGCGTTTGTCGGTGGCGAACCGGCCGGGTTGGTGAACTGTTTTGAAGGGTTTTCCACGTTCGCCTGCCGTCCATTGGTCAATGTTCACGACGTGGTGGTGATGAATCCATTTCGTGGCCTGGGGCTGAGCCAGAAGATGCTGCACAAGGTCGAGGAAATCGCTCGCCAGCGCGGCTGCTGCAAGATCACCCTGGAAGTGCTGGAGGGCAATGCCGTGGCCCAGTCGGCCTACCGCAAGTTCGGTTTTGACGACTCGGTGTTCGATCCGGCCCATGGGCGCATGTTGTTCTGGAACAAGCCGCTGTAATAAATAACCGGCGAAAAAAAAAGGCGCCATCAAATGGCGCCTATTAAACCTTTGCCAACGGAGCGGAATGGCACAGGGTGTTGCGGATTAAGTCAGCGTTAATTAACTCTTTGATTGTGGCTCGGCCGTTTTTTGTTCGGCAGAGTCGATTTTTAATGTCTTGCCGTCGGCGACTTCCGTTTGTTCGGCGGTGCCGTGGAGTTTTTGCTGGACGAAACTGAAGTCGTTGTAAAACGCCTTCGAACGCTCTGAGCCGCCTTCTGCGAATGCGGCGGCGGAGGTCAGGGTCATCAGGCTGGCAAGCATCAGGGTGGAGAGTTTCATGGCAGTGTTCCCGTTAAGAGTGATCGGTATCCGCTCTGTCCTTGATCAGATTCATGGGGCGAGTGTGGAGTGATCTTATTAAGTGGGAATTAACGCGGAACTGCCCCCGAAGTTAACATTTTCGTTAACTTCGGGTTAAAAAGTCTTACAGTCTCCAGTCCAATGCCAAGGTGATCGAGCGGGGTTCGCCCCAATACACACCATTATAAAAGCCGACGCGCTCGTAATATTTTTCATCAAATAAATTGTTGACGTTAACTGACGCCGAAACATGTTCGTCGA
Organism: Pseudomonas sp. MPR-R2A5; assembly: GCF_058793055.1. Classification (NCBI taxonomy): domain Bacteria; kingdom Pseudomonadati; phylum Pseudomonadota; class Gammaproteobacteria; order Pseudomonadales; family Pseudomonadaceae; genus Pseudomonas; species Pseudomonas sp. MPR-R2A5. The sequence continues at coordinate 30,413 of NZ_JBXAFK010000056.1, forward strand.
ATTGATAGCGAGACATCAGATTGACCACGGTATAAGCCTGCTGTGTGATCTTCGTTGATTCGGTGATCAGGTAGCCGTCCGCGTCGCGACCGCCGATCGGACGGTCGGCAAATGCGTAGAAGTCGCTTTGCCAGTTCACCGCACCGCCCACCGTCAATCCGCGCCATTCGCCCGGCAGGCGATAGGTGCTGGACAGCTTCAACAGGTTCATCGGCTGGTCAGTGTTGCTGCGCTGTTTGTTGCCGTTGAGCGAATGGGTGTAGGTGTAGCCCGCCGTGAGGTTCCAGTCCGGCATGACCTCGCCCGACACTTCAACTTCAAAGCCTTGCACCTGGTTGCCCTTGCCGCCGGATGTGTAGAACTGCTCGCCCGTTTCCCGGTCGGGCTCGGCGCTGTTGTCCAACTCGGCCACGTTGTCCTGGGTACTCCAGAAGTAGGCGGCGGCCAGGTTCAAACGCTCGTCCAGCAGGCTGCCCTTGAGGCCCACCTCGTAATTGCTGCCCACCACCGGCTCCAGGTACTTGCGGCTGGCGTCGCGCTCATCCTGTGGGTTGAAGATATCGGTGTAGCTGGCGTAAAGCGTGTACTGCGAGGTGATGTCGTAGAGCAGCCCTGCATACGGGGTCAACATGTCGTTGTGAGTCTGACGGGTCTTGGGGGCTAGGGTCAGTTGGTTGTTGGCATCGTATTCTGGCGCGACGCTTTCGATTTCCCAACTGCCATAGCGGCTGCCCAGCACGGCGTGCAACTTGTCGGTCAGGCTCAGGCGAGTGGCCAGGTAGCCGGCTTTCTGCTGTTTGCTGGAGTGGGAGCCTTTGAGCCCGGTGGTGCGGTCGGGAAATTTGGCGATACCGCCCATGTGTTGCCAATCAGGGATGGTGACGTAATCGGCGGGAGAGCGATTGCGTTGGAAGGGCGAAGTGTCGCGCTGCTGCGACTCGCCATATCCCACCATCAATTCATGCTCGCGGCCCAGCAGCGAATAGGCGCCGGCCAGGTTGAAATCCACCACGTCCATTTTCGAGGTGCCGACCATCTGGTTGGTCCAGGCGGTCATGCCGCTGCCATCGGCATTAGGGAATCCCGCGCCACCGTAATACACCTTGCCATCGGTGTCGCTCTGGCGGTGGGTGTAGGCGGCCTTGAGGCGCCAGTCGGCGGACAGCTTGTGATCGACGGATGCAAAGGTGGTCTGGTCCTTCAGCGGCCAGGAACTCCAATCGGCGGCCATATTGGCCGAGCGTGACAGCCGAGCTTTACCACCGTCGCTGTTCCAGTAAGGCAGGGTGCCCCAGGAGGTGCCTTGCACATGCTTGTTCTGATAATCGAACCCGACCGCCACCACGGTATCGTCCGTCAAATCAGCCTCGAGGATCCCGTAGCCCACTTCCCGTTGCAGCGCGTAATTGTCGCGAAAGGATTGGCTGTCGCGGTAGGCCATGACGCTACGCCCGCGCAGGCGACCCTCAAAGCCCAGTGGGCCGCCGACGTCCAGATAGTTGTAGTAATTGTCATGGCTGGCGCCGCTGACACCGGCCCTGGCCTGCCATTGCGCGGTCGGGCGCTTGCGGATCATGTTCACGGTGGCTGAGGGATCGCCCGCGCCGGTGGTCAAGCCGGTGGCGCCGCGTACCACTTCGATACGGTCGTAAATGATGGTGTCGGCGTCGGACTTCATGCGCCCGAACGTGTTGAGCATGCCATCCACCTGGAAATTATTGATGGAATAGCCCCGGGAGGAATAACCGGCACGGTCGGAATCCAGGTGCTGCACCGTGACCCCGGTGGTCTGGCGCAGGGCGTCGGTCAGGGTATTGAGATTGAAGTCATCCATTTGCTGGCGGGTGATCACCGAAATGGATTGAGGGGTTTCCTTGATCGATAGGTTCAGCCGCGTGGCGGTGCTCATCGAACCGGTGGTGTAGGCCCCGGTGTGCTCGGTAGTGGCCCCCAGGCCTTCGGCGGTGACGCGGGTGCTGCCCAGCTCCAACGCGGTGGCGGGTGTTTGCTCGGGGTCGTTTTCAGCCAGCAGGTCGGGGCTCAGTACGATACTGAACAGGCCGAGGGTGACGGTCATGGAACGGGTGAGAGGCGCGAACATCGCGGAAGACTCCTTGTCGTCTTTGAAGCCTTCTCAGTAAGAAAAGGCCTTGGCTCAAAGACGAAAGGAGGCGTGAAACTTTAGGCTTAAACGAGAATGATTGTTATCGTCACCGGGGCGACGCTGGTGGTCACTTCGCTACGACTTCTGCCCCGTCAGCTTTCTTTGGCTTGATCAGGCTGAAGTCGATCAAGGCTTTCTGCTGGCGCTCGTAAGGGTTGCCGATCAGCAGCGGGCGCGGCTTGAAACTGTCGCTGACCAGGCTTTTGCTGCGGTCCAGCTCATCGAAACTCAGCCCGGCCAGGTCTGCCCAGGTATGAATCAACTGCGAGCTGCTATAGGGGCGTTGCAGGTCGCTGGCAAAACTCCAGTCGTGGGTTTCGCGCCACTTGGGAGAGGCGTAGGCCATGAACGGGATGGTGTACATCGGTGCGGTGGGTTTGCCTTCGTTGCGCCCCAGGGTGTTGTGGCCGGCGGAGTCGAAGACGTCTTCACCGTGGTCGGACAGGTACAGCAAGAAGCCGTTGGGGTCGGTCTTGGCGTAGCTCTTGATCAGGCTGGAGACTACGAAGTCGTTGTACAGCACGGCGTTGTCATAGCTGTTGTAGGTGGGCAGCTGGGCGTCGCTGATGCCTGCCGGAACCCCCTGGCGATCGGTGAATTTGTCGAAGGTCGGCGGATAACGGTACTGATAGCTCATGTGCGTGCCCAGCAGGTGCACCACGATGAACTTGCGCTCGGCCGGGTCGGCCATGGCCTTGGCGAATGGCTCCAGTACGTCGCCGTCATACTGGCGGGCGTTCTGGTTGCGGTTGTTGTTGAGGTACACCTGCTCGTCGGCCTGTTCGGAAAAGGTCGTGAGCATGGTGTTGCGCTTGGTCATGGTCTGCTGGTTGGTGATCCAGTAGGTCTTGTAGCCCGCCTGTTTCATCATGCTGACGATCGACGGCGTCTTGAGGTACAGGTCCGGGTTTTCTTCGTCGGCGAAGGTCAGCACCTGTTGCAGCGCTTCGATGGTGTAGGGGCGCGGGGTGATGACGTTGTCGAATACCGCCAGTTGGTCGCGCAGCTTGTCCAGCTCGGGCGTGGTGTTGCGCGGGTAGCCATAGAGGCTCATGCGCTGGCGGTTGGTGGACTCGCCGATCACCAATACCAGGGTCGACGGTTGGTTGGCCATGCTGTCCTTGAGGTTCTTCAAGGGCGGAATCTGGCTGGCGCTGGTGAGCATGCCCTGCATGTTGTCGAGCTGCTCGGTGTAGCGACGATAGGCCACGATCATCTGCCATGGCACGGCCGGTTCGACGCGGGTTTCAAAGCGGTCGATGGCCTGTTCCATGTTGTCGCTCGTGGCGATCTGCTTGACCAGCGGGTAGCCCACGACGGCCAGCACAATTGCCGTCGCCGCCAGTATCGATTGGCCACGGGGCAGGTACACCGGGCGCAGGCGCGTCCACAGGAACACGGCCAGGGCGGTATGGGCGATGAACGCCAGCACGATCCACCAGGCAAAATATTGGGTCGCGTATTCACCGGCTTCAGAGATGTTCGACTCGAACATGATGAAGATGACGCTTTGGGAGAATTCCTGCTGGTAGATGAAGAAATAACCCAGGCTGGCCATGGAACAGGCCCACAGCACCACACCGATCAACGCGGCGAGCAGGCGGGTGCGGCGCGGGAATAACAACATCGGCGCGAGCCACAGTGCGCTCATGAAGAAGGCTTGGCGAAAGCCGCTGAAACCGGAGGTGCCGGTCAGTTGTATGAGGAGTTGGGTAATACCCGAGAAGTACCAGAAAAACAGAAATAACCAGCCAAGGCCGGCCCAATCAAAGCCTTTCGCAGACTTGGTGCTGCGTTTGAACATCGCCATCCAGCGCTCCAGCAAACTTAAATTCAATCATCGGTTAGCGGTACCCGCACGGGTTTTGATCCGCAGACCGGACATTCATCCGGCGCAGTATCGACAGTCGGGTGTGAAAAGTTTGTGAGTTTAAGATGCGGTGTTTGCCTCTCTCGAGCCCGGTACTGATCCAGGCGCCGCTGGCTGATCTGCCGCGTTTCGCGGTGAGGCTCGACATTTGGGCGTGGACGGATAAGACCGCCCGCTGCAAAGGGCCGGAATTGATCGAGGGATTCGAACGGCGGGTGGAGAAGCGCTTCCACTCAGGACGCCGGGGTGTGAGGACCTTGGGCGAAGGGCATTTGAAGTTGGCGGGCCTCAGGTACGAGACCGGTTGTGACGACCAACTTCGCGAAGCGCAGAGCCGATGGCGGTTATCGCCAGCAGTGGTATCCGGGAGCGAGAGGCACAGCGGTTTTTACCCCTGTATGCCCGCTGGGCTCAGCCGTGGGCGGGGGCTGCCAGTGCGACGGCGCTGGGGCCTTGCAATTGCATCTGCAACTGCGCGACTTGCATCAGCAGTTGATCGCGTTCGTCCTTCAGTTGGCGCAACTCATCGCGGCGGATGGTGACGTAGAGGGTCTGTGCCGGGCGGTTCATCTGTGCTGTGCTCATTGCTTACCTCGCAAATAGCCGGTAGATCGCGACGCCAGAACGCTTGATTCGAGGTTCTCGGCATCAGTCGGAAGCAATTCTGAATTCTTTTTCGTATCAAGGGAACTTTTTTATTTTTGATGGTCGTGTGACTTTTGTCGGCGTGATGGTGAAACGATGGCTACTTTTTTGTCATGAAACTACCGCCATCCGCGCTGGACTAACCCTCAATAGCTTCATTGCGCTATAAACTAGGCACACATTTTTTGAGTAGTTAGGAGCATCAGCACATGCAACTGGGGATTATCGGACTAGGCCGCATGGGCGGGAATATTGCACGGCGCCTGATGCTCAATGGGCATACCACCGTTGTTTACGACCGTAACGAAGCATTTGTCAAAGGCTTGAGCGAGGAGGGCGCCACCGGCGTCGCCGACTTGAAAGCCCTGGTTGCCGGGCTGCAAAAGCCTCGCGCCGTTTGGGTCATGTTGCCGGCAGGCGACCCCACTGAAAACACCATCAATGAGTTGAGCGAACTGCTGGAAGACGGTGATGTGATCATCGACGGCGGCAACACCAACTATAAGGACGATGTTCGTCGCGCCAAGACGTTGTCGGAAAAAGGCCTGCACTATGTCGACGTCGGCACGTCCGGCGGCGTCTGGGGGCTGGAGCGCGGTTACTGCATGATGATCGGTGGCGACACCGAGACCGTGCAGCGACTCGACCCGATCTTCGCCAGCCTGGCGCCGGGCCTGGGCAATATCCCGCGCACCAAGGACCGCTCCGCTGCCGCTGACCCCCGCGCCGAGCATGGCTATATCCATGCGGGCCCTGCGGGTTCCGGGCACTTCGTCAAGATGATCCACAACGGCATCGAGTACGGGATGATGCAGGCGTTTGCCGAAGGGTTTGACATTCTCAAGACCAAGAACTCGGAAAACCTGCCGCAAGACCAGCGCTTTGACCTGAACGTTGCCGATATCGCCGAAGTCTGGCGCCGTGGCAGCGTGGTGTCGTCCTGGTTGCTGGACCTGACCGCCGATGCCCTGGCCACCGACCCGAAACTCGACGGCTACTCCGGCTCCGTTGCCGACAGTGGCGAAGGCCGCTGGACCATCGAGGCCGCCATGGAGCAAGCCGTGCCGGTGCCGGTGCTGTCCACGTCGCTGTTCGCGCGTTTCCGTTCCCGCCAGCAGAGCACCTACGGTGACAAGATGCTGTCTGCCATGCGCTTCGGCTTTGGTGGTCATGTGGAGACTTCCAAAAAATGACCGCCAACGGCAAAAAAACCAAGGCCGAACCCGCTCCTCCCACCACCCTGTTTCTGTTTGGCGCCCACGGCGACCTGGTCAAGCGCCTGCTCATGCCGGCGCTGTACAACCTCAGCCGTGACGGCCTGCTGGGCGATGGCCTGCGCATTGTCGGCGTTGATCACAACGCCATCAGCGATGCCGACTTCGCCAAGAAACTCGAGGACTTCATTCGCACCGAAGCTGCCGGGAAGGTCAGGGGTAACGCCGACAATGCCCTGGACCCAAAACTGTGGGCGCAGCTGGCCAAGGGCATCAGCTACGTCGAGGGCGACTTCCTCGACGACAGCACCTACGCCGACATCGGCAAGAAGATCGCCGACAGTGGCACCGGCAACGCGGTGTTCTACCTGGCCACCGCGCCGCGCTTCTTCAGTGAAGTGGTGCAGCGCCTGGGCAGTGCCGGCTTGTTGACGGAAACCGATGACAGCTTCCGCCGCGTGGTGATCGAAAAGCCCTTTGGCTCCGACCTGGCCACTGCCGAAGCGCTGAATGCCAGCCTGCTCAAAGTGATGAGCGAGAAGCAGATCTATCGCATCGACCATTACCTGGGCAAGGAGACGGTGCAGAACATCTTGATCAGTCGTTTCTCCAACGTGCTGTTCGAAGCGTTCTGGAACAACCATTACATCGACCACGTGCAGATCACCGCGGCGGAAACGGTGGGCGTGGAAACCCGGGGTAATTTCTTCGAAAAAACCGGCACCTTGCGCGATATGGTGCCCAACCATCTGTTCCAGTTGCTGGCGATGGTGGCCATGGAGCCACCGGCGGCGTTTGGCGCCGATGCAGTAAGGGGCGAGAAGGCCAAGGTGATCGGGGCTGTACGCCCCTGGTCCCTGGAAGATGCGCGGGCCAATTCGGTGCGCGGGCAATACACCGCCGGTGAGATCGGTGGCAAGGCGCTGCCCGGCTACCGCGAGGAAGCCAACGTGGCGCCCGACAGCAGCACCGAGACGTTTGTCGCCCTCAAGGTGATGATCGACAACTGGCGTTGGGTCGGCGTGCCGTTCTACCTGCGTACCGGCAAGCGCATGAGCATTCGCGACACCGAGATCGTGATCTGCTTCAAGCCGGCGCCGTATGCACAGTTTCGCGATACCGAGGTCGATGAGCTCAAGCCCACCTACCTGAAGATCCAGATCCAGCCCAATGAAGGCATGTGGTTCGACCTGCTGGCTAAAAGGCCCGGGCCGACATTGGACATGGCCAATATCGAGTTGGGTTTTGCCTACGAGGACTTCTTCGAGATGCAACCGTCGACCGGTTACGAAACCTTGATCTACGACTGCATGACCGGAGACCAGACCTTGTTCCAGCGCGCCGACAACATCGAAAACGGCTGGCGTGCGGTGCAGCCGTTTCTCGATGCGTGGAAAGAGGACGACGGGATCCAGGCCTACAAGGCCGGTGAAGATGGTCCGGCGGCGGCCGATGCGTTGCTGGCCCGCGATGGCCGTGCCTGGCATTCGCTCGGATGAGTGACGCAGCGATCCATCCCGTCCGGTTTGTATTGAGTGATATGGACGGCACCTTGCTGCGTCCTGATCACACCCCGACCCAGCGCACCCTCGACACGGTGCGTGCCTTGCGCGCTGCCGGGGTACTGTTCAGCCTGGCCAGCGGACGCCCGCCCAAGGCGATGTTGCAGATGATCGAAGCGTTCGGCATCGACGTGCCCGTGGCCGGCTTCAATGGCGGCACGTTGGTCAACCCTGATGGCACTGTGCTGGTGGCGCATTATTTACCCGCGGAGGCGGCGCTGGTGACGTTGGCGCTGTTTTCCGGGGTGCCGGACGTGGAAGTCTGGGTGTTTGCCGACGGTGAATGGCTGCGGCGCGATCCGTCCGGCCCCATGGTAGCGGTGGAAGCTGCTGGTTTGGGGTATGGGCCGCGAGTGGTCGAGAGTTTTGAGCCGTACCTGGATCGGGTCGACAAGATCGTCGCCGCCAGCCGCAACGCGCCATTGCTGGTGGAACTTGAAGCGCAATTGCAGCCCAAGGTGCAGGGGCTGGCCCAGGTATCGCGTTCGCAACCGATCTACCTGGATGTGACGGCGATGAAGGCCAACAAGGGTGAAGCCTTGAAGACCCTGGCGGCGCACCTCGGGGTGCCGCTGGAGCAGACGGCGGTCATCGGCGACGGCGGCAACGACCCGGCGATGTTTCAGGTGGCGGGGTTGTCGATTGCCATGGGGCAGGCTGAAGAAAGCGTCAAGCGCCAGGCCAATGTTGTCACCGGCAGTAATCTCGAAGACGGTGCAGCCGAAGCGATCGAACGGTTTATTCTTGCGGCGCAGTCAGGGCGAAAAGTTAAACCGCCTGTACTCTAACAGCGAACTTCCGATCATTGTTTTGCAATGGGGCAATGATCGGAAGTTGCCGCGCCGATTTACTTGGGCATTGCCCAGGACTGTAACTGGTAGCCATCTTTGTCGAGTTCGGCGCGGGCTTGCAACAACAAGTCTTCCAGTTGTGCCGGGTCGGTGTAGGCACTCGACGACAGCTGTTTGCGGCCGATACGTTTGTTGGTGCGGTCGACGACGCTCAGGCTGAGGGCGCCATTGCCATCGTGCCAGGCCACACACTGAAAGGGCTGGAAAGCACGGTCTGCGATCAAAAGAGCTTCGTTGATGCGGAGCGGGGCGTTCATGTGGGTCTTCTCTCTCATTGCCCATTCAATTAAGTGCCGGCGGTTGGGCAGTCCGTGCGGCGGTTACTTGTACTGATGCACGATGATGGGGTACGGGTCACATGTTAGAGCAACAATTTTCAACTTTCCCTGATTGAAGTCATGTAAGCGGCTGTTTTGAAAGCGCAATGTAAGTCTCCAGGCGAAGCAACTTTTTACCCGGAATCGCAGGCAGATGGCTTTTTGCCCGCACTTATAGCGAAATGGTACAAGCGCCGCGTCAATACCTTGCTAGTGTTATCGCCAGGCGTCACAAACTGTTGTTTCTAAATAACTTTACTATTTTTGGCGCCAAGGAATAGTCATGGTTGTTACACCTGTCCAGCGCCGTTTGCTTGTGGTCGATCCCTGCGATGACTGCCATGCGCTATTGCCTGGCCTGCGCTCTGCCGGGTGGGAGGTGGACAGCTGTACCCTGGAAGCGGTGGGAGACCGGTCCTGCGATGTGGGCTTGCTGCGTTTGCAGCCTTATCACCTGGAGCGTCCCGAGGCCGTCAAGGAGCTGATCAGCCGCAGTGGTACCGAGTGGATCGCCGTGCTCAACCAGGAAGTGTTGCGCCTGCAGAACGTCGGTGATTTTGTCTGCGAGTGGTTCTTCGACTTCCACACCCTGCCATTCGATGTCTCCCGGGTGCAGGTCACCCTGGGCCGCGCCTTTGGCATGGCGCGCCTGCGAGGCAAGGGCCATGCCCCGGTCAACGAGCCCGAACATGAATTGCTTGGCGACAGCCGGCCGATCCGCGAGTTGCGCAAACTATTGTCGAAGCTGGCGCCCACGGAGTCGCCGGTACTGATTCGCGGCGACAGCGGTACGGGTAAAGAACTGGTCGCCAAGACCCTGCATCGGCAATCCCAGCGCCATGCCAAGCCGTTTGTAGCGATCAACTGCGGGGCGATCCCCGAACACCTGATTCAGTCTGAGCTGTTCGGCCATGAAAAAGGCGCGTTTACCGGCGCCCATCAGCGTAAGGTCGGGCGGATCGAGGCGGCGAACGGCGGCACGCTGTTCCTCGATGAAATCGGCGATTTGCCGATGGAACTGCAAGCCAACCTGCTGCGCTTTCTTCAGGAAAAACAGATTGAACGGGTCGGCGGCAGCCAGCCCATCCCCGTGGATGTGCGTGTGCTGGCGGCGACCCATGTTGACTTGGAAGCGGCGGTGGCCAAGGGCACGTTTCGCGAAGACCTGTATTACCGCCTGAATGTGCTGCAAGTGGTCACCGCGCCCCTGCGCGAACGCCACGGTGATGTGGCGATGTTGGCCAATCACTTTTCACGCTTCTACAGCCAGGAAACCGGCCGGCGCCCGCGCAGTTTCAGCGAGGGCGCCCTGGTCGCCATGGGGCAACACCCGTGGCCGGGCAATGTACGTGAACTGGCCAACCGCGTACGGCGTGGCCTGGTGTTGGCTGAAGGGCGGCAGATCGAAGCCGTTGATCTGGGCCTGGAAGGCGAACAGGCAATTTCTTCGCCGATGGCTACACTGGACGATTACAAGCACCGCGCCGAACGCCAGGCGCTGTGCGATGTGCTCAACCGGCACAGTGACAACCTGAGCGTCGCGGCCCGTGTGTTGGGCGTTTCCCGGCCGACGTTCTACCGGTTGCTGCACAAACACCAGATCCGCTAGGGCGGGTAAACCGAAAAGCCCCGCAACGACCCTTATCGTTGCGGGGCTTTTCCTTTGTCAAACGTCCCCTTGCGCAGCCAAGGAACACCGGCTGGGACGCTCCGTGTCCCGATGCCGCTAGAAGTAATACGGGAATTTCAAGCTGAAGGTGAAGTCCGGCGCATCATCCGTCATGCCGATCGCCAGGTTCGGCACGATCGTCAGGTTATCCGATGCCGCAATGGTCATGCCCACGTTGAAGTAGCCCGCATTGGCGTCGCTGGAGACCACCGATTGCCAGTCGCCGCCGTTAGGCTTGAGCTTGCTTTTGCGTTGTACCAGGTCGGAGACCGAGAACGACATACTCATCTTCTCGTTCAGCGCGAAGGCAACGCCGACGCCGAGCTGGAAGCTGTCGCCCAGGCTGACTTTGCCGCCGACTTTCTGGTTGACGTCACTGCTGATGTCGTCAAACGAATCTTCGAAGTTGTGGGTGTACGAGAACGAGCCAAACAGCACCGCCGGGTCGAAGGTCTTGACCAGCGAGATGCCCGGTGTGATCGACCAGACGCCGTTACCGGTAGGCAGGCTTTCCGGCACATAGAGGTTGTCGTTGGTGGTTTGCCTGACCAGCTTGATGCCAAACGGCTCTTTACCGGTAGGCGCCTTGACGCGCAACGAAACCACCGCGTCCGGCAAAGTAGGGGTTTCGTCGAGGAATTTGTACGCCACGCCGAAGTTTACGTCGCCGATGGTTGGATCGCGGGTTACGCTTGCTTCAGAGGTGGCAGTGGCATCGTTGCCGGCGCCGCTCGACTGGTAGGTCGATTCGCGGTACACCACCGGCACGTTGACGTCGAACTGCCAGCGGTTGTCGACGTTGTAGCGCCCGGTCAAATCCAGGGTCCAGTTATCAGCCTTGATACGGTCCAGGTTGATGTTGCCCAGGAAGATCGAGTCCAGGGCCAGGAACCCGTTGAGGGTCAACTGCCGGGCATCGTAATGCGCGTAAGTGATGCCGGTTTCAAAGCTGAACTTGCCATTCCCGAAGAAGCCGCTGGCTTCGTTGTAGAGGTTGCTCACGCTTTGCGCAGGGGCCGAATCGTCCTTGAGCGACTGGCCATAAGAACTGCCGCCACCGCCCGCGCCGCCGGATGCCGCAGCGGCACCCGTTCCCGCGACGGTCTTGTTGCCTTTCTGGAAGTCTGCCGGAGACTTGGCCAGGCGCTTGGGCGCCGGCGTGGCCGGTTGATCTTCGACCTGGCGCACCCGTTGTTCCAACACTGCCAGGGCTTTTTGCTGCACCTCGTACCGCTGCTTGAGTTCCAGAAGCTCTTGTTTGAGTGTCTCAATATCTGCGTCTGGCGCGGCATACAAGATGGATGCGGGCAAGAGCGTACTTAAACAGACCACTGCACGTAGCGATAATGATCGATGCATGAAATAAGCCGTCCTTTTCTAATGCAAAAAGTGTCGAGGGTCAGCGTAGTTCAATAACCGAGAGTGCGCAGGCCTTTGAGTTGATCCAGATTGCAGTTCAACGCCGGGTTGTTCAGTCCGTTATTGCCCATTACCACGTTGAGTTGGGTCATGTTGTTGACGAAGTTGGTATTGCCGGTCAACACCGTGCCTTGCAGCACTTGGCCGCCGCCGATCTGCTGGAGGCTATTGCCTTGGTTATGGTTGGCCAGAATCGCCATCTGCAAGCCGCCGTTGTTGGCCGAGACACTCACACGGCCTGCCGCGCTGTCGCCGGTCACAGTGCCGCCGGCTACCAGCACTTGCCCGGACTGGACGATGTTGGACGGTGCAAAGCCGTTTTCAGTGACGTTGATACCGACATTGTTGTAAGCGGTGTTGCCGTCGCCGGCGGTGCGTACGCTTTGGGTCACGCCCGTGCCTGTGCCCAGGCCCGCGCCGCCGACGACATTACCGGTGCCGGTGTTCTGGTTGGTGCCGGTACCGGTGGAGCCGGTGGTCTGCACGTAGAATTGTGGGGTAATGGTCGCTGAGTCGATCTGCATGCTGGCCTTGCCGGTGATGGTGTCGCCCACGGCGTTGGTCCAGGTACTGCTCATGACAATACCGAAGCTGATGATTCGCCCCGGCATCACATAGCGGCCGCGCAGTTCGGCCATTTCCGAATCCTTGAGTTCGATGGGTTGGAACCCCGATGAAGCATAAGCGGGTATTGAGGCTGTCAGACACAGGACCGTCAGCCAACGGGAAGTGTTCATCTTCAGCTCCTGGAGCGTCCTGCCCCTTATGCGCTTCTTCAGAAGAAGTCGCTCTGGATGAAACCGAAATCCATCAGCTCGGCATCGCCTACCGGCCTGAACTCATTCAACTTGTTCTTGGCGGTCAGCGGCGTGGGCGGGTCGAGCAAGGCGTTGGCCTTGTCATAACCTTCACCCAGCACGGCGAAGACGATGCCATTCCAACCCTTGAGGAAGTCGTCACGCGAATAGCGCTTGTGGCCCAGTACCGGGTCGCCGATATAGACCCAGTCCTTGTCCGCGCGCTGCATCACCACGAAGTGCTTGTAGCCACGAATCTCCAGCAGCACCACTACGGGGATCTTCACGGTCACCAGGGTTTCTGGTCCGATCTTGTAGCCCCGGGCACGCATGCCGATGCTTTCGAGGTAGCGCTTCATGTCCAGCATGGAAAAGCCCTGGGTACGTACCAGGTCCTGGTCTGCATTGACCAGCATGCCTTTGATGACGTGGTCTTCGTCGACGTCCAGCCAGTAACCCTGGCGCAGAATGGTGGCGAGTGCCGCAGCACCGCAGCTGAAATCGGTTTTCTGTTCCACCAGGTTGGCGAACCGGCGCTCACGGATACTCTCGACCTTCTTGTAGATGACTGCACCGCCGGGCATGGCGGAGATTGCCATGGTGCCCGCCCAGGTTGGGCCGGTGAGCAACATCAAGAGGCTAAGGGTCGCGAGGCGCATGATCGTATGACCTGTCGGACACTGGAATAAAAAGGGCCTTGTTGCCAAGGCCCCGTTGGATCAGAAGCGCACGCCGCTGGCGCAGACGGTGCAACCTTGACCGATCGACAGGCTGTTGCTGCCTTGGTTGCCGGCGCCGGATTGCAGGTTCACACCTACGTTGCCGGAGTTGCGGTTAACCGAGTTGTCGAGGCTGGAGTTGTTCGACACGTACTGAGGTTTGCTGCCATAGCCATACCCGTGGCTGGTAGCGGCGGCGTTGAGGTAGTTGTTGGCGAGCGAGTTTTGCTCGGTGTTGGCGGCCGCTGCGATGTTTTTGCCATCTGCAGTGGTGATTGCCAGGTTGTTTTTACCTTGGTTACCTTGGCCGGCCTGGCCGTTGTAGCCCAGGTTGCCGGAGTTGCCGTTAACCGAGTTGTCCAGGGAGGCGTTGTTCTGGGTGCCTTTGTTGACGAAGTTGTTCAGCCCGCTGTTTTGATTGACATCGACGACAGCGAATACTGTTGCAAAGTCACCTTTGGCGCTGGAGATGGCGCCAGAGTTGTCGGCCTGGTTGCCACTGCCTGCTTGAACGTTAACCCCGGTGTTACCGCTGTTGCCATTAACCGAGTTATCGGCAGAGGCATTGTTTTCGGTTTTGGTGTCATCGAACTTGTTGCCTGCGCTGTTTTGTACATCCGTGACAACAGAGGCAACAACCCCGGTTGGTTGAGGCGCAGGGTGCCAGCCACCACCATTTGCTTGAGCAGCAGCAGCCATGAGTGCAGCCAGAGCGAAAACCAGAGGTTTCAGAGCCATTTGAGGTTTCATGGTGTTTCTCCTTGCTTCTATTAGTTGGTTAAGTGTTGGTACGGTCTAACGTGTGCTACCAAGCGTTTACTTGATAGTGATGCCCAGGGTGTTAGCCACTCGGTTCCCCACCCCAGCACTCTGGTTCACCTGAATCACTCCTCGGCTGCCGGTGAAGGCCTGGTCGCTTGTCACGACCTGGCGGCTGCCAGTGGTGGGGGTGAGCCCTGAGTCGGTTGCCAGCGTCGTCGTGTTCTGTTGCAACAGGACGCTGTCGTCGATGCTTTGCGGGCCAGGGTTGACGCTGATCCGCACGGCATTGATTAATTGGTTATTGGCCCCGGCTGACTGGTTGATGCCCAACATGCCGTTGCCATTGGTAAAAGAGGTGCCCTCGATTGCCGCCTTGGCATTCAGGGAGGGGTCGACCTTGCCGTTCAGGTTCTGGAGATTGCGGGTGGTGGCCTGGCCACCGAGTGCGACGGCGCGGTTGTTGGCGGTTTGCTGTTGGTCGCCGGCGGCCTGGTTGATCATCAGGTTGCCGTTATAGGCCTGGCCGCTATTGGTGATTACCGCCGTGTTGTCGGCCAGGGCCGAGGCGCTGCCCAGCAGGGCCAGAATCAGCAGGGAACGATTCATTATTTGCCCCCCATCATGCTGCCGATGTTGTTCAGCGGCGCCATGCCACGCTGGATCGAGTCACTGATCTGACCGCCTATGGCGGCGCCGGCACCGTGGCTGACCGCTGTCCCGGAGCCGAGTGTCGATACACTGCCTTGGGTGTTGTTGAGGCCAGGGATATTGCCGCCAGGCAGGACCACGCGGGTAATGCTCGAGCCGCTGCTGATACTGCCGATGTCCATGTCGCTGAGTTCGCCTGTGGCGCTGATGATCTCGCGGCTTGGATTGGCGTTGGCAGTGGTGGGGTAGGGGTCTTTACCGAATGAAGGTCGACCGTACATGTGGCCTTGTACGTCGCGGCCCGTCACGATCACACCGTCACCTGCAGCGAGCACTGGAGCGCTCACGCTGGCACCGAGTACGCAGCTGATCAGCAGAAGGCTCAATGAGCCCGAAGTGTGAGTGACCACGGCAGCATTCCTTTTTTCTGCGCGCTGACCCTAAACAGCGCTGTGAGGAATAGAGCAGAACGCGTGCCGCTTTTTAATATTTTTTATTATTCAATAGCTTATGAATGTTGGCGGGCAAAGTAGTGGCTGCGTTGTTTCATGGTTGAAACACCATGGCCCAGGTGCACGCTGACCCGAACCCAGCAAAAACGCTTCACCTGGTTGTATCAGTGCTGTAACACCGCACATGACAAAACGATGAAATGGCTCAGCACGGGCGGTCCAGGGACGGGAGGTGTTTCAAAAATGGACACCGCAGGCCCAAGCGAGCCTGCCTGTGCAAACGCAGGGTTCAGCCTTTGGGGGCTTTACGCGGGATGGCGTTGAGGACGGGATTGCCGTCCTGGTTCTGGGTCAGGTAGACCGGCAGTACCTTGGGCAGGGAAGGGATAAGGCTATTGACTTCACTGGTGTTGTAGATGCCACCGATGCGGATTGCCCCGGTGTTGGCATCCGCCAGCATGACCGGCTTGTTGAGGTAGCGATTGATCAGGGGCAGGGCATCGGCCAGGGCCAGGTTGTCGAGCACCAGCTTGCCCTGGCGCCAGGCCAGGGCGGAGTCGTTGGGGTTCATCGAACTGATTCGAGGGGTGGCATCGCCCTGCTGGTAGCTGGCCTGCATGCCTGGCGTCAGTGGCACGCTGCCATGCGCCTTGTCGCTGGAAATCTGCACCGAGCCTTCGAGCAGCATCACCCGTACCTGGTCGTCATATTTCCAGACATTGAACTGCGTGCCGGTGACTCGCACCTGGCCTTCGCCGGCCCGCACGATAAAAGGATGGGCGCGGTCATGGCTGACCTTGAAAAACGCCTCGCCTTTTTTCAGCGTGACCTGGCGCTGGTCCTTGTAGTGGCTGTAGACCAGTTCGGTGCCGAGGTTGAGTTCCACCTGGCTGCCATCGCCCAATGTGACCTGGCGTAAGCCGTTGGTGGCCTCGAAGCGCTCATAGGAGCTGGGCAGCCAACCCGCTTCCCAGCCGGTAAAGGCTACCAGGGGCAGGGCCGCGAGGCTGATCGCTGCGGCAACGGCATAGGTGCGCAGCCGGCTGCGTGGTTTGAGCGGCATCCCCGCCGAGGCCGCCTCATTGCGTGGCAAATGATCGGCCACGTCCCAGATTTCCAGCATCGCTGCGTATTCGAACGCATGCAGCGGATGAGCGTCGTGCCACTGCTGAAAGGCCTGCCGTTCGCCCGACGTGCAATCACTCGCATGCATACGCATGCACCAATGCGCGGCGGCGTCGGTGATGGCGTCATATTCGGCTTCTGAAAGGGACTTTTCGCTCATTAACTCATCCTGATTTCCCGCATTCTAACCTCCACAGCCGGATAGCGAGAACAGCCATGATGGCAATTGCACTTCAATTGGAATTTATTCTCGTTTGAAAGCCGAGAAAACTGGGGGTATGAGTCCGTCACTCCTACCATCCCTGTGTTGCGAGGCACCGGAACGGCCATGGCTGATCAACCTTAACGCCCGGCAGACGGGGCTGTTGTGGCGAGCAGGCTTGTTGTGGTGATCGAGCTTGTTGTGGTGAGCGGGCTTGTCCCGCGTTGGGCTGCGCAGCAGCCCCAACACCAGGCACCGCGGTGTGTCAGTTAAAAACACATCGCCTGTAATGGGGCCGCTTCGTGCCCCAACGCGGGGCAAGCCCGCTCGCCACAACAAGCCCGCTCGCCACAGGGCATATGGCGATAGATAACTGAAGCGCCCGTTGACAGCAGCCACAGGGGGCGTTGTTTAATCAACGGTCTGGATTCTTGTTGTCTCTTCCAATTACAAAATCGGAGCTACAGATGTCTGCCCAGTCCCCGATAGTTGACAGTCCTTCAGTGTTCATTGGTTTCAATGACCTGGTGGGGTTGCTGCATGCCATCTTCGTGAAGCACGGCACCTCGCCTGAGGTTGCCTCGATCCTGGCGCGCAATTGCGCCAGCGCCGAGCGCGACGGCGCGCACAGTCACGGAATCTTCCGCATTCCCGGCTACCTGAGCACGCTGGCCAGCGGTTGGGTCGATGGCAAAGCCACGCCCGTGGTCACGGATGTCGCCTCCGGCTTCGTGCGGGTGGACGCCTGCAACGGCTTCGCCCAGCCGGCCCTTGAAGCGGCCCGTGCACTGCTGGTGGACAAGGCCCGCAGCGCCGGCATTGCGCTGCTGGCCATCCATAACTCCCATCACTTCGCGGCACTGTGGCCGGACGTCGAGCCCTTTGCCGAGGAAGGGTTGGTGGCGTTGAGCGTGGTCAACAGCATGACCTGCGTGGTGCCCCATGGCGCCGATCGGCCACTGTTCGGCACCAATCCCATCGCCTTTGCCGCCCCCCGTGCCGATGGCTTGCCCATCGTGTTCGACCTGGCCACCAGTGCTATCGCCCATGGCGACGTACAGATTGCCGCGCGCAAGGGCGAGCGATTGCCGCCGGGCATGGGCGTCGATAGCCTCGGTCAGCCGACCCAGGACCCCAAGGCCATATTGGAAGGCGGCGCGCTGTTGCCCTTCGGCGGGCACAAGGGCTCGGCGTTGTCGATGATGGTCGAATTGCTGGCCGCCGCCCTGACCGGGGGCAACTTCTCCTTCGAGTTCAACTGGGCCGATCACCCAGGCGCGCGTACCCCCTGGACCGGGCAATTGCTGATTGTCATCGACCCGAGCAAAACAGCTGGGCAAAGCTTTGCCGAGCGCAGCCAGGAACTGGTGCGGCAGATGCATGCGGTGGGGTTGCGGCGTTTACCGGGGGATCGACGTCATCGCACGCGGGCGAAGTCGCAACAGCAGGGGATTGAACTGCAAGCGCAGGACCTGGCGCAGTTGCAGGCGCTGCTCGAAGACTGAAAGGGGCGGCGCCATGGGCGCAGCCCCTGGCGCATCAGTTACGGCGGCCGAGCAACAGGCCGACGACCAGGCCGAAGCCCGCCGAGATAGCCACGGTCTGCCATGGGTGGCCACCGATGTAGGTCTCGGTGGCATCGACCACCGGCTTACTGCGCTCGCGCACGTTGGACACCGAGTCCAGCGCTTGCTTGAGTTTGATGGCGACCTGCTCGCGCAGGGTTTCACCTTCTTCGCCCACCAGCGAGGCGCTGCTCTTGAGCAGTTTGTCCGATTCTTCGATCAGCGCCGTGAGTTCGCTGAAGGCTTGATCCTTGATTTGATCTTCAACAGCTTGGGCAGCGGTTTTGCGGGCCATTGTGTGACTCCTTGCAGGTAAATGTGACAGTGAACAATGGAGTGCCGGGCGATGGCAAAAGTTGCAGTTTTTTTGCCAGGCACGGGTTCTGGGCAAAATCTGAATCAGGAAATTTCGACCTACAGTGTAAGATGTCACCTATTTGTGCAGCAGGTAATTCAACATGAGCTTCAATCTCGCCAACAAGACCCTCGCCGAACGCGCCGAGCTGGAAGATGAAAAGTCCCGTCTCTACGACCTGTGGCAAAGTAACCTGGGCAAGGCCAAGGGCGAAGCCGCCCGGTTGTTCGGCGAACGTGCCAAGCGCAAGGGCAAGTGGGCTGAATGGGTACGCGCGGAACTTGACGGCATGTCGCCGCCGGAGTTCTCGAACATGGTGCGCAGTGAAGTCAACAAGCTGATGGCGGCCAAGTAAAACTGGCGCTGATCGCTTCGCGCACCTTGAGCAGCAGCGGGTCTAACTGGGCCTGTGTACGCCAGCCCAGTTCCACCGGGTAGCGGGGCAGCGCCAGCGGGCAGGGCAGTACGCAAAGCCCGGTGAGGCCGGCGATGGCCTCGGCCGCATGCCCGGGAATGGTTGCCACTGCCTGGCTGCCCTTGAGCAGGAATGGCAGTGCGGCAAAATGGCTGGTCGAGGCGCACACCTGGCGGCTCAACCCCTGTGCCGCCAGCCCCTCATCGGTGATCCCGATAAACCCGCCCGACGACACCAGGATGTGCTCACGCGCCACGAACTCCGCCAGGCTGATGCCGTGCTGGCCCGGCGCCAGGCTGTGGGCGTCCACCAGGCAGCGATAATCACCTTCCCCCAGTACTAGCCGGCTCAGCCTGCGTTCGGCAAACCCGCCGGCGGTGATCGCCAGGTCCAGGGTGCGATCGAGCAGGGCACCGGCGACGATCTGGCTGTGGGTCTGACGGAAGATCACCCTGAGTTTCGGCAGACGCTGTGCGATGACGTCCATCAGCCGACGGCCATAGGCGATCTCGAAGTCGTCGGACAGCCCCACCACGATCGATCGCCCTTGATAGTTCGGGTTATCCGGATGGGTCATCGCCAGGCTTTGTCGGCAGCGGTCCAGTGCCTCACTGATCACCGGCTTGAGTTGATTGGCGCGCAAGGTCGGCGCCAGGCCCCGGCCGGTACGCACGAACAACTGATCACCATACAGTTCGCGCAAGCGGCGCAACCCCGCGCTGATGGCCGATTGCGTCACACCCAGGCGCAACGCCGCGCGGCTGGCGCTGGACTCATCGTGCAGGGCTTCGAAGGTTTTCAGCAGGTTCAGGTCGACCTGGGCGATATTCATTTGGCTCATATCATTTAGCACTGAAGTGGGCTTTATTCATGATCGAGCCTGGCCCGAGAATGGGCAACCCCCCACTACTTGGAATGATCGTGATGCCTGTTTCTATTGTGGCTGCATTGCAAATCGGTGCCTTGCCGGGCGGCAAGGCCGAGACCCTCGCGCAAATCCTGGCTTATGAAGACGAAATCCTGCGCAGCGGCGCGCAACTGGTGGTGATGCCGGAGGCGCTCCTGGGCGGTTACCCCAAAGGTGAAGGTTTCGGCACGCAACTGGGTTATCGCCTGCCCGAGGGGCGCGAAGCCTTTGCGCGTTATTTCGCCAATGCCATCGATGTGCCGGGCACCGAGACCGAGGCGCTGGCGGGGTTGTCGGCCCGTACCGGCGCGAGCCTGGTCCTGGGTGTGATCGAGCGCAGTGGCAGCACCCTGTATTGCACCGTGCTGTATTTCGAACCGTCTGGCGGTCTGGTGGCCAAGCACCGCAAGCTGATGCCCACTGGCACCGAACGTTTGATCTGGGGCAAGGGCGATGGCTCCACCTTGCCGGTGATCGACACGGCGGTAGGGCGGGTCGGTGGCGCGGTGTGCTGGGAAAACATGATGCCGCTGCTGCGTACGGCGATGTACGCCAAGGGCGTGCAAGTGTGGTGCGCGCCGACGGTGGACGAGCGTGAGATGTGGCAGGTGAGCATGCGTCATGTGGCGCACGAAGGGCGTTGCTTTGTGGTCAGTGCGTGCCAGGTGCAGGCTTCGCCTCAGGCGCTGGGCATCGAGGTTGCCAACTGGCCTTCAGAGCGCCCGTTGATCGCAGGTGGCAGCGTGATTATCGGCCCCATGGGCGACATCCTGGCTGGGCCGTTGCTGGGGGAGGCGGGGCTGCTGACCGCGCAGATCGACACTGACGATTTAGTGCGCGCGCGGTATGACTACGATGTGGTGGGGCATTACGCCCGGCCGGATGTTTTCGAGCTGGTGGTGGATGAACGCGCCAAGCCAGGCGTGCGCTTTATCACCGACTGAAGCCTGATGCCCGTCAGCTAAGGCTTTTTTGTAGGAGCGAGGGGGACGCCTAGTTCTTGCTCGCGAAAAACTCACAGGCGCCGCGTTCATTCAGG
>NZ_JBXAFK010000057.1:0-49833 GCF_058793055.1 Pseudomonas sp. MPR-R2A5
ACCTGTAAACCATGTCCCCGGTTAGAAATGTAAACGATGTCCCCGGTTTGTACCGGGGCAAGCCCCCTCCCACATTTGTTTCCCACTGTTCTTGCGACCTGTTTCCAGGTCCCGCACCATTTTGTTACCGAACGCCCCAGCGTGGCGCAAAACCGCGCTGTCGTGACAACCCCCCCTCGCTATAAAACGCCTTCGTAAGAAATTTCATCATCCCTCCAAGCCTTAATTTCCAAGGCTCGAACGCGCTTTCCAAAAAAATCCGAACACCTTCCTCAGAAAGTTGGCCGCTTGATTGCATATGCTTGTATGTACAAGTAAAGATGTGTGCGTAAGACTCTCCTTCGCACCGTCCATGTTCGCGCATCATGCCGAGGAGTCCAGCTGTGACCGATTTTTCGAAAGCAAGGCCTACAAAATACCGTGACGTCGAAATCCGTGCCGCCCGCGGTAATAAGCTCACCGCCAAAAGCTGGCTGACCGAAGCGCCGCTGCGCATGCTGATGAACAACCTTGACCCGCAAGTGGCCGAGAACCCGAAAGAACTGGTGGTGTACGGTGGTATTGGCCGTGCAGCGCGCAACTGGGAGTGCTACGACCAGATCGTCGAAAGCCTCACCCACCTGAATGACGACGAAACCCTGCTGGTGCAATCCGGCAAACCGGTCGGCGTGTTCAAGACCCACACCAATGCGCCGCGCGTGCTGATCGCCAACTCCAACCTGGTGCCGCACTGGGCCAGCTGGGAACACTTCAACGAACTGGATGCCAAGGGCCTGGCCATGTACGGCCAGATGACCGCCGGCAGCTGGATCTACATCGGCAGCCAGGGCATCGTCCAAGGCACGTACGAAACCTTCGTCGAAGCCGGTCGCCAGCATTACAACAGCGACCTCAAGGGCCGTTGGGTACTGACCGCCGGCCTCGGCGGCATGGGCGGCGCTCAACCACTGGCTGCAACCCTGGCTGGCGCCTGCTCGTTGAACATTGAATGCCAGCAAGTCAGCATCGATTTCCGCCTGAACAGCCGTTACGTCGACGAACAAGCCACCGACCTCGACGACGCCCTGGCGCGCATTGCCAAGTACACCAAAGAGGGCAAGGCGATTTCCATCGCCCTGCTGGGTAACGCCGCCGAAATCCTGCCGGAACTGGTCAAGCGCGGCGTGCGTCCGGACATGGTCACCGACCAGACCAGCGCCCACGACCCGCTCAACGGTTACCTGCCGGCCGGTTGGACCTGGGACGAATACCGCGCCCGCGCCAAGACCGAACCGGCGGCCGTGATCAAGGCCGCCAAGCAGTCGATGGCCGTGCACGTCAAAGCCATGTTGGAATTCCAGAAGCAAGGCATCCCGACCTTCGACTACGGCAACAACATCCGCCAGATGGCGCAGGAAGAGGGCGTGGAAAATGCGTTCGACTTCCCAGGCTTCGTACCGGCGTATATCCGCCCGCTGTTCTGCCGTGGCATCGGCCCGTTCCGTTGGGCGGCGCTGTCCGGTGACCCGCAGGACATCTACAAGACCGACGCCAAGGTCAAGGAGCTGATCCCCGACGACGCCCACCTGCACAACTGGCTGGACATGGCGCGCGAGCGCATCAGCTTCCAGGGCCTGCCGGCGCGTATCTGCTGGGTTGGCCTGGGCCAGCGCGCCAAGCTGGGCCTGGCGTTCAACGAAATGGTGCGCAGCGGTGAGCTGTCGGCACCGGTCGTGATCGGCCGTGACCACCTGGACTCCGGCTCGGTGGCCAGCCCCAACCGCGAAACCGAAGCCATGCAGGACGGTTCCGACGCCGTGTCCGATTGGCCTCTGCTCAACGCCTTGCTCAACACCGCCAGCGGCGCGACCTGGGTTTCGCTGCACCACGGCGGCGGCGTGGGCATGGGCTTCTCCCAACACTCCGGGATGGTAATCGTCTGTGACGGCACCGACGAAGCCGCTGAGCGGATTGCTCGCGTACTGCACAACGACCCGGCCACCGGGGTGATGCGTCATGCCGATGCGGGTTACCAGATCGCGATCGACTGCGCCAAAGAGCAGGGGCTGAACCTGCCGATGATCAAGTAACCGATGTGGGAGGGGGCTTGCTCCCGATGGTGGTGTATCAGCCAATAGGTCTGGCGACTGACCCACTGCCATCGGCAGCAAGCCCCCTCCACATGTGATCGGCGGCGAACCCAAAACAATCCATCAGAGGTTGAACACCCATGGCTGCAAATGATGCGCGTGCAAGCACCACCCCGTTGATCGAAAGGCGTTCGATCGACTACATCCCGGAAGCGGAAAGACACGGTCGTCTATTGAGCCAGTTCACCCTGTGGCTGGGTGCCAACCTGCAGATCACTGCGATCGTCACCGGGGCCCTGGCCGTGGTGCTGGGCGGTGATGTGTTCTGGTCGTTGATCGGCCTGCTGATCGGTCAACTGCTGGGCGGTGGCGTGATGGCGTTGCATGCGGCCCAAGGGCCCAAGCTGGGCCTGCCGCAGATGATCTCCAGCCGGGTGCAATTCGGTGTGTATGGCGCGGCGATCCCGATCGTACTGGTCTGCTTGATGTACCTCGGTTTCACCGCGACGGGCACGGTGCTTTCCGGTCAGGCGCTGGGCCAATTGTTCGGTGTCAGCGACAGCGTCGGGATCCTGGCCTTCGCCAGTGTCATCGTGCTGGTCACGGTGCTCGGCTACCGGGTGATCCACTTCATCGGCCGCGTTGCCAGCGTCATTGGCGTGATTGCCTTTGTCTACCTGTTCAGCCGTCTGATGAGCCAGGCCGACGTTGGTGCGCTCCTGCAAATCCGTCACTTCAGTTGGAGCAGCTTCCTGCTGGCGGTGTCGCTCGCGGCATCCTGGCAAATCGCCTTCGGCCCTTACGTGGCGGACTATTCACGCTACCTGCCGAGCACGACGTCCTCGGTGAAAACCTTTCTGGCGGCCGGTGCCGGTTCGGTGGTTGGCGCACAGGTGGCGATGATCCTCGGCGTGTTTGCCGCGGCCATGTCCAACGGGCAATTTGCCGGTCATGAAGTGGCCTACATCGTAGGTCTGGGTGGTGCGGGGGCCTCGGCTGCGCTGCTGTACTTCAGCATCGCGTTCGGCAAGGTCACCATCTCTACGCTGAACTCCTACGGCAGCTTCATGTGCATCGCGACCATCATCAGCGGCTTTCGGGGTCGCCTGGAGGTCACGCGCTTGCAGCGTCTTGTGTTCGTGCTGGCCATCGTTGGCGCGGCGACCCTGATCGCCTTGCTTGGCCAGCACTCGTTCCTCGGTGCATTCAAGTCTTTCATCCTGTTCCTGCTGGCGTTCTTTACGCCTTGGAGTGCGATCAACCTGGTCGACTACTACTGCATCACTCGTGATCGCTATGACGTGTCGGCGCTGGCCGATCCGAACGGTCGCTACGGCCGTTGGAACCCGGTCGGTATCAGCGTCTACGTATTCGGGGTGCTGGTGCAATTGCCATTCATCTCCACCAAGTTCTACACCGGCCCGCTGGTGGCGGCCCTGGGGGATGTGGACATTTCCTGGATCATCGGCCTGGTACTTCCCGCCGCGCTGTACTACTGGGCGGCAAAAAAATGGCCCAGATCGATGCCTGAACACCTGATCCTGCCGCTAGAGCAGGGCGCTGTACCAACGACGACAAACGGGCTGGTTCCACAGGCCTGAGGGGACGTGGACAGGGCAGGATGCCTAATGACTGCCGTAATCCATTTCATGATTGGGAGCGTCACAACAATGAAAATGCACAAGACCCTGTTGGCCACCGTATTCTCCGCGGGCTTGCTGGCCACTGCTGGCGCCCAGGCGGCCGGTTGGTGTGAATCCGGTAAACCGGTGAAGTTCGCCGGCCTGAACTGGGAAAGCGGCATGTTGCTCACCGACATCCTGCAAACCGTTCTGGAAAAAGTCTACGACTGCAAAACCGATAGCCTGCCCGGCAACTCCATCACCATGGAAAACGCCCTGAGCAGCAACGATATCCAAGTGTTTGCCGAAGAGTGGGTTGGCCGCAGCGAAGTGTGGAACAAGGCCGAGAAGGCCGGCAAAGTCGTCGGCGTCGGTGCGCCGATTGTGGGCGCTATCGAAGGCTGGTACGTGCCGCGCTATGTGGTTGAAGGTGATGCCAAGCGCAAGTTGGAACCCAAGGCGGCGGGCCTGAAAAACATCGCCGACCTGGCCAAGTACGCCTCTGTGTTCAAAGACCCGGAAGAACCCTCCAAGGGCCGTTTCTACAACTGCCCGGCCGGCTGGACCTGCGAGCTGGACAACAGCGAAATGCTCAAGAGCTACGGCCTGGAAAGCAGCTACACCAACTTCCGTCCAGGCACCGGCCCGGCGTTGGATGCCGCGGTGCTGTCGAGCTACAAGCGTGGCGAACCGATCCTGTTCTACTACTGGTCGCCGACACCGCTGATGGGCCAGGTCGACTTGGTGAAACTGGAAGAAAAACCGGGTGTGGATAAAAGCGTGAGCATCAAGGTCGGCCTGTCCAAGACCTTCCACGAACAAGCCCCGGAACTGGTGGCTGTGCTGGAAAAAGTCAACCTGCCCATCGACCTGCTGAACCAGAACCTGGGGCGCATGGCCAAGGAGCGAATTGAGTCGCCGAAACTGGCGAAAATTTTCCTCAAGGAACATCCTGAAGTCTGGCACGCCTGGGTGAGTGAAGACGCAGCCAAGAAAATCGACGCGGCCTTGTAGGTCAAGTGTGCACGGCTACCCTGAGGGGTAGCCGGGCGCCTGGCCACAACCCACTGGATCGAGAGCACGCTATGTTTCCTGAGAGTTTTACGTTTTCCATTGCCGACTGGGTCAACGGTTGGGTGGACTCACTGGTCACCAATTACGGCGATGTGTTCCGGCACATCTCCGACACCCTGCTGTGGGCCATCGTCAACCTGGAAGGGTTGCTGCGTGCAGCTCCCTGGTGGCTGATGCTGGCCATCGTCGGCGGTGTTGCCTGGCATGCCACCCGCAAGGCGCTGACCACGGCGGTGATCGTCGGCTTGCTGTTCCTGGTGGGCGCGGTCGGCCTGTGGGACAAGCTGATGCAGACCCTGGCGCTGATGATGGTCGCCACGGTGATCTCGGTGCTGATCGGCATTCCGCTGGGCATTTTGTCGGCACGCAGCAATCGCCTGCGTTCGGTGCTGATGCCGCTGCTCGATATCATGCAAACCATGCCCAGCTTCGTGTACCTGATCCCGGTGCTGATGCTGTTCGGCCTGGGCAAGGTGCCGGCGATCTTCGCCACGGTGATCTACGCCGCGCCGCCGCTGATTCGCCTGACCGACCTGGGGATTCGCCAGGTCGACGGCGAAGTCATGGAAGCCATCAACGCCTTTGGTGCCAACCGCTGGCAGCAACTGTTCGGCGTGCAACTGCCGCTGGCCCTGCCGAGCATCATGGCCGGTATCAACCAGACCACCATGATGGCGTTGTCGATGGTGGTGATCGCCTCGATGATCGGCGCCCGTGGCCTGGGCGAAGACGTGCTCGTCGGCATCCAGACCCTCAACGTCGGTCGTGGCCTGGAAGCCGGGCTGGCGATCGTGATTCTCGCAGTGGTCATCGACCGCATTACCCAGGCCTATGGTCGTCCACGGCATGAGGCGAGCAAATGACTACTGTCAGCAAAATCGAAGTAAAAAACGTCTTCAAGATCTTCGGCGCCCGCTCCAAGGAGGCGCTGTCGTTGATCGGCCAGGGCAAGACCAAGGATCAAGTGCTGGCCGAGACCGGTTGCGTGGTCGGCGTTAACGATTTGTCCCTGAGCATCGGTACCGGCGAGATCTTCGTGATCATGGGTCTGTCGGGCTCGGGCAAATCCACGCTGGTGCGCCACTTCAATCGCCTGATCGACCCCACCAGCGGTGCGATCCTGGTCGACGGTGAAGACATCCTGCAACTGGACATGGACGCCCTGCGCCAATTCCGTCGGCACAAGATCAGCATGGTGTTCCAGAGCTTCGGCCTGTTGCCCCACAAGAGCGTGCTCGACAACGTCGCCTATGGCCTCAAGGTGCGCGGCGAAACCAAGCAAGTCTGTACCGAACGCGCACAGCACTGGGTCGAAACCGTGGGCCTCAAGGGCTACGAAAACAAATACCCGCACCAGCTCTCCGGCGGTATGCGCCAACGTGTGGGCCTGGCCCGCGCCCTGGCGGCCGACACCGACATCATCCTGATGGACGAAGCCTTCAGCGCCCTCGACCCGCTGATTCGCGCCGAGATGCAGGACCAGTTGCTCGAGCTGCAAAAGACCCTGCACAAGACCATCGTATTCATCACCCACGACCTCGACGAGGCCGTGCGTATCGGTAACCGCATCGCGATCCTCAAGGACGGCAAGCTGATCCAGGTCGGCACGCCGCGGGAGATCCTGCACTCGCCGGCGGATGAGTATGTGGATCGGTTTGTTCAGCGGCGGGCGGCGGTGGTCTGATCCTGGATGTGTGGGAAGGCTGCTGGCCCTATCGGGGGCAAGCCCCCTCCCACATTTTGAATTGTGAACACCTTCAAAGCTGGGAGGGGGCTTGCCCCCGATAGGGCCGGTAAGGCTGCACAAGAATTGAAGAAGGTATGAAGATGTCCCAGGCAGCAAAAATCATCATCGCCGACACCCCCCTGCGCTGGCAGGACGTGGTCGCCGTCGCCCGTCACGGCGCGGTGCTCCAACTCTCCGGCCAGGCCTGGGCGCGGATCGACAATGCCCAGGCCATCGTGCAGCGCATCGTCACCAGCGGCGAACGCGCCTACGGCGTGAACACCGGGCTGGGCGCGTTGTGCAACGTGTCGCTTGAGGGCGAGCAACTGAGCCAGTTGTCGCGCAATACCCTGTTGAGCCACGCCTGTGGCGTCGGCCCGGTACTCAGCGACGAGCAGACCCGCGCGATCATCTGTGCGGCCGTCATCAACTACAGCCACGGCAAATCCGGCCTGCATCCGCAGGTGGTGCATTCGCTGCTGGCGCTGCTCAACCACGGCATCACGCCGCAAGTACCGTCCCAGGGCTCGGTGGGTTATCTGACCCATATGGCCCATGTCGGTGTGGCGCTGCTGGGCGTCGGTCATGTGAGCTATCGCGGTCAGGTCGTCCCGGCGCAACAGGCCCTGGACCAAGAAGGTTTGCAGCCGGTGGTACTCGGCGCCAAGGACGGCCTGTGCCTGGTCAACGGCACGCCGTGCATGACCGGCCTGAGTTGCCTGGCCCTGGCCGATGCTCACCACCTGCTGCAATGGGCCGATGTGATCGGCGCCATGAGTTTCGAGGCCCTGCGTGGCCAGATCGATGCGTTCGACGAAGAAATCATTGCCCTCAAGCCTCACCCCGGCATGCAGCAGGTCGGTATCAACCTGCGCGCGTTGCTCGATGGCAGTGAAGTGATCGCCAGCAGCAAAGGCATCCGCACCCAGGACGCCTTGAGCATCCGCTCGATCCCGCAGATCCACGGTGCGGCGCGCGATCAGCTGGAGCACGCGACCCGCCAGATCGAGACCGAACTCAACAGCGCCACCGACAACCCACTGGTACTCGGTACGCCGGACAACTACCGCGTAGTGTCCCAGGCCAACCCTCACGGGCAGTTCGTGGCGCTGGCTGCCGATATGCTCGCCATCGCCATGGCCGAAATCGGCTCGGTGGCCGAGCGCCGTCTCGACCGCCTGATCAACCCCCACGTCAGCGGCCTGCCGGCGTTTCTGGTGAGCAACCCCGGGGTCAACTCCGGGATGATGATCGTGCAGTACGTCGCCGCTTCGTTGTGCGGGCAAAACCGCCAGCTGGCGCAACCGGCGGTACTCGACAACTTCGTCACGTCGGGCCTGCAGGAAGACCATTTGAGCATGGGCACCAATGCCGCGCTCAAGCTGCACCAGGTGCTGGCCAACGTCACTCAGATCCTCGCCATCGAGTACCTGCTGGCGGCCCAGGCATTCGAATTCCTCAAGGGCCAGCGCTTCGGCGCGGGCACCGACAGCGCCTGGCGCCTGTTGCGTGAACACGTGCCACCGTACGAGCAGGATCGCTGGCTGGCGCCGGACATCGCCACCGCCGCCGCGCTGCTCAAGAACACCGCTTTGCTGCACCCGGTTTTTCCCGAATTGCACTGAACAATAATTCACAAGGAGCACGAATGTGACTGCGCTAAACCTGATTCCAGGCCAACTGAGCCTCGCCCAACTGCGGGCCATCTACCAGCAGCCGGTAACCCTCAGCCTGGATGACAGTGCCTCGGCCCAGATTGAAGCCAGTGTCGCCTGCGTGGAACAGATTCTCGCCGATAACCGCACTGCCTACGGCATCAACACCGGTTTCGGCCTGCTGGCCTCGACCCGCATTGCCAGCGAAGACCTGGAAAACCTCCAGCGCTCCTTGGTGCTGTCCCATGCCGCAGGCGTCGGTGAGCCCATCAGCGATGCGCTGGTGCGGCTGGTCATGGTGCTCAAGGTCAACAGCCTGAGCCGTGGCTTTTCCGGGATTCGCCGCCAGGTCATCGACGCACTGATCGCGCTGATCAACGCCGAGGTGTACCCGCATATTCCGCTGAAAGGTTCGGTCGGTGCGTCCGGCGACTTGGCGCCCTTGGCCCATATGTCCCTGGTGCTGCTCGGCGAAGGCAAGGCGCGCCACAAGGGCGAATGGCTGGAGGCGACCGACGCGCTGAAAGTCGCCGGCCTCACACCGCTGACCCTGGCCGCCAAGGAGGGGCTGGCGCTGCTCAACGGCACCCAGGTGTCCACTGCCTACGCCTTGCGCGGCCTGTTCGAAGGTGAAGATCTGTTCGCCGGCGCCCTGGCCTGTGGCGGCCTCACCGTGGAAGCGGTGCTGGGTTCGCGTTCGCCGTTCGATGCGCGAATCCACGCAGCCCGTGGCCAGCGTGGGCAGATCGACTCGGCGGCGGCTTATCGCGACCTGCTCGGCGACAGCAGCCAGGTGTCGCAGTCGCACCAGAATTGCGACAAGGTCCAAGACCCGTACTCCCTGCGCTGCCAGCCACAGGTCATGGGCGCCTGCCTGACCCAGTTCCGCCAGGCCGCCGACGTGCTGGTGATCGAAGCCAACGCCGTGTCAGACAACCCGCTGGTCTTCGCCGCGGAAGGCGACGTGATCTCCGGCGGCAACTTCCACGCCGAACCGGTGGCCATGGCTGCTGACAACATGGCGCTGGCCATCGCTGAAATCGGTTCCCTGAGCGAGCGCCGTATCTCGTTGATGATGGACAAGCACATGTCGCAACTGCCGCCGTTCCTGGTGGGCAATGGCGGGGTGAACTCCGGCTTCATGATTGCCCAGGTGACCGCCGCGGCACTCGCCAGCGAGAACAAGGCGCTGGCCCATCCCCATAGCGTCGACAGCCTGCCGACCTCGGCCAACCAGGAAGACCACGTGTCCATGGCGCCGGCGGCCGGCAAGCGCCTGTGGGAAATGGCCGAGAACGTACGCGGTATCTTGGCGGTTGAATGGCTGGCCGCCTGCCAGGGCCTGGACCTGCGCGAAGGCCTGAAAACCTCGCCGAAACTGGAAAAGGCCCGTGGCATCCTGCGCGCCAAGGTGGCGTTCTACGACAAGGACCGCTTCTTCGCCCCGGACATCATCGCCGCCAGCGAACTGCTCGCCAGCCGCTGCCTGAATGAACTGGTGCCGGCCAAGTTGCTGCCGAGCCTCTAAACACACCACACCCCCCTGTAGGAGCGAGCTTGCTCGCGAAAAACTCAAGGACACCGCATTCATCCAGGATGCACGCGTTATCGCTGACGTCCTTCGCGAGCAAGCTCGCTCCTACAGGGATCAGGGATCACATCGGGAGCCGTTGATGAAAACCCTTTGGCAGCACTGCCACGTTGCAACCATGGCCCAAGGCAAATACTCGATCATCGAGGATGCCGCGATGGTCACCGTGGGTTCGCTTATCGAGTGGATCGGCCCGCGCAGCCAAGTGCCCACGCTGGACTATGCCCAGGTGCATGACCTGCAAGGCGCCTGGGTGACTCCCGGGCTGATCGACTGCCACACCCACACAGTGTTCGGCGGCAACCGCAGTGGCGAATTCGAGCAGCGCCTTGAAGGCGTGAGCTATGCCGAGATCGCCGCCCAGGGCGGCGGTATCGCCAGCACCGTGCGCGCCACGCGCGCCGCCAGCGAAGACGAATTGTTCGAAAGCAGCCGCAAGCGCCTGTGCAGTTTGCTGCGCGATGGCGTGACCACGGTGGAGATCAAATCCGGCTACGGCCTGGACCTAGCCAGCGAACGCAAGTTGCTGAGGGTGATTCGCCGCCTCGGTGATGCGCTGCCGGTCAGCGTGCGCGCCACCTGCCTGGCGGCCCACGCCTTGCCACCGGAGTACAAGGACCGCGCCGACGACTACATCGATCACATCTGCACCGAGATGCTGCCGGCGCTGGCCGCCGAAGGGCTGGTGGACGCGGTGGATGCCTTCTGCGAATACCTGGCGTTTTCGCCCGAACAAGTCGAGCGCGTGTTTAAAGTCGCCCGGCAACTCGGCCTACCGGTCAAGCTGCACGCCGAGCAACTGTCATCGCTGCACGGTTCGAGCCTGGCGGCGCGTTACCAGGCGCTGTCGGCGGATCACCTGGAGTTCATGACCGAAGACGACGCCATCGCCATGGCCGCGTCCGGTACCGTCGCAGTCTTGCTGCCGGGGGCGTTCTACTTCCTGCGCGAAACCCAGTTGCCGCCCATGGATGCCTTGCGCAGGCACGGCGTGAAAATCGCCATCGCCAGTGACCTCAACCCCGGTACCTCGCCGGCGTTGTCGGTGCGGTTGATGCTGAACATGGCCTGCACCCTGTTCCGCATGACCCCGGAAGAAGCCCTGGCCGGCGCCACGCAACACGCGGCCACCGCCCTGGGCATGGGCGATACCCATGGCTCGCTGGAAGTGGGCAAGGTTGCCGACTTTGTGGCCTGGCAGATCGATCGCCCCGCCGACCTGGCCTATTGGCTGGGCGGCGAGCTGGATAAACGCGTCGTGCGCCACGGCGTCGATATCAATGTTTAAGGAGTACCGTTGTGGATAAGGTTCTGAGCTTCAAACAAGGCCGCGTGCCGCTGCTGATCAGCATGCCCCACGCCGGGTTGCGCCTCACGCCCGCGGTCGAAGCCGGTTTGATCCCCGAGGCGCAAAGCCTGCCGGACACCGACTGGCACATTCCGACCCTGTATGACTTTGCCGAGGAACTGGGCGCCAGCACCTTGGCGGCGCAGTACTCGCGATTTGTCATCGACCTCAACCGGCCGTCCGACGACAAGCCGCTGTACGCCGGCGCCACCACCGGCCTGTACCCGGCGACGCTGTTCGATGGCGTGCCGTTGTTCCGTGAAGGGCTGGAACCGAGCGCGACCGAACGCGCCAACTACCTGCAAAAGGTCTGGGGCCCGTACCACCGCACACTGCAAGAGGAACTGGCCCGCCTCAAGGCTGAGTTCGGCTATGCGCTGCTGTTCGATGCGCATTCGATCCGCTCGGTAATCCCCCACCTGTTCGACGGCAAGCTGCCGGACTTCAACCTGGGCACCTTCAACGGCGCCGCCTGTGATCCGGAACTGGCCAGCCAGCTCGAAGCCATCTGTGCCACTTATCCACAGTACACCCACGTCTTGAACGGGCGCTTCAAGGGCGGCCATATCACCCGCCATTACGGCAACCCGGCGCAGGATATCCACGCCGTGCAGCTGGAGTTGTGCCAGAGCACCTATATGGAAGAGTTCGAGCCGTTCCGCTATCGCCCGGATCTGGCCGAACCGACGCGGGTGGTGTTGAAGCAGTTGCTGCAAGGGCTGCTAGCGTGGGGGAAACAGCGTTATTCAAAGTAATTGAAGTGCGGGCTCTCGGGGGCGTGGGCACTGTGCTGTACCTCGGCAAAGGGCTGGTCCACGCTCGTTTGCGGGCCCAGGGCCAGGCGGCAGAGGTCGATCCGTTGTATCGCTGTCTGTTCCAGTACTTACATGGCGAACGGCTGACACCGGTCTAAGTACTCAAGGACATGCTCATTGCACAATTCGGGTTTATAGTGCCAGACGGCAAAATAAAAGACGTCCCACCAGGGATGAACCCGACCCCTTATGGAGCGCGCAATGCAGACTTGGTACCCGCAGATCAAACCCTACGCCCGGCACGATCTGGCCGTTGATGCCATTCACACGCTGTATGTCGATGAAAGTGGCTCCCCCGAGGGCTTGCCTGTGGTCTTCATCCACGGTGGCCCAGGCTCAGGTTGCGACGCCCAGAGCCGCTGCTATTTCGATCCGAACCTGTACCGCATCGTCACATTCGACCAACGTGGCTGCGGCCGCTCAACACCCCGCGCCAGCCTGGAAAACAACACCACCTGGGACCTGGTCGCCGACCTCGAGCGCATCCGCGAGCACCTGGGCATCGACAAATGGGTGCTGTTTGGCGGCTCCTGGGGCTCGACCCTGGCCCTGGCCTACGCGCAAACCCACCCCGAGCGCGTGCATGGCCTGATCGTGCGCGGCATTTTCCTCGCCCGCCCGCAGGACATCGAATGGTTCTACCAGGCCGGCGCCAGCCGCCTGTTCCCGGATTACTGGCAGGACTACATCGCGCCGATTCCTGCCGATGAGCGTCACGACATGATCGCGGCCTATCACAAGCGTCTGACCGGCAACGACCAGATCGCCCAGATGCACGCGGCCAAGGCCTGGTCCGGCTGGGAAGGTCGCATGCTGGGCCTGTGCCCGAGCCCGCAGCATGTGGAGCGTTTCTCCGAGCCGCAACGCGCACTGTCCATTGCGCGTATCGAGTGCCATTACTTCACCAATAACTCCTTCCTGGAGCCCAACCAACTGATTCGCGACATGCATAAGATCGCCCATCTGCCTGGCGTAATCATCCATGGGCGCTACGATATGATCTGCCCTCTGGATAACGCTTGGGAGTTGCATCAGGCGTGGCCCAACAGTGAACTGCAGGTGATCCGCGAGGCTGGCCATGCGGCGTCCGAGCCCGGTATTACGGATGCTCTGGTCCGCGCGACCGGCGAAATGGCGCGACGCCTGCTTGATCTGCCACCAGAAGAAGCATGAAGGGCCTGTTGCAGCGGGTGCGTGGCGCCCGTGTCGAAGTCGCAGGCGAAATCGTAGGGGCGATCGACCAGGGTTTGCTGGTGCTGGTGGCCGTTGAGCCATCGGATACACGCGAGAGTGCCGACAAACTCCTGCACAAGCTGCTTAACTACCGGGTATTCAGCGACGACGAGGGCAAGATGAACCGTTCGCTGAAGGATATCGGCGGCGGTTTGCTGCTGGTGTCGCAGTTCACCCTGGCGGCCGACACCAGGAGCGGGCTGCGGCCAAGCTTCTCCACGGCGGCGCCTCCCGCCTTGGGAGCGGCGCTTTTTGAGCACTTGTTGTCACAAGCGCAACAATTGCATGGCACGGTGGCGTCGGGGCGTTTTGGTGCGGATATGCAGGTGCATTTGGTCAATGATGGCCCTGTGACCTTCCTCCTACAGACATGAATGTATTAAAAACGACTTTAATGCCTAAAAACGCAGGGTTTCGCTACAAATACTTCGTTGTCCCTGATGCGTTGTATCGCGGGCTACTAGATAATCGCGCGCTACGGGGATCAGCGTTGATTGGTCCATTTTTGACTTAGGTAGAGACTTGTCCGATAGCCTCAGGGGAATCATTTTGACCCAGGGGAGTCGGAACAATGCTCGCCAACCTGGCATATAGATAGCTGGCCGTTGGTTTTTTGATCTGTTTTCGGCGAGGGTTGCTCGTGATTGTTAGTCCCTGTAATGCACCAAAATTGTCTGCCAAACGGTTACGAAACGCACTGGTGACGGGCTCCGCCCTGTTTTGCCTGTTCGGCGCGGGTCAACTGTGGGCATTCAGTCTGGACGATGTGTCGGCCAAGGCAAAAGAGCTGGCCGGGCAGAAATACGAAGCTCCGCGCAGCAATCTGCCGAACGAATTCCGCGAAATGAAATTTGCGGACTACCAGAAGATTCGTTTCCGCAACGAAAAAGCCGAGTGGGCCGATCAGAACACCCCGTTCAAACTGTCCTTCTATCACCAGGGTATGCACTTCGATACACCGGTGAAAATCAACGAAGTCACCGCTGACAGCGTCCAGGAAATCAAGTACGACGCGTCGCGTTTCGATTTTGGCGACGTCAAGGTTGATCCCAAGGCCACCGAACAGCTCGGTTATGCCGGTTTCCGTGTGCTGTACCCGATCAACAAGGGCGACAAGCAAGACGAAATCATGACCATGCTCGGCGCCAGCTATTTCCGCGTCGTGGGCAAGGACCAGGTGTATGGCCTGTCCGCCCGTGGCATGGCGATCGATACCGCGCTGCCGTCCGGCGAAGAATTCCCGCGTTTCACCGAGTTCTGGATCGAACGTCCAAAGCCGGGTGACAAGCACCTGGTGATCTTCGCCCTGCTGGATTCGCCACGCGCCACCGGCGCCTACCGCCTGATCCTGCGCCCGGGCACCGACACCGTGGTCGACGTCAAGTCCCAGATGTTCCTGCGCGACAAAGTCAGCAAGCTGGGGGTTGCCCCGTTGACTTCCATGTTCCTGTTTGGCGCCAACCAGCCATCCAAGGTCCTGAACTACCGTCGCGAACTGCACGATTCCAGCGGCCTGTCGATCCATGCCGGTAATGGCGAGTGGATCTGGCGCCCGCTGAACAACCCTAAACACCTGTCGGTCAGCAACTTCACCGTGGAGAACCCGCGTGGGTTCGGCCTGCTGCAACGCGGCCGCAACTTCAGCCACTACGAAGACCTGGACGACAACTACGACAAGCGCCCAAGCGCCTGGATCGAGCCTGAAGGCGACTGGGGCAAGGGTTCCGTCGACCTGGTCGAGATTCCGACCGCCGATGAAACCAACGACAACATCGTAGCGTTCTGGAGCCCGGCCGAACTGCCGGAAGTCGGCAAGCCGCTGGATGTTGCCTACCGCCTGCACTGGACCCTGGACGACGCCGCGTTCCATTCGCCGGACAGCGCCTGGGTCAAGCAGACCCTGCGTTCGACCGGTGACGTGAAACAATCCAACCTGATCCGTCAGCCCGACGGCAGCGTGGCGTACCTGATCGATTTCGAGGGCCCGTCCCTGAAGAAACTGCTGCCGGACGCGCCGGTGCGTAGCCAGGTGAGTGTGGGTGACAACGCTGAGCTGGTTGAAAACAGCGTGCGCTACAACGAGCACACCAAAGGCTGGCGCCTGACCCTGCGCATGAAGATCAAGGATCCCGGAAAACCCACCGAGATGCGTGCGTCCCTGGTGCAGGACATCGTGCAGCCTGAGCCTGAGCAGGTTTCGACCCAAGTGCTCAAGGCCGACAAGGTCCTGGCCAAGCAGCACGAGAAACAGGCCAAGAAAGACGCGAAAGACAAGGACGCCAAGCAGCCAGAAGCTGCCCCAGCCACACCGGAGCCGATCAAGACCGAGCAAGTCCTGACCGAAACCTGGAGCTATCAGTTGCCTGCCGATGAGTAATTCTCAAGCCCAGCCAGAGACTCTGTCCGAGTATCTGGCGCATCTCCCGATGACCGCTGAGCAGCGTGCCGAACTGGCAGGCTGCACATCCTTCACCGAACTGCACGAGCGTTTGTCGTCTTCGACCTTCGATGCGCCCGTCGACGCCGCCCAGGCGTCGGTCGGCCGCCGGTTGACCCTCAGCACGGCCGAAGAGCTGCAAGACGCCGAAATGCTGGTGCTCGACGCCAGCGGCCGCGTGTGCCTCAAGGCCACGCCGCCGATTCGTCGCACCAAGGTCGTACCGGAGCCATGGCGCACCAATATCCTGGTGCGCGGCTGGCGTCGCCTGACTGGCCGAACCAACCCGCCGAAGCCGCCGAAAGACGAGCGCGTGCTGCCGGCGGCGCGCTGGCGCACCGTGGGGTCGATCCGTCGCTACATCCTGCTGGTACTGATGCTCGGCCAGACCATCGTGGCCGGCTGGTACATGAAAGGCATCATGCCGTACCAGGGCTGGTCGCTGGTCGACTTTGACGAGATC
The DNA here is from genome assembly GCF_058793055.1 of Pseudomonas sp. MPR-R2A5. Classification (NCBI taxonomy): domain Bacteria; kingdom Pseudomonadati; phylum Pseudomonadota; class Gammaproteobacteria; order Pseudomonadales; family Pseudomonadaceae; genus Pseudomonas; species Pseudomonas sp. MPR-R2A5. The sequence continues at coordinate 16,034 of NZ_JBXAFK010000057.1, forward strand.
CGCAACCAGACCCTGTTGCAAACCGCCACCCAGGTCCTGCCTTACGCCCTGCAAACCAGCATCCTGATCATGTTCGGGATACTGTTCTGCTGGGTTTCGGCCGGTTTCTGGACCGCGTTGATGGGCTTCCTTGAACTGCTCACCGGTCACGATAAATACCGTATCTCCGGTAAAAGTGCCGGCAACGAGCCGATTCCCAAGGACGCACGCACCGCGCTGGTGATGCCGATCTGCAACGAAGACGTGCCGCGGGTATTCGCTGGCCTGCGCGCCACGTTCGAGTCGGTCGCGGCCACGGGTGACCTGGACCGCTTCGATTTCTTCGTGCTCAGCGACAGTAACGACGCTGACATCTGTATCGCCGAGCAACAAGCCTGGCTGGACGTGTGCCGCGAAGCCGGTGGCTTCGGCAAGATTTTCTATCGCCGCCGTCGCCGTCGCGTCAAACGCAAGAGCGGCAACCTCGACGACTTCTGCCGTCGTTGGGGCGGTGAATACAAGTACATGGTGGTGCTCGACGCCGACAGCGTGATGAGCGGTGAATGCCTGACCAGCCTGGTGCGCCTGATGGAAGCCACGCCGGATGCCGGGATTATCCAGACCGCGCCACGGGCGTCGGGCATGGACACCCTGTATGCGCGCATGCAGCAGTTCGCCACCCGCGTCTATGGCCCGCTGTTTACGGCTGGCCTGCACTTCTGGCAGTTGGGTGAATCCCACTACTGGGGTCACAACGCAATCATCCGCATGAAGCCGTTTATTGAACACTGCGCCCTGGCGCCGTTGCCAGGTAAAGGTGCGTTCGCCGGTGCGATCCTGTCTCACGACTTCGTCGAAGCCGCGCTGATGCGTCGTGCCGGTTGGGGTGTGTGGATTGCCTACGACCTGCCGGGCAGCTATGAAGAACTGCCGCCGAACCTGCTGGACGAACTCAAGCGTGACCGTCGCTGGTGCCACGGTAACCTGATGAACTTCCGCCTGTTCCTGGTCAAGGGCATGCACCCGGTACACCGTGCCGTGTTCCTGACCGGTGTGATGTCCTACCTGTCGGCGCCGTTGTGGTTCTTCTTCCTGGTGCTGTCGACGGCCCTGCTGGCGGTGAACACCCTGATGGAGCCACAGTACTTCATGGCACCGCGCCAGTTGTACCCGCTGTGGCCGCAATGGCATCCGGACAAGGCGGTGGCGCTGTTCTCCACCACCATTGTGTTGCTGTTCCTGCCAAAGTTGCTGAGCATCATCCTGATCTGGGCCAAGGGCGCGAAAGAGTTCGGCGGCAAGTTCAAGGTGACCCTGTCGATGTTGCTGGAGATGCTGTTCTCCATGCTGCTGGCACCGGTGCGCATGATCTTCCACACCCGTTTCGTACTGGCCGCGTTCCTCGGTTGGGCCGCGACCTGGAATTCGCCGCAGCGTGACGACGACTCCACCCCCTGGGGCGAAGCGATCAAGCGCCACGGTACCCAGACCTTGCTCGGCTTCCTGTGGGCACTGCTGGTGGTGTGGTTGAACCCAAGCTTCCTGTGGTGGCTGGTGCCGATCGTGGGGTCGTTGATGCTGTCGATCCCGGTATCGGTGATTTCCAGCCGGGTCAATCTGGGCCTCAAGTCCCGCGACGAAAGCCTGTTCCTGATCCCTGAGGAATACAATCCGCCGCAGGCGTTGCTGTCGACCGAGAAGTACACCCACGAAAACCGTTGGCACGCCCTCAATGATGGCTTCATACGTTCGGTGGTCGACCCGCAGCAGAACGCCCTGGCCTGCGCCCTGGCGACCTCGCGTCACCGTGAGGCGGAGCCGATCGAGTACCTGCGTGGCGAGCGTGTTCGTCATGCGTTGAAAGTCGGCCCTGCCGGCCTCAACAACGCTGAACGCCTGGCCCTGCTCAGCGACCCGGTCGCCCTGGCTCGCCTGCACGAGCAGGTCTGGAACGATGGGCACGCCGAGTGGCTGGCCGCTTGGCGTAACTCGATCAAGGCCGACCCGCACGCCCCGTTGCTACCGTTGCAACCGGTGGTGTCCCAGGCTCAACCGGCCTGATGCTGAAGCCCTCAGGGGGGTTACCCTGAGGGCATTCACGGCGTCTTCCTACAGCGCCCTCTGTTGCTCCAACCCCTTGTTATTTCGAAACAAAAGACCCCTGTCCAAGGCGTATTGCCGCGGCGACGGGTGGGTTAGCATCGCCCCCCAATCTGACTCGACCACCCAGGTTTACGCGCACTGGCGCTGTAGCGGGTTGTCGTGTGCTCAATGGAACGGGGGTATCTCATGATCAAAAGGTGTTTGTGTGCTGTGTTGCTGGGTGTCGTCGGGTTCTTATACGGTGCTCCGGCCAACGCTGGCGCCATCGACGACGCGGTTCAACGAGGGGTATTGAGGGTCGGCACGACGCCCACCTACGTGCCCTTCGAAATGACCGATAAGCGTGGGCAGATCGTCGGCTTCGAAATCGACTTGCTCCAAGCCATGAGCAAGGCCCTGGACATCGAGCTGGAGATGGTGCCGGTGCCCTATACCGAACTGCTGCCGGGGCTGATGCAAAAGCAATACGACCTGATCGGCAGCGGCATGACGGTGACCCAGCAGCGCAACCTGAAATTGAACTTCAGCGACTCTTTCATCATTGTCGGCCAGACCGTGTTGCTGCATCCCGACCTTGCCGGCAAGGTCAGCAGTATCGAAGACCTGGATGATGCCGGTTATCGAGTCGTCGCCATCGAGGGGACGACCGGTGAGTTGGCCGCCAGGCGATTCCTTGGAGCGGCGCGGTTACGCACGTTCCCGACGCCGGAAGAAGGCGTGCGTCAGGTGGTAGAGGGCAAGGCCGACGCTTTTATCCACGATGCGCCTTACAACCTGATCGCCATCGCCAAGCCCGAAAACAGCTCGCTGTTGGCCCTGGAGCAGCCTTTCACCTATGAGCCACTGGCGTTCGGCCTGAAAAAAGGCGATTACGACAGCCTCAATTGGATCAACCATTTCCTGAACCAGGTGGCCCAGGACGGGACCTACGATCGTCTGTATGACAAGTGGTTCAAGGACACCGCCTGGATGGCGGAAGTCTACTGAAGTCATAACTGCTTACACATCAATCAATGGCTATTGCCAGGTGGCGAAGTGTCTGCCTCTGCGCTTTGCTGCACCGTTGTAGGGCGTTTCTGGCATACCCCGACAACAAATCCCGGTGAAACCTTTGTGACAGGCATCGAGTGGGTTAGGATCGCACCCCGAAATGGTGCAGCCCTTTTGCGCGCCGACCTCATAAGAATGGTTCAGGGGACTTGATGATGAAAAAGTATCTTTCGATGCTGCTGCTCGGCGTCACCGCGCTGGTCGCGGCCAATGCGGCCCAGGCCGGCGCGATCGATGATGCGGTCAAGCGCGGCACGTTGAAAGTCGGCATGGACCCGACCTACATGCCGTTCGAAATGACCGACAAGCGCGGTGAAATCATTGGTTTCGAAGTCGACATTCTCAAGGCCATGGCTAAGTCCATGGGCGTCAAGCTGGAGCTGGTGTCCACTGGCTACGACGGCATCATCCCGGCGTTCCTGACCGGCAAGTTCGACATGATCGGCAGCGGCATGACCCTGACCCAGGAACGCAACCTGCGCCTGAACTTCAGCGAACCCTTCATCGTGGTGGGCCAGACCCTGCTGATTCGCAAGGAGCTGGAAGGCACCATCAAGTCCTACAAAGACTTGAATGACGAGAAATACCGCCTGACCTCCAAGCTCGGCACCACCGGCGAGATGGTTGCCAAGAAGCTGATCTCCAAGGCCAAGTACCACGGCTATGACAACGAGCAGGAAGGTGTGCTGGACGTCGTCAATGGCAAGGCCGATGCCTTCGTGTATGACGCCCCGTACAACGTCGTTGCCGAGAAAAAAGTCGGCAACGGCAAGCTGGTGTTCCTGGAAGAACCCTTCACCTTCGAACCGCTGGCGTTCGGTCTGAAGAAGGGCGACTACGACAGCATCAACTTCATCAACAACTTCCTGCACCAGATCAAGAACGACGGCACCTACGATCGCATCCATGACAAGTGGTTCAAGAGCTCCGAATGGCTCAAGGACATGGAATAACGCTGTAGTGCTTTGGTGCGACGGCTTGATGTGGTGAGCGGGCTTACTGTGGCGAGCGGGCTTGCCCCGCGTTGGGCTGCGAAGCAGCCCCAAAAACCTCAGGCCACGGTCCATCTGAAACAGCGCGGTGATCTTAGTGGGGCTGCTTCGCAGCCCAACGCGGGGCAAGCCCGCTCGCCACAACAAGCCCGCTCGCCACAGCAAGCCCGCTCAGCACAGTAAGCCCGCTCGCCACAGCAAGCCCGCTCAGCACAGTAAGCCCGCTCGCCACAGAGCAAGCCCGCTTGCCACATCAGGTGCGCGTACCCCCGATTCTTTTGGATGTTGAGTAATGAAACAGAAAAAAGCCCAATGGCCCTGGCACCTGCTGACCGTGGTCGTGCTGGTCGGCCTGGCGGGCGCCTTGTATTACGCCACTTCGCTGATGTCCTACGAATGGCGCTGGAACCGTGTACCGCAATACTTCGCCTACCAGGCCGAAGAGTCCCAGCGCGCCGCAGACATTTCCACCGTCGTTGAACTGGTGCGCAAAGGCGATGTGGCCGAAGTCACCCTGCGCAACGATGCCGGCGTCGAACAACGCGTGAGTGTGGCCGGCAACAGCCTGCAAGTGGCGCGCGGCGACGATGTGGCCGAAGGCGATGTCATCGGGGTTAACCGCCATTGGGCGTTGGGCCCCTTGATGTGGGGCTTGTGGACCACGTTGTGGCTGTCGGTGGTGTCCGGGATTCTCGGCCTTGCGATTGGCCTTGCCACCGGTTTATGCCGGCTGTCCAATAATCCGACCCTGCGCGATCTGTCGACGATCTACGTCGAACTGGTGCGCGGTACGCCGCTATTGGTGCAGATCTTCATTTTCTATTTCTTTATCGGCACGGTGCTCAACCTGTCCCGGGAATTCGCCGGGATCGCCGCGTTGTCGCTGTTCACGGGCGCCTACGTGGCGGAAATCGTCCGCGCCGGCGTGCAGTCCATTACCCGTGGCCAGAACGAGGCGGCTCGCTCCCTGGGCCTGAGCGCCAGCCAGTCGATGCGCCATGTGGTGCTGCCGCAGGCCTTCAAGCGCGTGCTGCCGCCGCTGGCCGGGCAATTTATCAGCCTGGTGAAAGACACCTCGCTGGTCTCGGTGATCGCGATTACCGAGCTGCTCAAGAGCGGGCGCGAAGTGATCACCACCTCGTTCTCGCCGTTTGAAATCCTGTTCTGCGTCGCAGGCCTGTACCTGCTGATCAACCTGCCGCTGTCGAAAATGGCCAGCCGGCTTGAGCGGAGGCTCGCACAAAGTGATTGAAGTCCGCGATCTGGTAAAAGTCTTCGACACCCGAGGCCATGTGGTGCGCGCGGTGGACCATGTGACCACTCAGGTGGCCAAGGGCGAAGTGCTGGTGGTGATTGGCCCGTCAGGCTCGGGCAAGTCCACGTTCCTGCGGTGCCTCAATGGTCTGGAAGAGTTCGATTCGGGCTCGGTCAGCATCGATGGCCTGCAACTGGCCGACCCGAAAACCGACGTGAATGCCTATCGGCGTGAAGTCGGCATGGTGTTCCAGCACTTCAACCTGTTCCCGCACATGACGGTGCTGGAAAACCTCTGCCTGGCGCAAAAAGTCGTGCGCAAGCGCGGCAAGAAGGAACGTGAAGCCAAGGCCCTGGCACTCCTGGAAAAGGTCGGCATCGCGCAAAAGGCCAATGAATTTCCGTCGCGCCTGTCCGGCGGCCAGCAGCAGCGGGTGGCGATCGCCCGTGCCCTGGCGATGGAACCCAAGGTGATGCTGTTCGATGAGCCCACCTCGGCCCTCGACCCGGAAATGGTCGGCGAAGTGCTGGACGTGATGAAGACCCTGGCCCTGGAAGGCATGACCATGGTTTGCGTCACCCATGAAATGGGCTTTGCCCGTGAAGTGGCAGACCGTGTGTTGTTCTTCGACCACGGCAAGTTGCTCGAAGATGCATCACCGGCGCAGTTCTTCGACGCGCCGAAAGACCCGCGTGCCCAGGCGTTCCTGCGCCAGGTGTTGTAGCGCTGATGGTTCTTGGGGAAAGGGCTCTGTGTGGTGGGCGAGCACGCTCACTCACCACGCGTGCCGTGAACCTCAGAGCTTGAACTTGCCGACCAACGCCTGCAAATCCAGGCTCAGCCGCGTCAACTGAACGCTCGCCGCTGCCGTTTCCTCACTGGCGGCGGCGGCTTGTTCGGTCACGTCCCGTACCTTCAATACGCTGCGATTGATCTCCTCGGCCACCGCGCTTTGCTCCTCGGCGGCGGCGGCTATCTGTGGGTTCATTTCCTGGATCACCGATACCGTGCGCGCGATGGCCGCCAGCGCGTCGCCCGCATCGCGGCTCAGGCCGACGCTGAAGTCGGTCAAATTGCGGCTGCTGTCCATGATGTCTGCCACCTGCCGGGTGCCGTTGTTCAGGCCAAGGATCAGCCCTTCGATTTCCTCTGCCGACGCCTGGGTGCGCTGGGCCAGGCTGCGTACTTCATCGGCCACCACGGCGAACCCTTCACCGGCATTGCCCGCACGTGCCGCTTCGATCGCCGCGTTCAACGCCAGCAGGTTGGTCTGTTGGGACACCGACTTGATCACATCCAGCACACTGCCGATCTTGCTGCTTTCCTGCTGCAGCGTCAGCATCGCTCGACTGGAGAGCGCCATTTCATCGGCCAGTTGGCCGATTTGTTCGATCACCTGCGCAACCACTTTGTCGCCTGCGTGGGCCTGGTGGTCTGCCTCGATGGCCGCGAGCGAGGCTTGTTCGGCATGCCGTGCGACCTCCTGGGCCGTGGCGAGCATTTCGTTCATGGCGGTGGCGACCTGGTCGGTTTCAACTTTCTGGTGGTTCACGCCGGTCCGGGACTGCTCGGTCACGGCGGACAGTTGCCCGGCCGCGCTGGCAATCTGTCGGGCGCTGTCACCAATGCCGCTGATCAGGTGGCGCAGGTTACGGGTCATCTGCCCGATGCTGTGCTGCAACTGGCCCAGTTCATCCCGGCGCTCCACCTCGGCGGTGTGGCGCAGGTCGCCCTCGGCGATGCAATTGGCGGTGATCAGTACCTGACGCAGGGGGGCGACAATTTGTCGAGCGATCCCCCAGGCGGCCAGCGAGCCTAGCAACAAGGCGCCGAGGGTCACGCTGATCAGCAGGCGGCGTGTATTGTCCGCCTCTTTGTCGCGTTTGAAGGTCTGGCCCTCTATCACCTGTTCGCTTTGTTCGAGCAATTGGTTGAGCAGGTGTTCAAGCCGGTCCTGGACCGTCTCCGTGGCCACTTGGGCCTCCTTGAGTTTGATCAACTGCGCGCGATAGGCGGCCACGTCTGTCTTGAGCAAGGCCGAGTCCACGGGCAGGCTGGTCACGGCCGCATGCGTGACGTCCAGGGTGTCGAGGGTCCGGCCCACCCCTTCGGCGTACGCATCCAGTGAATCGGCGGCCCAGGCAGGCGCCTGGGCGCGATCCTCGGCCCGTGCCATGGCCTGGCGCAGGTTCTCGATGGCGTCGAGGGCCTGCTGGTCATTCTGGTCGGGCAGGTCGCTGGCCACTTGGGTGAGGGTATCGCTGGCCTGGAGGCTGGACTGGTGCAGGGAGGTGTGGGTGGCTTCTCGCTGTTCGATCAGGGGCGGTAGCTCTGCCAGGCCGGTCTTGAAGCCGATCACCAGGCGCTCCGCTTCCTGAATGCGCTGCAAGTCGGCCGGGGCGAGCAGATGGTTTGCCAGATAACTCAGGTGTTGGCCGATTTGCTCGATCCGCGTGTTCATGGCGTCGAGGCTGGCAGTGTCCGTGAGGGTTCGATACACGATACGGTCTGCGCGCACCGCTTCGGCGGCCGCAGTGAGTTGGCCCAGGACCGTCAGGTTGGCTGAGCGGAAAAGCGCGGCATTCAAGGCTTGCCAGCCGGTTGCGGCGATGATGAGGCTGAGGATCAGCACTTGGCCGAACCCCAGGGCGAGCTTGAGGCGGACGCTGGCATTGGCCAGCAAGCGGATCAGCCGAGGAAACATGGTGAACCTCCGAATCGGAATAAACGCTTCGTTAGAAACGCTAAAACGATTCGAGGTGATGGCGGGCTGATAACTGCGTAGGAAATTTCACAAGTAGTCGTGTGGCGGCGACCTGGAGGGGGCGCCGCGCACGACCGCTCAGATGCGGAAGCGTCCGACCAGGGTTTGCAGGTAGTTACCCAGGCGCGCGAGTTCGGCACTGGACGCGGCCGTTTCTTCACTGGCGGCGGAGGTCTGCTCGGACACATCGCGCACGTTCAGTACGCTGCGGTTGATCTCCTCGGCCACCGCGCTTTGTTGCTCGGCCGCCGTGGCGATCTGTGAGTTCATCGTCTGGATGGTCGACACGGTGCGAGTGATGCTCGCCAGGGCGCTGCCGGCCCGGCGGGTCAGCTCGACACTGCTGTCGGTGAGCCCACGGCTGTTGTCCATGATGGTCGCCACTTGCTGGGTGCCGCTTTGCAGGCCGACGATCAGTTCTTCGATCTCTTCGGTGGACTTCTGGGTGCGTTGGGCCAGGCTGCGCACCTCATCGGCCACCACCGCAAAACCACGCCCGGCCTCGCCGGCGCGCGCCGCTTCAATGGCGGCGTTCAGGGCCAGCAGGTTGGTTTGCTGGGCCACCGACTTGATCACGTCGAGCACGCTGCCGATCTTGTCGCTTTCGCGCTTCAGATCGCCCATGGCCACCGTGGAATTACCGACCTCCGTGGCCAGGCGCTCGATCTGGGCGATGGCTTCACCGACTACCTTGTCGCCTTCGCGGGCCTGCTGGTCGGCGGCTACGGCGGCTTCGGAGGCTTCTTCCGCGTTGCGGGCGACTTCCTGCACAGTGGCCGCCATTTCGTTCATGGCCGTGGCCACCTGGTCCGTCTCGACTTTCTGGCTGTTGACCCCGGCGCTGGTTTGCTCGGTGACGGCCGAGAGCTGCTCGGCAGCGCTGGCAATCTGGGTGACGCCTTCGCTGATGCCGCCGATCAATTCGCGCAAGCCGACGGTCATGCTTTGCATGGCGCGTTGCAGTTGGCCGAGTTCGTCCTGGCGCTCCGACGTCAGGTTTTGGCTCAGGTCGCCCGAGGCGACGCGCTCGGCCAACTTGAGGGTCTGGCTCAGCGGGATGATGATCTGGCGGGTAATGGCCCAGGCGGCGACCAGGCCGAAGATCAACGCCAGCACGGTGGCCAGCAGCAACAGGTACTTGGCTTGTGCAGCGTCGGTGTCACGCACCACGGTCTGGGAGGCCGTGAGTTTTTCGCTATGGCTGAGCAGGATATCGCCCTGGGCACCCATGGCCTTGAGTGCTGCCGCGCTGGCCACCTGGGAGTCACGGTACTGGCTGACGGCCGCGCGATAGGCTTGCAGCGAGACGCTGGCCTGTTGCAGGTTGGCCTGGTAGTTGGCCGGCAGTTGGCCTTCCAGCTCGGTGATTTTTTTCAGGGCGTTGTCGATGGCATCAAGGGCCGGTTGCTCGGCTTCGACCTTGGCGCTGTAGGTGTAGCCGCGCACTTGGAAGCGCGCTTGCTGGATCAGCTTGCTCAGGCTGACCACGTTGTTGAACTGGGTGACGCTGTCGCCTTGCAGCAGGGATTTTTCGACTTCGCCTATCTTGAGCACGGCATTGTCGGCGGTATCGCCCAACTTGCTGCGCGCGTTTTCGCGATTGGCACCGGCTTGGGCCATGTCGTTGAAGGCCCGCTTGTACTGCTCCACGGCCGCCAGTTGCTCGTCGATCAGGGCGACGTCGGCCGGTTGTTCGATCAGGGTGCGGGCGGTCTTCAGGCCGCTGTCGAGCTGGTTCAGCAACTCGCTGACAGCGCTGGTGCCTTGCTCGCCACGGCGCATTTCGTAGTCCAGGCGGGCCAGACGCAGGTCTTTGGTCAAGGCATTGAGGCTGGAGATATACCCCAGTTTGTCGCCACGACTGATCACATCACCCAGGCCGGTCCAGCCAGTGAAGGTGATCACCAGCGTCAGCAGCAGTACCAGACCAAAGCCGACGCCCAGTTTGGTTTTGACGCTGACATTCCCCAGCTTTTCGGCTAACCAACGATACATGCTGCGAACTCCCCTGGAGCAAAGCTTAGATTTATTCAGGGGGTATCGGCCTGCAAACGGGATTCTGTAGCGCCGTGGTGCGACTGTGGGAGGGTCGTGTGGTTAGAAGAGGCGAGCGAGCAGGGCAGTGACGGCGGTTTCCACGCGCAGGATGCGAGCGCCCAACTGCACCGGCTGCAGGCCGGCCTTGGCCAGCAGATCCACCTCGTAGGGAATCCAGCCGCCCTCCGGGCCGATGGCCAGGGTGACCGGCTCGTCCAGGGCACGCGGGCAAGGCGGATAGTCGCCGGGGTGGCCGATCAGGCCGAGGGTGCCTTGCGTCATGGCTGGCAGGCGGTCTTCGACGAATGGCTTGAAACGTTTTTCGATGATGATTTCCGGCAGCACCGTGTCCCGAGCCTGCTCGAGACCGAGGATCAGTTGCTCGCGAAGCGCCGCAGGCTCCAGGAACGGGGTTTGCCAGAAGCTCTTCTCAACCCGGTAGCTATTGAGCAGTACCACTTTCGGCACACCCATGGCCGCCACGGTTTGCAGCACCCGACGCAGCATCTTCGGGCGCGGCAGGGCGAGCAACAGGGTCAGGGGCAGTTTGGCCGGGGGCGGCAGCTCGAAGCTGACTTGCAGCTCGGCCTCACGGGCGTCCAGGCGCAGCAGTTGCGCATTGCCCATCAGGCCGCCGATGCGCCCCACGCGCAGGTTGTCGCCCACCGCCACACGGTGGACGTCCTGCATATGCACCAGGCGCCGATCACGCAGCACCACCCGGTCGGCCGCGATAAAGTCGGCCTCCTCCAGCAGCAGCAGGTTCACGGCTGGGTCGCTGGCGGCTGGTCATCGTCGGCGGGTTGGTCATCCGGGTGCTCGCCCCGCTTGCTGATCAGGCCGCTGAACAGGATGCCAATCTCGAACAGCATCCACATCGGCACCGCCAGCAGGGTCTGGGAGAAGATGTCCGGCGGCGTCAGGATCATGCCGACCACGAAGCAGCCGATGATCACGTACGGGCGGACCTTCTTCAGGTACTTCACGTCGACTACGCCGATCCATACCAGCAGCACCACGGCCACGGGGATCTCGAAGGCCACGCCGAAGGCGAAGAACAACGTCATCACGAAGTCGAGGTAGCTGGTGATGTCGGTCATCATCTCCACGCCAGCGGGGGTGGCAGCGGCGAAGAACTTGAAGATCAGCGGGAACACCAGGAAGTAGGCAAACGCCATGCCGGTGTAGAACAGCAGGATGCTCGACACCAGCAACGGCACGGCGATGCGCTTCTCATGCTTGTACAGCCCTGGTGCGATAAAGCCCCAGATCTGATGCAGGATCACCGGGATCGCCAGGAACAGCGAGACCATCATCGTCAGCTTCAACGGCGTCAGGAACGGCGACGACACATCGGTGGCGATCATCGTCGCGCCGGCCGGCAGGTACTGGCGCAAGGGCGTGGAGACGAAGGTGTAGATCTGCTGGGTGAAGGCGAACAGCCCGGCGAAGATCACGAAGATTGCCGCTACGCAACGCAGCAGGCGGGTACGCAGCTCGGTGAGGTGCGAGACCAGCGGCATATGCTGGTCGTTTTCCGGTTTATCAGCGCTCATGGGGCTCGCGGCGGCAATGTAGGGTCATGGGGAGCGGGCGACGCCACGGGCGCCGGCGCTGGCTCTGTCGGGGTAGCGGTCGGGCCTGGCGCGACCGGTGTGGCTTCGGTCGCTGCGGGTGTGGGCGCGATGCTGTGCTCGGCCACAGGCTCCACCGGTTTGGCCGGCTCCTGCACCGGCGACAGAATTTTGCGCGCCTCTTGCTCCAACGACAGGATATGTTCGTTGTGCAGTTGGCGGCGGATTTCATCGGCGCCGATTTCCCGTTCAACTTCCTGTTTGATGGCGTTGAAACTGCGTTTCAGGCGCCCGATCCACAGGCCGGCCGTGCGTGCGGCACCGGGCAGGCGTTCCGGCCCCAGCACCAGCAAAGCCACGAGGCCGACGAGGAGCAGTTCAGAGAAGCTGATACCAAACATTAGTCAGTGCTCACGAGTCTTTGCGGGTCGGCTCTTCGACTTTTTCAGCCTGCACGTCGAAGGTACGACGCTCGGTAATCGGCTGGGCGGCCTGCGGGTGGACAGGCTGGGCCGGCGGCACCGGGTTGACGACGGGCTCGGCCGGTTTTTCGTCGTCGTTCATGGCCTTGCGAAAGCCCTTGATCGACTCGCCGACGTCAGTGCCGAGGTTTTTCAGTTTCTTGGTGCCGAACACCAGTACCACCACCACCAGAATGACGATCCAGTGTTTCCAGTCAAAAATGCCCATGCTGCAATTCCTCGTTGAAAGTTATTCAGGCGGACGGGCGCGAGGCCTTTTCGGCATGCCCGGACAGGCCGAAGCGACGGTCCAGTTCATCCAGCACGGCCTGTGGGTGCTGCCCCAGTTGGGCGAGCATGACCAGGCTGTGGAACCACAGGTCGGCGGTTTCGTAGATCACATCGCTGCAGTCGCCGCTGATCTCGGCATCCTTGGCAGCGATGATCGTCTCGACGGATTCTTCGCCGAGTTTTTCCAGGATCTTGTTCAGGCCCTTGTGATACAGGCTCGCCACATACGAGCTGTCGGCGTCCGCGCCTTTGCGGTCTTCCAGCACCTGGGCCACACGGTTCAGGGTATCGCTCATGTTCAGTGTCCTGCCGAATAAATGGCGTGCGGGTCTTTGAGTACCGGTTCCACCACCTTCCATTCGCCGTTCTCGAACACGCGATAGAAGCAGCTGTGGCGGCCGGTGTGGCAGGCAATGCCGCCGATCTGCTCGACCATCAGGATCACCACGTCGGCGTCGCAGTCGAGGCGTATCTCGTGCAGGGTCTGCACGTGCCCGGACTCTTCGCCCTTACGCCACAGTTTGCCACGCGAACGTGACCAGTAAATGGCGCGCTGCTCGGCGGCAGTGAGGCTCAGGGCCTCGCGGTTCATCCAGGCCATCATCAGCACGCGCCCGGTCTTGTAGTCCTGGGCAATGGCCGGCACCAGGCCGTCACTGTCCCACTTGATCTCGTCCAGCCAGTCTTTCATCGTTCGGCTCCGGCAATTTGCGACAGTGTATAACCGGATCGGCTATCGACGCACGATCAGATAAACACCCACGGCGACCATGATCCCGGCCGGCCAGTGGCCCAACTCGTTCAATGGCCCGCCGATGGCCAGCATCACCCCGCCCACCAGGTGCGCGGCCCCCAGCAAGCGCAGGAACCAGTCATCCTTGCGCTGTTGCCACGGTGGCGACGGGTCCTTGGCGTGGGGCTGGGACATGCGCTCCAGCAGGTCGCGGGTCATATTGGCCAAGTGCGGCAGCTGTTCGACCTGGCTTTGCAGGTTGCCCAGCAGGGTTTTCGGGCTGACGCGCTCGCGCATCCAGCGTTCGAGGAACGGTTGTGCGGTGTTCCACAAGTCGAGGTCCGGGTACAGCTGACGGCCCAGGCCTTCGATGTTCAGCAGGGTTTTCTGCAAAAGAACAAGCTGCGGCTGCACTTCCATATTGAAGCGTCGCGCGGTCTGGAACAGGCGCATCAGCACCTGGCCGAAGGAAATATCTTTTAACGGTTTTTCGAAGATCGGCTCGCAAACGGTACGGATCGCCGCTTCGAATTCATTGAGCTTGGTTTCTGCCGGTACCCAGCCCGAGTCGATGTGCAACTGCGCCACGCGGCGGTAGTCGCGCTTGAAGAAGGCGAACAGGTTGCGCGCCAGGTAATCCTGGTCTTCCGGGGTCAGGCTGCCGACGATGCCGCAGTCGATCGCGATGTACTGCGGGCTCCACGGGTTGACGGTGCTGACGAAGATGTTGCCTGGGTGCATGTCGGCATGGAAGAAGCTGTCGCGGAACACCTGGGTGAAGAAAATTTCCACGCCACGCTCGGCCAGCATTTTCATGTCGGTGCGCTGGTCGGCCAGGGTGGCGAGGTCGGTGACCTGCACGCCGTAGATACGCTCCATTACCAGCACTTTCGGGCGGCACCAGTCCCAGTAGACTTGCGGCACATACAGCAGCGGCGAACCTTCGAAATTGCGCTTGAGCTGGCTGGCGTTGGCCGCTTCGCGCAGCAGGTCGAGCTCGTCGTAGATGGTTTTTTCGTAGTCGGCGACCACGTCCACCGGGTGCAGCAGGCGCGCATCGGCAGAAAAGCGTTCAGCGGCGCGGGCGAGGATAAACAGCCATGCCAGGTCCTGGCCGATGATCGGCTTGAGGCCCGGACGGATCACCTTCACCACCACTTCTTCGCCGGTCTTGAGTTGCGCGGCATGCACTTGTGCCACCGAGGCCGAGGCCAGGGGCTCGACGTCGAAGCGGCTGAACACGTCGCTGATTTTCTTGCCCAGTTGCTCTTCGATCAGCTTCATCGACTGCTGCGAATCAAACGGCGGCACGCGGTCTTGCAGCAGCATCAGTTCGTCGGCGATGTCTTCGGGCAGCAGGTCGCGGCGGGTCGAGAGAATCTGCCCGAACTTGATAAAGATCGGCCCCAGGTCCTGCAGGGCCAGGCGCAGGCGCGCGCCACGGCTCAGTTCCAGCGGCTTGCGCGGGAACCAGCGCCACGGCAGCACATAGCGCACCGCCAGCAGGAACCAGGGGAGAGGCAGGGCGAACAGCAGGTCATCGAGGCGGTAGCGGATTACGACGCGCTGGATACGAAACAAACGGCGGACGGCGAGCAGCTTCATGCGTTATCGCTTGGATCAAGGGAACGGCTCAGGCGCTCGAAGCGTGCCTCAAGGCGTTCCAGGTCGATTTTGGCCTTGTCGAGTTCGCGAAAGCGCGCTTGCGCTTCCCGTTGTCCGACCAGGGTGCGCGATTCTTCGCTCAGGTATTCGGCGAGGTTCTGGTTGAGGCTGGCGAACCCCTGCTGATACCAGCGTGCGCGGCTGCGCAGGTGCCCGCTGATCAGTTGGGTGGCGACTGGGCCGATCCATTGTGACAGCTCGTATTCCCAGTCCAGCTCCAGGTCCTGCAGCACGGCGGCCAGGTCCATCAGCACCGCGCTATCGCCTTCCAGCTCCACTTCCGGGCCATGCAGGATGGCGGTCTTGTTACGGCTCAGCGCCAGATGCAACAGGCTGGAGGCCGGCGCGCGCAGGGTGCAGTCGGCCTCGGCAGCCCAGTGGCTGGCAAGCAGCAGGCCTTCATCGCTGGGCAGGATAAACAGCTGCAAGGCAGGGCTGCGGCAGTCGACGGCAATGATCTTGCCGTTCAGGTGCGCGAGCCGTGCCAGGGCGGTGCTGTCCAGGTGCAGTACACGGTTGAGGCCGTGTTCGACGCTGGCGAGAAGACCTTTGAGCAGCATCAGGGCTTGATGCCGCGGTGCAGGGCGACGATGCCCGACGTCATATTGTGGTACGTCACGCGGTCGAAACCGGCCTCCACCATCATCGACTTCAGGGTTTCCTGGTCGGGGTGCATGCGGATCGACTCGGCCAGGTAGCGATAGCTTTCGGCGTCATTGGTGATCAGCTTGCCCATCAACGGCATGAAGGCGAACGAGTAGGTGTCGTAGACCTTGGACATCAGCGCGTTGGTCGGCTTGGAGAACTCCAGCACCAGCAGGCGGCCACCCGGCTTGAGCACGCGCAGCATCGAGCGGATCGCGTCTTCCTTGTGGGTCACGTTGCGCAGGCCGAAGGCGATGGTCACACAGTCGAAATGGTTGTCGGGGAACGGCAGCTTTTCAGCGTCGGCCTGGACGAATTCGATATTGCCGGCCACGCCTTTGTCGAGCAGGCGATCGCGGCCGACCTTGAGCATCGAGCCATTGATATCTGCCAGCACCACCTGGCCGGTCGGGCCGACGAGCTTGGAGAACTTGGCCGCCAGGTCGCCCGTGCCGCCGGCGATGTCCAGCACGCGGTTGCCGGTGCGCACGCCCGACAGCTCGATGGTGAAGCGTTTCCACAGGCGGTGCATGCCACCCGAGAGCACATCGTTCATCAGGTCGTACTTGGCGGCTACGGAGTGGAACACCTCAGCGACTTTTTCCGCTTTCTGGCTTTCCGGGACGTTCTTGAAACCGAAGTGAGTGGTGGGTTCGGCATCGCTGCCTTTGCGCTGATCAGTCATATCGCTGTCACCAAAAGAGAATGCGGGACATGATAATCCCCAAGGCCTGCTTTGTCTTGGCAAGGCTGAAGGTAAGATAGAGGGCCACCGAGACCTTTTGCCGCATGGCGGGTGTTCCAGTCGTTATAAAGAGGAGTCATTGCAATGGCCCGTATTACCGTTGAGCGTGCACATTCCCTGGGTAAAGAAGGCGCACGCGCCAAGGCCGAAAAGTTGGCGAGCAAACTCCAGGAGCAATATGGCCTGGAGCCGTCGTGGTCTGGCGACACCTTGAACCTCAAGCGTTCGGGGGTTAAAGGCACGGTGTGGGTGGCGGATGATTCGCTGCGTATTGATGTGGAACTGGGCCTGTTGATGTCGGCCATGAGTGGCACCATCAAGTCCGAAATCGAGAAAGCCCTGGATAAAGCCCTGGCCTGATCCGATTGCTCTTAGGGTGCCGATTCTAATTTTTCAACCTACTTTGTGCCCAAGCCCTCAACTCCTGTGGGCCGTTCCTCCACCCTATTCTGCGTGAGGTGCACCATGGCCAAAGTTATCCTGAAGAAAAAAATCGACGCTCAGACCACTGCCCTGAGTGACGTTAAAAGCTACGCCCGCAAGATCTGGCTGGCAGGTCTTGGGGCCTACGCCAAGGTCGGAAGCGAGGGCGGCGAGTACTTCAAAGAGCTGGTTAAAACTGGCCAACATGTTGAAAGTAAAGGCAAAAAAGTTGTAGTTGAACAACTTGATGCTGCCAATAGTCAGATTGACCAAGTAAAGAGTAATGTCTCCAGCGTCAAAGGCCTGGTTGAAGTTCAGCTGGATAAAGTTGAAAAAGCTTTTGATACTCGTGTTGCAAGTGCCTTGAATCGAATCGGCATTGCGACTAAACATGACGTGGAGACACTCTCTGCTAAGCTCGAAGAGCTGACGGCATTGCTCGAACGTGTCGCGCGTAAACACTAAGGAGACATCGGGATGGCTGTTAAAAAGACTACTCAGAAAGAAGGCAGCTCGTGGGTCGGGAAAGTTGAAGAATATTCCCGCAAAATCTGGCTCGCTGGTTTAGGCGTTTACTCGAAGATCGACAGTGACGGCAGCAAACTCTTCGAGACGCTGGTTAAAGACGGCGAGAAAGCCGAGAAGTTGACCAAGAGCACGGTGGGTAAAAAAGTTGAAGCGGCGAAGGCAACTGCCGGCTCCGCCAAGTCGAGCATTTCTGACACTTGGGGCAAGTTGGAAGAGACGTTCGATAAACGCCTCCACAGTGCTATTTCGCGGCTTGGGGTGCCAAGCAAAGCGGAATTGAAGGCGTTGCATAGCAAGGTCGATACCCTGACCAAGCAGATCGAAAAGCTCACCGGCGCCAAAGTGACTCCGGTGAAAACCGCAGCCGCCAAACCGGCAGCCAAGCCTGCCGCTAAAATCGCTGCTGCCAAGCCCGCCGCGAAAGCCGCTGCCAAGCCTCTGGTAAAAGCTGCCGCCAAGCCGGCTGCCAAGGCTCCAGCCAAAGCTGCCGCCAAGCCAGCAGCCAAGCCAGCGGCAAAAACCGCAGCGGCCAAACCGGCCGCCAAGCCTGCCGCTAAACCAGTGGCCGCAAAAGTGGCTGCCAAGCCAGCAGCTAAACCTGCAGCTAAACCAGCAGCCAAGGCAGCTGCTAAACCCGCCGCCAAGCCAGCAGCTAAAACCGCAGCCGCCAAACCCGTTGCCAAGGCAGCCACTGCAAAACCTGCAGCCAAGCCAGCGGCCAAACCGGCCGTCGTGAAGAAGCCAGCTGCGGCTAAAAAACCAGCGGCGCCCAAGCCAGCTGTAGCGGCCAAACCTGCCAGTGCACCTGCATCCACTGCTTCCACGGCCAACTCGGTGTCCGCACCGACGCCCGCAGCTGTGGCTCCGACTGCAGCGCCGGTTACCCCGACGCCATCCAGTCAGTCCTGATTTCTTCCGGGACATAAAAATGCCTGACCCGCAAAGGTCAGGCATTTTTTTTGCCCAGGGCGCAGCCGCTTAAGTCGCCATCAGTTGTACGTGATCGATACGGTCACCGCGCTGGCCAGGGTTCCCTGGGTGATCGCACCGATTTTATAGTAGGCCGCGTTGAGCGGTATGACGGCTTTTTTGTTGCTTGTCGCAATCGTCCGGCTGCGCTGAGCGGCGGTGCCGTTGGCAGGGATGGCATCAACAGAGGTCGCACGATGTGCCAGCCAAAGAGCCGTGCCGGCCGACGTTCCGGTATTGGCAAACAGTGCAGCGTTCCCGGTGGATGGGGTGCCGGCGAACAGGAAAACCACGTTGCGGATGTCCGATTCGCAGTCGGCGGATATTTCGAAGTCGTGCGAGCCTGCCGAAGCACTCTTGTCGAAGTCTGAAATCTTGACGGTTGGCAGCGTAATGGTGCGGTTCACATCGCCGGCCGCCAGGTTACAGGTGCCGGCGTTGACCTGGCCGGTAAAACGCAAGGTGCCTGTCGTTGCGGCCTGGGCCGTGATGTGGACAAGGCTCGCCGTAATAACCAGCAGCAGGGGCAGGGGTGGGATCTTCATCGGGTCGTTCTCAGGGTTTCAGTTGTAGGTAATGTTGACGGTGGCGGTACTCACCAGCGTGCCTTGGCTCACCGTACCGTTTTTGTGATAAGCGGCACTGAGCGGCAAAACTGCACGGTTGCCGGAAACCGCCAGCGTGCGCTCGCCATTGATGCTGATGTTCTGGGGCACGCCATTGATGCGTGAGTACAGCCACAATGCGACGCCCTTGGCCGTGCCTGTATTGGCGAAGAGCGCGTTGTTCCCCGATGCGGGCGTGCCGCTGAAGCGGAAGGTGACGTTGGCGGCATTGCTGCAGTTGGCGATCAGTTCAAAGTTGTGTGCGCCCGCATGGACGGCCTTGTCCAAATCGCTGACCTTGATGGCGGGAAGTGTAATCGTGCGGTTTACGTCGCCGGCTGCCAGGTCGCAGGTGGCCGCGGGCCTGATAAAGCGAACCGAGTTGCCCAGCATCAGGGTGAATTTGTCTGGAACGCTGCCCCATCTGTCCGACCAGAGGAACCCGCCAGGCACTGTTCCGTCCGTGACAGGACCGGTTTTGTAGAACAAGGCCTCTGCGGCGATGAAGCTGGGAACCCGCCCAGGGGGTATCGCGCCTGTTTGGCTATGTAACCCAAAGGTTGCGGGGCCTCCATCGGCCCATTTCAATCTGACGTGCAGCCCAACCCCCGGCGCCTCGGTTTGATAAGCGCCTGTTGCCGGGTCTGTTTGGCGTGGGTATCGGCCGATGATTGTTCTCAGGGTCGGCCCGCAATCGGCAAAAAAGGCTTCTGACGTACCGCTGAATGTCTGGCGGGTGATGACACTCCCGACAGGCAGGTTGTCCGGTACGGTGATAGTCGTCGGCATGTTCAGCGTCAACGTTGCATCGGGATACCGGGTGCATGCCGCTTGCGCGGCGATTGGAAGCGCAAGGGTCGCGAGGGTCGAAACGAGTTTGGTGGAATGTTTCATCTTCAGTCCGCTAGGAGAAATAGAGGGGCTGCGGCAACATGCAGGCTTGCGCCCAATCAACCGCTCGTATGGGTTTTGCAAGTGCCTGCGTCCAGATGGCGCAAACGCGCTGAGCCATTCGCCTTCGGCCCTGTGCCCAGGCGGTATTGCAGCCGGCAAGAGTCCTCGGTATCGCCCCCCCATTTGACGGTTAACCGCCCCTGCGCACGCGCCACTCGCACAAAGGCTTTACCGCCCTGGCCGACAATGCCGACGCTGGCGCCGTCTTCATCGAATACGTCCGAACCGAACGGCAGTGGGCTGGCATCGTCGCGCAGTGCCGTGATCAAGATGGCTTGACCGCTGACGGTAGCGAACTGCAGCTTCACCACTGAACCGGCACGCGGTGCGACGTTTTGCGCAGCGGTCTTGAGTTCCACATCCACCGATAGGTCTTTGGGGTCGAGTTCCACCGCGTTCTGTCGATACGGCGTGAGGTGGGGCACCACGGCAAAGCCGCTCCGGCCGACCTGGGCGCTGTGGTTGCCATTGATCCGCGCACCCTGGGCATCAGGCGCCTGGACGACACCGATGGTGTCGCCCAGCTCCGGAGCGAAAGTCACGCCCTCTGCATGGGCAACGATACCGCCGGTCATGCCGAGCGACATCGCGCGGTAGGTGTTGCCCTGCCCGAAACCGGCGCACACCACCCCCTGGCTGGTCTGGTACTTCGCGTCAGCGCTCGTCGCCGTACTGGCACCCTGTACCCGGCTGGCCCCTATCCCGTAGGTGAACTCGTTGCGCTCACCCAGAGTGCCGCCCAGGCTCAACCGCTCGCCGTCGCCTTGGTTGCCGCGATACGCGGTGGTGGTCAAGGTCGGTGTGCGTGCGCCGCTGCCCAAGGGCAGGCTCAGGGTCAGCTCCACTTGCTGGTCGATCCGCTCACTGAGTAAGTCCTTGGTGCGCTGGGTGCTGACGGTGTAGTGCAGGCCCTTCCAACTGCCCGTGTACCCCGTGGTGAACGTCAGGTTGCCGCTTTTGCGGTTCCAATAGTTCTGCGACGAGCCGGTAAGGTATATAGATCCGTTGCCCAGGCTTTGATTGAGGCTGATGTCCATCCTGTCGCGCAAACGCGATACGTGCTCCAGGTTGCCTCCGTCTATGGCCAGGTCGCGAACCCGGGCGGCATCGGCAGCGTTCAGGAAACCTTCGGTGGAGTAGCGATAGGCGCCGAGGGCAAAGTGGGTGCCGGTCTCGGTGAAGTTCTTGCTGTAGCGCAACTGCACGCTTCGTCCGTCACGGGACCCGTGGCCCGGCAACGTTGCATTCGAATGGGTCAGGTCAATGGACAGCGCGCCAAACGGGGTATTGAACGCTGTACCCAACAAATGGGACCGGTAGTCTTCGCCCAGCACCGCGCCGGTATAGCCGGTCAGCAGGTTGCTGAGGCCATGTTGGTAAGTGGCTTGCATCAGCTTGGGTGGGTGGCGCAGGCCAATTTCATCCAACTGGCCGACACTCAGTGCGTAACGGTGATAGCCCGTACGCAGCAGGTTGGCGTTGGCGGCGAACGGAACGATGAACTCGCGTTGACGACCATCGGCCTCGGTGATCGTAACGGTCAGATCGCCACCATAGCCGGTGGGAAACAGGTCGTTGAGCACGAAGGGGCCAGGGGCGACGGAAACTTCATCCAGCAACACGCCGCGCTGGCGCACCGTGACCCGCGCATTGGTCTCGGCGATGCCACGCACGACCGGCGCAAAACCTGTCTGGGAATCCGGCAGCATTCGATCATCGCTGAACAGGCTGACCCCCCGCAGGCGCACACTGTCGAACAGATCGCCTGGCGTGTAGGTTTCTCCCATCATCAACTGTGACTGGAGCGGGCTCAGTTCCCGCTGCACATAGGTGGCACTGCTTTGGTACTTCGAAGTGGAGTCGGTGCGGTTGAAGCTGGCGTTATGACGCCAGTGCCAATCGCCCAGGTTGAGCCCGGTGTTCAGCCCCAGGTATTGGGAGTCGAGCGAGCGGCCATTCGTACGGGTCGCAAACGTGTTGGCGTTGTAGCGTACAAAGGCGGCGTCGATCCCACTGTCCCAATGTTGTGGGTCGACATAGCCCCGCGCCTTGCGCGCCAGGTAGATCTGCGGAACCTGCAGCGCCAGGCGGTTTTCGCCGGCGTCGAACTGGCTGCTGCTGCCCGGCAGGTAGGACGAAATATCATCGCAGCTGGCAAAGGTACGACGCGGTGCTCGAGCGGGTTCGGTGGGTTGATTGTGCGGCGCATCCACCTGGATTCCAAACCGCAGAAGCGCTTCGCGCTCCAGGCACATTTGTGCAGAGTCTCGGCCTTGCACCGCAACGAATGACAGGGTTTCCCGCCCGATCCACTGACCGTTCAGATAAATATCGATGCGGTAGCTTCCGGGCAGAACAACGTTGCCCTGGCTGAACTTTGAAATATCAACCTGTCGGCCTCTGACGGCATCCGGGAAGAAGGCGGGGTTGAATTCGACATTCTCGACAGCGCCTGCACCCCAGGCGTGAGCGCTGGTCAGCAGTATCAGGCCACGCGCCATGAACGGTAATCGACGACGTATCAGGGACCCGTTTCTCACCCTGACGGGCGTGTTCAAACTCATGTTTGGCATTCTCAAAAAAAGGTGCTGTCCGAATGTGGGCAAAGGGAAGCCCTGCCCTGAGCAATGGGCATCAACCGAACGTAGGTAATGAAGTGAGCTGCGTGACCCGCCAGGCGATGGCGGCTCGCGAGGCGGCGGCGTCAGGTGGTCATGTGGAGACCTTGGCGCGGTGAGAGACCGTTACTCCGAAGTCATCCAGCGTCTGAAACTCCACGGTTGCCGCGTTGCCTGGCGGCGACTTGAGGTTGGGCAGTTCAAAACGGCTGCGACCGCCGGGCATCACCATATTCGCGGTGCCTGAGGTGGAGGCCTGGTGGGTAGGGCCGTGCTGGGCCTCGAGCAGTTGGACCTGTTCGAAAGTCACGTAGTAAGGCGTGGGGTTATAGACCTCCAGGACTTGGCCTTGCTCGGTCAATTCGCGACGCCATTGCAGTTTTCCGGGGGCGGCGTCGGCGCCGTAAGGCAGGTTGGGCGGCCGGAAAAACAGCTTGATCCGAGAGCGGAAGGCGAGCTGCAACTGGTTGCTGTGTTCGGGGCCTTGCGATTGGGCGGGTACCTCGAGCACATTGAACCAAAACAGGCTTTCCTGGGCCGACGGCAAGGCCTCTCCCGTATACGCCAGGCGCATGACCTGTTGTTTGCCTGGCTCCATACGAAAAATGGGAGGGGTGGCAATAAAAGGAATGCCGGTCAGGTCCGGTGTCGAGTGCTCGTCGCCCTTGTCCAGCCAGGCCTGGATCAACACCGGTGCCTGATTCTTGCTTTCAAGCCTGACCGTCACCTCCTTGGCGTGCTGCGGGTAGACAATACGGGTGTTGTCGATGACAACACTCGCGTGTGCGGCAGTGCTGCCCGACAGCACGAAAACCAAGGCCATGAACTTGACTGACAAGTATGAAATGGAGCGCGCGTTCATCTGGGTATTCATCTGGCGGCTGGAGGGGCAAGGGGGGCCGAGTGGCGCACGCGGGCACCGAAGTCACTGACGCTGGTGAACTCGACTTCTGCCACATCGTTGGGGCGACTGCGCAGCAGCGGCAGTGCAAACAATTTGATGTCACCGGCCGGCATGAGCAGGCCATCGTTGGCATCCTTGTTTGCCGCTTTGCTGAAGCGTTTGCCGCCGCTCAGCAAGTCAACCGAGGTCAGGGAGATATGGTAGGGCGTCGGGTTGGTCGCTTGCAGCGCATAGCCCTGCTCGTGGGCCACCAGTGCCCATTGCAGTTTTGATGGGGCGCTGCTCACCGGGTAGGGCAATGCATCGGGCCGCAGGAACACGCGCACGCGGGTACGGAACGCCAGTTCGATCTGGTTGTTTTGTTCTGTATTGGCGGTGCGCGGCGGTACTTCCAGCACATTCAGCCAGTACAGGCTTTCGCGATCGGCAGGTGCTGGTTCGCCGGAGTAGCGTAGGCGCAACGCCTGTTGCTGATGCGGCTCAATGCGGAAGATCGGCGGCGAAAGGGTGAACGGCGTTTGCGTTGTGCTCGGTGTTGAGTGTGGATTGCCCGTATCCAGCCAGGATTGCACCAGCGCCGGACGGCCTCCCTTGTTCTCCAGGCGCACGACGACCTCTCGTTGTTCCGCCGGGAAGATCACGCGGGTACCGTAAATAATCACGCCGGCATGGGCTGGGGGCGCTAGCGGTGGGAGCAACCCAAATCCACAGGCTACAAATGCGAGGCAGACCATTCTTTTCATGGTGTCAGAGGTCTCTTCGGGTCAGGGGAGGACCTGCCTGACGGCTGCAGGTCCGTTGTCTACACACCTTAATCGGCGTACACGATCGTAAAGCCGACCCGAGTCTTGACCGTACCTTCAGTGGACGCGCCGCTGGCATACATTTGTGCGGCCAGTGGGATCAATGCCTGGTTGTCGGCGATTACCACGCCTTCAGATTTTTCGGTGTATACGTTCAGGGGCGAGCCATCGCGTTTAGTCACTTCAACCTGTACGTTCTTGGCATTGGTTGTGTCGGACGGGTCATCATGGCCATCGATGTTCAAACGGCCGGTCGCCACATCAATGGCGGGGCTGGTGGGATCGAATGCAACCATGGCGGTGCGACCGTTGGTGCAGCTGCCTTCGCCAGGCGCGCCAATGCGAATGGTGAAGCCTGTGAGGTTGGCGCGATCACCCGGTTTCGCCAAGCGCGCGGCAGAAACCCCGCCCAGGTTGACGTCCTTGACCACAGCCCCGGTGCCCGGTGCCGCACCCTCGACCGTGCAAGTCACATCGGTGACCAGGCCGCTGAAGTTCATAACGCCATCTGCAGCGTGCGCGCAGTGTGATACAGCAACAGTCAAGGCCAATGCGGCCGCGACAGTAGATAAAACATTTACGTTCATGACATTTCCACTGATGAATGACAGGTGTTGCCAGCCACGGGTTGAAACACAGCATGTGTTGAGTGGCGGGTGGCTGTAATTTGTATCTAAACGTGAATGACTTCTATAGGAGCGTGACGAGTTTTAGTTCGAAATTGTTCGAAAGCATGCTGTTTTAGTTAAATTTTTTTTCGGCTGTAATTTGGGTTTTTACTGTTCTATTGGGAATATTCTTTCAGTTGTTTCTGTAGGAAGTGGCGGGGCTTATTGCGTGCCTGTATTGAACCCTGTGCATGGCTGGGCTATACCGGGCTAGAAACAATGGGTGATTGTGGGTTCGATGCTGCATTTATTCATGCGGGTATCTTTATGCCGACTTCAAGTTCCAATCCATATACCGTCGTTCTGTTGGATGATCATGAGATGGTTCGGCAGGGGATCGAGTTGGGCTTGAGAAAAGAGGCCGACCTCAGCGTGATCGGCTCCTTCGGCACGGGGAAGCAATTGCTGGAGGCGCTGACCCTGCGGCCGGCGGATGTGGTGGTCATGGACTTTATTCTGGCGCCGTCGGAAATCGACGGCCTCAGTTTGATCCAGACGTTGAACCGACGTTTTCGCCAGTGCAGGCCCTTGATTGTATGTTCACACTACACGCCCGCCACTGTTTCAATGTCTTTGAAGGCGGGTTGTTGGGGGGTACTGGGCAAAACCCAGAACATGAGCGAGTTGGTTACGGCGATTCGAACGGTGGCCCAGGGGCGTATTTATCTGCACCCCTGCATGATGCCAGCGTTGCAGGGTATGCAATCACTTATTGATGTTGCCCATAAACCGTCGAACATGGAGTTTTCAACTTCGTCATGGTTGAACGCCTGCCTTACGCCAAAAGAGCAGGAAGTTCTGCGGTGTTTTCTGGATGGGATGTCTGTGAATTCAATTGCGGCAAAGTTCTCGCGCAGCGTCAGTACCATCAGTACACAAAAACAATCGGCGTATCGAAAGTTGGGCATCAAGAGCGACAGCGAACTGTTCAGGTTTACCCAGCAGTTCGGGGAGTTTGGCTGACCGTATTGAACACTCCGTTAAACCGCATCCTCCAGATAACGCAGCGCCAACCGCTCGGTCGCCTGTCGTGTCGGTAGCAGCAGATGGGGGGCCACCAGCATCATGATTTGATATATCACCACCCGTACCTCCCCTTCACGATCGAGAATCCGTTGATAGTCCAGGGAGAACAGCAGGGTCATGGTGATCTGTTCCACTAATTGCCCCAGCGCCTGGGTATCGCTGACCAATTGCCCCGCAGCCTTCAAGTGCGCAAGCAGCGATGCAAGGGTGCGCTTGAGCGCGGTGAGCAGGTTGCGAATGCCCTTGGCCAGTTTCGGCAGGCGCCCCGCCAGGTTTGACAGATCCTGGAACAAAAAACGGTAGTGAGCCATATGCTCGATGATCAAGTGCAGGAACAGCCAATAGTCCTCGGCTTCCAGTTGGGCGTCTGCCGGTGGGTCGAGCAGGGGCATCAGCTCACTCTGGAAGCGCTCGAACAGCCCGAGCACCAGTGGCTCCTTGCCATGGAAGTGGTAGTAGAGGTTGCCGGGGCTGATCCCCATTTCATTGGCCACCTCCATGGTCGACACGTTCGGTTCGCCCTTCTGGTTAAACAGCTGCAGGGCGCATTCAAGGATACGGTCGCGGGTCTTCATCCAGTCTTCTTAATGTGATCGTTGAGCTCAGCGCACGCGCACGTAAGTGCCCGGCGCCGCTTCCATCGGTGGGTAATTCTGGTTGCCCAGGGCGGTGAGGGTTTCGCGCTGTACGCCTGAGCGTTGCTGGATCCACTCCAGCCACTGCGGCCACCAACTGCCCTCGACGTGATTGGCGTCGTAGTACCAGGCCCGTGGGTCGCTGCTCAGCTTGGGGTTCTCGACATAGTTGGCCTTGGGGTTACCCGGCGGGTTGAGGATGCTCTGGATATGCCCGCTGTTGGACAGCACGAAGCGCCGGTCGCCGCCGAGCAACTGGGTGGAGCGGTACACCGCGTCCCACGGCGTGATGTGGTCGTTGATCCCGGCCACGCTGAAGCTGTCCACCGTGACCTTCTGCAAATCGATAGGCGTGCCGCATACCTCCAGGCCACCGGGGTGGCTCAGGGGGTTGTGCTTGAAGAAGTCCAGCAGGTCGCCATGCAGTGCGGCGGGCAGGCGCGTGTTGTCGTTGTTCCAATACAGGATGTCGAAGGCCGGCGGTTCCTTGCCCAACAGGTAATTATTGATCCAGTAGTTCCAGATCAGGTCGTTGGGACGCATCCAGGCGAACACCTTGGCCATGTCGCGGCCCTCGAGCACGCCTTGCTGGTAGGAACGGCGCTTGGCGGCTTCGAGGGTTTGTTCGTCGGCGAACAGGGTGGCGGGGCTGTCAATCTGGCTGTCCAGCAGGCTCACCAGGTAGCTGGCGCTGGAGATGCGCCGCAACTGGCGCTTGGCCTGCAAATGGCCTTGCAGGGCGGCAATGGTCAGGCCCCCGGCGCAGGCGCCCATCAGGTTGACTTCGCGGGCACCGGTGATGGCCCGGCAGACGTTGAGCGCTTCCTCCAGCGCCGCCACATACGTGGACAAGCCCCATTCGCGATGACGCACATCCGGGTTGCGCCAACTGACGATAAAGGTTTGCAGGCTGTTCTTCAGTGCGTATTGCACAAAGCTGTTGGCCGGGCTCAGGTCGAAAATGTAGTACTTGTTGATTTGCGGCGGCACGATCAGCAGCGGCTTGGCGTACTGTTTTTCGCTCATGGGCTTGTACTGGATCAGCTCCAGCAGCTCATTGCGAAACACCACCGAGCCTG
This sequence comes from Pseudomonas sp. MPR-R2A5, assembly GCF_058793055.1. Lineage (NCBI taxonomy): Bacteria > Pseudomonadati > Pseudomonadota > Gammaproteobacteria > Pseudomonadales > Pseudomonadaceae > Pseudomonas > Pseudomonas sp. MPR-R2A5. The sequence goes on from NZ_JBXAFK010000057.1 coordinate 43,540, forward strand.
GGGTCGTGGCCACGGTCTTGCCGACTTCGAACGCCTGCTTGGTCACCTGGCGCGGCAGGCCGTTGTTGTGCAGCAGGTCGTCGAGCAGGTTGCTCACGCCGCGCACCACGCTGTTGCCGCCGGAATTGAGCAACTCCTTGACGGCCAGCGGGTTGAGCAGGGTGTTGGAGGGGGAGACGGCGTCGTTGAGCAGCGAGAAGGCAAAGTGCGCACGGGCCCGGTCGTCGCTGCTCAGGGTGCTGTCGTCGATCCAGTGGCGGACTTCTTTCTGCCAGCTCAGATAGGCCTGCAGGCTGCGTCGGTAGAAGGGGTTGAGCGTCCAGGTCGGGTCCGTGAAGCGGCTGTCGCGCGGGTTGGGCTCATGCACGGTCTCACCCAGCAGCACGCGCCCCAACTGACCGCCCAGGGCCAGGGCGTGACGGGCGGTGTGCAGCGGGTTACGCCAACCGTGGGCGGCAACGCTGCGCAGGGTCGACAGCAAATCCCGACCGCGCAGGCCGGTGATCGCGTTTTGCGCGTTGATGAACGCGGCGGGGGTGGGCGCCGGGTTCGTCACGGGTCTTTCTCGCATGAGCCAACACTCCTTCGTCAAGCCATCAACAGGCACGCCAATTCAGAACCATAGTCGGTTCTCGGCAAGTTGCGCGGCGGTGTGGTCCTTACACCGCTGGTCGCGGGTGAATCACGGCCCGCATGCGCTCCTCCTCGAGAAATTTCATGATGATCGGTGCCACGGCTTCAGCCCGGGTGATCAGGAACAGGTGGCCGTCATCGATGATGTGCAACTGTGCGTTGGGAATGCGCCAGGCCAGCATGCGCATGTTGACCAGCGGGATCAGCGGGTCGTCGTCCCCGGCCAGCACCAGGGTCGGCTGGCGGATCTTGTGCAGCCAGTGGATGCTGGTCCAGCCCAGCCCCGCGAACAGTTGCCAGTAGTAGCCCAGCTTGCCGGCCGAGCGCACTTTGCTGGCGTGCTCGGCGGCCAGTTTCGAGTCGCGGCGGAACGAGCCGCCATAAATCATCGGCGCAATGCGCACCACGTGGGACGGTTGGATATACCGCCGGGGGCTGGCCATCAGCCACAACACTTTCGGCTTGCCCGGCACCATCACCGCACCGGCGGCGGTGGCAGCGAGGATCAGCTTCTTGCAACGCTCCGGGTAGTCATAGGCAAATTGCTGCGCCAGCGCGCCGCCCCAGGACACACCCACCACATTCACCTGGCCATAATCCAGGTAATCGAGCATGCGCGCGGTGAGCTTGGCCAGGCCAGGGAAACGATACGGCCGTTTGGGCGTGGACGAACCGCCCACCCCCGGCACATCGAAGGCAATCACTTCCAGGTCCGGGTCCAGGGCCTGGACGAACGGAAACACCAGCTCAAGGTTGGCGCCGATGCCGTTGAAGATCAGCAACGGTGTCAAGTGGGGCTTGCCCGGGCGTACCGCCGTGCGGATGGTCTGGCCATCCAGGTCGATGGTACGGAAGATGAACGGTTGCGGCATGCTCAAGCCCTGTGAAGTATTGCAGTCCGAGTGAGGTCAGTGTGGGAGGGGACTTGCCCCCGATGGCGGTGTATCAGTCACCACAGGATCAACTGGTCCACCGCTATCGGGGGCAAGCCCCCCTCCCACATTTGAACGCATTTCAATCTAGCGTTCGTGCACATAGGTGCCTGGCGCCGCCTCTGCTGCGGCGTAGGTTTTATTGCCTAATGTTGTCGGAGCCTTCTTCAGCTTGCCCGCTCTTTCCGCCTGCCACGCCTGCCAATGCAGCCACCACGAGTCAGTGTGCTTGGTCGCATTCTCCTGCCATTCAAGCGGCTTGCCCGCCAGGCTGTCGCTGGTCTGGTAGCGTGCCTTGGGGTTGCCCGGTGGGTTGAGGATGCTCTGGATATGCCCGCTGCTGGACAGCACGAACTCTACTTTGCCGCCAAACAGCTGCGCCGACTTGTAGCAGGACTGCCACGGCGTGATGTGGTCGTTGGTGCCGGCCAGGGAGTAGATGTCGGCGGTGACCTGCTTGAGGTCGATCGGTGTACCGCACACTTCCAGGGCGTTGGCGCGTACCAGTGGGTTGTTCTTGAACAATTCGATCAGATCGCCGTGGAACGCGGCGGGCAAGCGCGTGGTGTCGTTGTTCCAGAACAGGATGTCGAACACCGGCGGCTCGTTGCCCAACAGGTAGTTATTGACCCAATAGTTCCAGATCAGGTCGTTGGGGCGCATCCAGGCAAACACCTTGGCCATGTCGCGGCCTTCCAGCACACCGGCCTGGTAGGAGTGGCGCTTGGCCGCTTCCAGGGTCTGCTCGTCGACGAACAGCGCCACCTGGGTGTCCAGGGTGGTGTCCAGCACGCTCACCAGCAGGGTCAGGGCGTTGACCTTCTTCTCACCCAGCGCGGCGTAGTGGCCCAGCAGGGCGGTGCAGGTGATGCCGCCGGAGCAGGCGCCGAGCATGTTGACGTCTTTGCTGCCGGTAATCGCCGTGACCACGTCCACCGCTTCCTTGAGCGCCTCGATGTAGGTGGACAGGCCCCACTCGCGCTGGGCCTTGGTCGGGTTGCGCCAACTGACGATAAAGGTCTGCTGGCCATTGCGCAGGCAGAAGCGCGCCAGACTCTTATCCGGGCTCAGGTCGAACACATAGAATTTGTTGATCTGCGGCGGCACCACCAGCAACGGGCGCTCATGCACCTGCTCGGTGATCGGCTTGTACTGGATCAGCTCCAGTACGTCATTGCGAAACACTACCGCGCCTTCGGTGGTGCCCAGGCTCTTGCCGACTTCAAAGGCGCCCATGTTGACCTGGCTCGGCATGCCGCCGTTATGCACCATGTCCTTGGCCAGGTGGGACAGGCCATCGAGCAGGCTCTTGCCGCCGGTTTCGAAGAAGCGCTTGATTGCCGCCGGGTTGGCCGCGCTGTTGGTGGGGGCCATGGCTTCGGTCATCAGGTTGATCACGAAGTGGCCGCGACTGATGTCCTGTTCCGACAGGTTGCTGTCGCCGATCCAGTCGTGCAGTTCCTTGCGCCACGCCAGGTAGGTTTGCAGGTAGCGTTTGTACAGCGGGTTCTGGCTCCAGGCCGGGTCGTGAAAGCGACGGTCATCGTTTTCGGGTTGCAGCTGCGATTTGCCGAACATCACGTTCTTCAATTCAACGCCAAAATGGGCGACGTGCTTGACGCTGTGCAACGGCTGCTTGATGGCTTGGGTCAGCACCATCTTGGCCGAGGCCAGTAAATCCTTTTTACGTAACGCGATGATCGGGTTGAGCCCCAGGGTGTTTTCCGAGGCCTGGCGTTTCAAGTCATCGTTATTCTTGTTACTCATCTACGACGCTCCATTGTCCGAAAGACGAGTACCGGGTACCGCTGCGCACCAGTTTTCGATACACAACACAAGCCAGGTACTGCGACTCGGGTGACCGTTGATACCGCATCGTCAAATGCAGGGAACTTGCCAGTTCCATTGGTTACCCGAGTTTAATTTTTTTCGCAAGCGGGCCAATCGTTGGCCACGCGACAGGGCATTCAAGCAGATGAAATTAGAAAATGCCCTCTAAAGAGCAAGAAGCCTGGGCTAGAGCATCAGCCGTACGACCGACTGACTCGGGTCGCGGGTTTTGCCGGCTGCCTTGAGCTCGGCGAGGTAGTCAGCCCACAGTGCGTCCTGACGCACGGCCAATTGGTAGAGGTAGTCCCAGGTGAACAGTCCGCTGTCATGTCCGTCGTCGAAGGTCAATTTCAGTGCGTACTGGCCGGCCGGTTCGACCTTGCTCAAGCGCACGTTGAGCTTGCCGAATTGCAGGATGGGTTTGCCGTGGCCCTGGACCTCGGCGGAGGGCGAGTGAACCCGTAGGAATTCGGCGGGCAACCGGTAGGCCTCATCGGGCCCGTAGGTGAGGCCGAGGGTGTTGGAGGTTGTGTGCAGGTTTACAGCAGTAGGAAATTTGGACATTGATGATGATCCTGAATAAACCGGCTCAAAATGTGGGAGGAGGCTTGCCCCCGATAGCAGTGGTCAGTCAGGCATACATCTTTCTGACAGACCGCTATCGGGGGCAAGCCCCCTCCCACATGAAAGCAAAGCGATCCTGTATATGGCTTACAGGATATAACGAGACAGATCTTCGTTCTGCGCCAATTCACCCAGGTGGCTGTTGACGTAGTCGGCATCGATCTTGATCGTTTCGCCATTCTGCGCACCGGCCAGGTCACCGGCGCTGAAGGACACTTCCTCAAGCAGGCGCTCCAGCAAGGTGTGCAGGCGACGAGCACCGATATTCTCGGTCTTCTCGTTGACCTGCCAAGCGATCTCCGCCAGGCGCTTGATACCGTCCGGCAGGAACTCGATGCCCAAGCCTTCGGTTTTCAGCAGCTCACAGTACTGCTCGGTGAGCGATGCATGCGGCTCGCTGAGGATGCGCTCGAAGTCGCCTGGGGTCAGCGCCTTGAGTTCCACGCGAATCGGCAGGCGGCCTTGCAGCTCCGGCACCAGGTCGCTTGGCTTGCTCAGGTGGAATGCACCGGAGGCGATAAACAGGATGTGGTCGGTCTTGACCATGCCCAGCTTGGTGTTCACGGTGCAGCCTTCGATCAGCGGCAGCAGGTCGCGCTGTACGCCTTCACGGGACACATCGACGCCGCCGGAGTTACCGCGCTTGGCGACCTTGTCGATCTCGTCGATAAACACGATGCCATGCTGCTCGACCGCTTCCAGGGCCTTGGCCTTGAGCTCTTCCTCATTGACCAGGCGCCCGGCTTCTTCGTCGCGTACCAGCTTCAGCGCTTCTTTCACCTTGAGCTTGCGGTTTTTCTTCTTGCCCTTGCCCATGTTGGCGAACAGGTTCTGCAACTGGCTGGTCATTTCTTCCATGCCAGGCGGCGCGGAGATGTCGACGCCGGACACTTCGGCGATTTCGATCTCGATTTCCTTGTCGTTCAACTGGCCTTCGCGCAGGCGCTTGCGGAACAGCTGGCGGGTGTTGGAGTCCGAGGCCGGTGCGGCGTCTTCGTTGAAGCCCATGCGTGCCGGCGGCAACAGGGCATCGAGGATGCGTTCTTCGGCGGCGTCTTCGGCGCGCAGGCTGACCTTGGTCATTTCCTGCTCGCGCAGCAGCTTCAGGGCCGCGTCGGCCAGGTCGCGGATGATCGACTCGACATCGCGGCCTACATAGCCGACTTCGGTGAACTTGGTCGCTTCGACCTTGATGAACGGTGCATTGGCCAGTTTGGCCAGGCGCCGGGCGATTTCGGTTTTACCGACGCCGGTCGGGCCGATCATCAGGATGTTCTTCGGCGTTACTTCAACGCGCAGTTCTTCGGGCAGTTGCATGCGGCGCCAGCGGTTACGCAGCGCAATGGCAACGGCGCGCTTGGCATCGTCCTGGCCGATGATATGGCGATTGAGTTCATGGACGATTTCGCGGGGAGTCATGGACATAGTGTGTGCGGCCCTCAAGCGGGAATAAGCCTACGGCTTACTCGGCGAGGTCCTGCTCCTCAATGGTGAAGTTGTGGTTGGTGAATACGCAGATATCGCCCGCGATGCCCAGGGCGGTCTCGACGATTTCGCGGGCCGACAAGTCGGTTTTCTTCAACAGCGCGCTGGCCGCCGCCTGGGCGTAGCCACCGCCGGATCCCATGGCGATCAGGCCATGTTCAGGCTCAACCACATCGCCATTGCCGGTGATGATCAGCGACGCGTCTTTGTTCGCGACGGCCAGCATGGCCTCGAGACGGCTGAGGGAGCGGTCGGTACGCCATTCTTTGGCGAGCTCGACGGCGGCACGGACGAGGTGGCCCTGGTGTTTTTCCAGTTGGCCTTCAAAACGCTCGAACAGGGTGAAGGCGTCGGCGGTGGCACCGGCGAAACCGGCGAGCACCTGGCCGTGGTACAGGCGACGCACTTTTTTCGCGTTGCCTTTCATCACGGTATTGCCCAGGGAAACCTGGCCGTCGCCACCCATGACGACTTTGCCGTGGCGACGTACTGAAACGATGGTGGTCAAGGGGAGAGTCTCCACGCAGCGGGGCGAAAATGCCCGGATGGAAACTCATATGGGGGTGGCGGGGGGGATTTCAACCGTAGGGGTTTATGGCGGACGAGTGGCGTTTATCGGTCTGACACACTTTCGAGAACACCCAAGAACCAATGTGGGAGGGGGCTTGCCCCCGATGGCGGTGTATCAGTCACCAGATTGATTGACTGACACTCTGAAGTGCGCCCCAGAAGTTGGACACCCATCCAATTTCTGGGGCGTTTTCATGAGCAAGTACACCACGCAGTTCAA
>NZ_JBXAFK010000058.1:0-47162 GCF_058793055.1 Pseudomonas sp. MPR-R2A5
GTTAGCCGTCCTGGGCCAGGGATGGCCCATGACGGCGGCCCACGCTCCAAAGCCGGAGTGAGGGCACACCGAGCCTAAGCGAGGTGCCGAGTGGTGGGGCACAAACCTTTTGGTTACTTTTGGCTGGGCCGGCATCCCGGGCGTTTGCCAAAAGTGACCCGCTGTAAGAGCGGAACCATAGGTGGCCGTTACCGCAGCAACGGATATGCCCCCAAACCTCCAACCCACCCACCAAGAGAACACCACCCCAAGGGAACTTTGCCAACAAATAACCACCTGAATCCGGTACGCTCACCTTTTTATTCAAGGAGTTACTCCCATGGCCAAAGCCACTGCCCGTCACATCCTGGTTGCCACTGAAGACAAGTGCAACGAACTCAAGGCCCAAATCGAAGGCGGCGCCGATTTCGCAGAAATCGCCAAAGCCAACTCCACCTGCCCGTCCAGCCGCCAAGGCGGCGACCTGGGTTCGTTCGGTCCAGGCCAGATGGTCAAGGAATTCGACACCGTCGTGTTCAGCGCCCCGGTCAACACCGTGCAAGGCCCGGTGAAAACCCAGTTCGGTTATCACCTGCTGGAAGTGACCAGCCGTCAGGACTGATCCCGTCCGCGCTGATGCTTGAAACAACGGCCCGCCTTTTTGGTGGGCCGTTGTGCATGGGATGACTGGCGATGCCCTGGCCGTTAGCGTACAAATCCCTATTCTTCTTCACCCGGCGCTCAAGGCTGATAATGCGACTGGCTTTTTCGACTCTGTTTGGCTCCGCCCTGGCCCTGCTGCTGGCCAGCACGGCCGTGATCGCGGCCCCGCAAACCTACCTGACGGTGTACGGCGAACCGGCCAAGTACGCTGCCGGCTTCACCCATTTCGACTACGCCAACCCCAACGCGCCCAAGGGCGGCAGCCTGCGGCGTTCGGCGATCGAGATCGGGCGTTTCGACCATGTGCTGCCCTATATCGACAAAGGTATCGGCGTGTCTCAGGTCGACGGCTGGCTGTATTCGCCCCTGGCCCTGCGCTCCCTCGATGAGCCCTACACGGTCTATGGCCTGGTGGCCGAAAAGATGGAACGGGCCGACGACGGCCTGTCGTTGCGTTTCTACCTCAACCCCAAGGCGCGCTTTGCCGATGGCAAGCCGATCACCGCCGAAGACGTGCGCTACAGCTTCGATTTGCTGATGACCCAGGGCAGCCTGCGCTTTCGCACCCTGTTCGCAGACGTGAAACACGTCGAAGTCGAAGGCGAGCGCCAGGTGCGTTTCGAATTTTCCAGCAATGAAAACCGCACCCTGCCCCTGGATATCGCCACCCTGCCGGTGTTCCCCGAGCACTGGTGGAAGACCCGCGACTTCGCCAATGGCGGCGGCTACGAAGCGCCACTGGGCAGCGGCCCGTACAAGGTCGGCAAGATCGACTCGGGCAGCACCATTACCTTTACCCGTAACCCAGACTGGTGGGGCAAGGACCTGCCCGTCAGCCGCGGCCTGTACAACTTCGATCACCTGAGCCTGGAATACTTCGGCGACACCGAAGTGGCGCGCCAGGTATTGCGCGGCGGCGCCTATGACTTCAACCGCGAATTCTCCGCCACCGGTTACTCCATCGGCTACAACGGCCCGGCCCTGGATGACGGGCGCCTGCAACGTGCACACCTGGCCAAGGAAATGCCGCAACCGGCCCAGGGCTATGTGTTCAACGTGCAGAAACCGATGTTCAAGGACCGCCGCGTGCGCCAGGCCCTGGCGATGCTCTGGGATTTCGAATGGGCCAACCGGCAGATGATGCGCAACCTGTACATCCGCCAGCAGAGCTACTTTTCCAATAGCCCGCTGGCCGCCAGCCAGTTGCCCACCCAGGAAGAACTGAAAATCCTCGAACCGCTGCGCGGCCAAGTGCCCGACGAAGTGTTCACCCAGGTGTTCAAGGCGCCGGTCACCGACGGCAGCGGCATGATCCGCGACAAGCAACTGCAAGCCCTGGCCCTGTTGGAAGAGGCCGGCTGGAAGCCCGAAGGCGACAAATTGGTCAACGCCGAAGGCGAGCCGCTGGAGTTCACCTTCCTCAATGCCCAGGCCGGCCTGGAACGCCTGTTGCTGCCCTACAAGCGCAACCTGGCGCAGATCGGCATCACCCTGAATATCCGCCGCATCGACTCCTCGCAGTACGTCAACCGCCTGATGACCCGCGACTACGACATGATCGTCACCGGTTTCCCGGTCACCACCTCGCCGGGGATGGAGCTGTACAACTACTTCGGCTCCAGCGCTGCGTTCGACCCGGGCGCGAACAACTACATGGTGCTCAAGGACCCGGCCGTCGACACGCTGATCAAGGGCCTGGTCAAGGCCGACACCCAGGCGCAGATGCTCACGTATGCCCACGCCCTGGACCGCGTGCTGCAATGGAATTACCTGTGGATTCCCAACTACTACCCGCCCGGCACCTCTGCCGCGTGGTGGAACCGCTTCGGGCGCCCCGCCATCGAGGCCAAGAACGACGAGGCCTTGGAAACCTGGTGGGAAATCAGCCCCACGCCACTGACGAATGAACAGATGAATGCCGAGCTGAAAAAACGCGGGGGGACGCGCTGATGTTTGCCTATATCGTGCGGCGCCTGCTGCTGATCATCCCAACCCTGGTGATCATCCTGTTGGTGAATTTCGTGATCGTACAGGCGGCGCCCGGTGGCCCGGTGGAACAGGCCATTGCCCACCTGCAAGGCATCGGCGGCGGTGCCGTCGGGGGTTCCTCCGGCGAAGGCCTCAGCAGCGGCTCGCGGGCCAGCCGTGGCCTGGACCCGAAACTGATCAAGGACATCGAGAAACAGTACGGCTTCGACAAGCCGGCCCCGGAACGCCTGTGGTTGATGCTCAAGAGCTACGCCCAGCTGGATTTCGGCAACAGCTTCTTCCGGGGTTCAACGGTGATCGACCTGATCCTGGAAAAGATGCCGGTGACCATCTCCCTCGGCCTATGGGCCACGCTGATCACCTACCTGGTGTCGATCCCCCTGGGCATTCGCAAGGCGGTGCGCCATGGCAGCAACTTCGATGTGTGGAGCAGCACCGCCATCGTCATCGGCTATGCCATGCCGGCGTTCCTGTTTGCCATGTTCCTGATCGTGGTCTTCGCCGGCGGCACGTCGCTGAACTGGTTCCCGGTACGGGGCCTGGTCTCGGAAAACTTCGACGAGCTGAGCACCGTGGGCAAGATCGCCGACTACTTCTGGCACCTGGTATTGCCGGTCACGTCACTGGTGATCGGCGGGTTTGCCACCTTGACCATCCTGACCAAGAACTCGTTTCTCAATGAAATCACACGCCAGTACGTGGTCACCGCCCGTGCCAAGGGCCTGAGCGAACGCCGCGTGCTGTACGGCCATGTGTTTCGCAATGCGATGCTGCTGGTGATCTCCGGGATTCCCCAGGCGTTTATCAGCGTGTTCTTTGCCGGCTCGCTGCTGATCGAGGTGATCTTTTCCCTCGACGGGCTCGGGCGCATGAGCTACGAAGCCGCCGTGTCCCGCGACTATCCGGTGGTGTTCGGTTCGCTGTTCATCTTCACCCTGTTCGGTCTCTTGATAAAACTGATCGGCGACCTCTGCTACACCCTGGTGGACCCGCGTATCGACTTCGCCGCGAGGAACGCCTGATGCTCAACCTGTCTCCCGTGGCCCGTCGACGCTTCGAGCGGTTCAAACAGAACCGGCGCGGCTGGTGGTCGCTGTGGCTGTTCATCGGCCTGTTTATCCTGACCCTGGGCGGCGAGTTGATCGCCAACGACAAGCCCCTGGTGCTCAGCTACAAAAACGAGCTGTATTTCCCGGTGTTCAAACGCTACACCGAGCAGCAGTTCGGTGGCCAACTGCCGTTCCAGGCCGACTACCGCAGCGACTACGTACAGAAGCTGATCAAGCAGGACGGCGGCTGGATGCTGTTCCCACCGATCCCGTTCAGCGACGACACGCCCAACTACGAGCTGACCCGCCCTGCCCCGAGCCCGCCCTCGGCAGTGAACTGGCTGGGCACCGACGATCAATCGCGCGATGTGCTGGCTCGGGTGATCTTTGGCGCACGGGTGTCGATCCTGTTTGCCCTGGCGCTCACGGCGATCAGCGCGAGCATCGGCATCGCCGCCGGCGCCTTGCAGGGCTACTACGGCGGCTGGGTCGACTTGCTTGGCCAGCGCATCCTCGAAGTCTGGTCCGGGCTGCCGGTGCTGTACCTGCTGATCATCCTGTCGGGCTTTGTCGAACCGAATTTCTGGTGGCTGCTGGGGATCATGGCGCTGTTCTCCTGGCTGGCCCTGGTGGACGTGGTGCGCGCCGAGTTCCTGCGCGGGCGCAACCTGGAGTACGTCAAGGCCGCACGGGCATTGGGCCTGGGCGACGGCAAGATCATCCGCCGGCATATCCTGCCCAACGCGATGACCGCCACCCTGAGCTACCTGCCGTTTATCTTGACCGGGGCGATCTCCACCTTGAGCGCCCTGGACTTCCTCGGCTTCGGCATGCCGGCCGGCAGCGCGTCGCTGGGTGAGTTGATCGCCCAGGGCAAGCAGAACCTGCAAGCGCCGTGGCTCGGCTTGACGGCGTTTTTCACCTTGGCGCTGATCCTGTCGCTGCTGGTCTTTATCGGCGAGGCATTACGTGATGCCTTCGACCCCCGTTCATGAGTGACTGCAGATGAACCTGATCGAAATTCGTGACCTGTGCGTCGCCTTCAGTGGCCAGACCGTGGTGCACAACCTGAGCCTGGACGTGCGCCCCGGCGAGTGCCTGGCGCTGGTGGGCGAGTCGGGCTCGGGCAAGTCGGTGACCGCTCACTCGATCCTGCAACTGTTGCCCGAGGCCGGTACGCAAACCACCGGTTCGGTGAAATATCGCGGCCAGGAACTGATCGGCGCGCCGGCGACCACCCTGCAAAAGCTACGCGGCAATCGCATCGCGATGATCTTCCAGGAGCCGATGACCTCGCTCAACCCGTTGCACAGCATCGAAAAGCAGATCGGCGAAACCCTGCTGCTGCACAAGGGCCTGGGCGGCAAGGCGGCGCAGGCGCGCATCCTCGAACTGTTGGGCCTGGTGGGCATCCAGAAACCCCAGGAACGCCTCAAGGCGTATCCGCACCAACTGTCCGGCGGCCAGCGCCAACGGGTGATGATCGCCATGGCCCTGGCCTGCGAGCCACAACTGCTGATTGCCGACGAACCCACCACCGCGCTGGACGTCACCGTGCAGCGCAAGATCCTGCTGCTGCTCAAGTCCCTGCAACAACGCCTGGGCATGTCGATGCTGCTGATCAGCCACGACCTCAACCTGGTGCGCAGCATCGCCCAGCGGGTGTGCGTGATGCATGCCGGCGAGATTGTCGAGCAGGCCGCCTGCGAGACCTTGTTCACCGCGCCGCAGCATCCCTACAGCCGCCTGCTGCTGGATGCGGAGCCGGCGGGCGACGTGTTGTGCGGCGAGGAGCGCGAGACCGTGTTGCAGGTGGACGACCTGAGCGTGCAATTTCCTCTCAGCGGTGGGTTGTTCCAGCGCAAGACCTACCTGCGCGCCGTGGACGGCATCAGCCTCAGCGTGCAGCGCGGCAAGACCCTGGGCATCGTCGGTGAGTCGGGCTCGGGTAAATCCACCCTGGGCCAGGCGATCCTGCGCCTGCTCGACTCCACCGGCAGCATCCGCTTCCAGGGTAAAGCCCTCGACCCGCTCAACCACCACCAGATGCGCCCGTGGCGCAAGCAGATGCAGGTGGTGTTCCAGGACCCCTACGGCAGCCTCAGCCCGCGCATGTCGGTGCAGCAGATCATCAGCGAAGGCCTGGAAGTGCATGCACCGTGCAGCCTGGCCGACCGCGAAGCGCAGGTGATCCAGGTGCTCAAGGAGGTGGGCCTCGACCCCGCCAGCCGGCATCGCTACCCACACGAGTTTTCCGGCGGCCAGCGCCAACGCATCGCCATCGCCCGCGCGCTGGTGCTCAAGCCGGCGCTGATACTGCTCGACGAACCCACCTCGGCCCTGGACCGCACGGTGCAGAAGCAAGTGGTGGCATTGCTGCGCGAGTTGCAGGAAAAATACGGCCTGACCTACCTGTTTATCAGCCATGACCTCGCGGTGGTGCGCGCCATGGCCCATGACATGATCGTGATCAAGGATGGCAAGGTGGTGGAGCGCGGGCCGAGCCATGCGGTATTTGAATCGCCACAACATCCCTATACCAAGGAACTGCTGGCCGCCGCGCACATCCCCTTGTAGGAGCGAGCTTGCTCGCGAAGAATCCAAGTACGCCACGTTCTTCCAGATGTACCGCGTTATCGTTGACGACCTTCGCGAGCAAGGACTAGCCGTCCGCCTCGCTCCTACAGGATTCTGCCGGCATGAACATCACCGAAAACCTCAAGGATTACGAACAGGTTCGCGGCCTGGCGATCCAGTCGCTGTTCGAGATCATCGAGCAGTCCAGCGAAGGCACGGTGATTGTCGATCGCGACGCGAATATCGTGTGGATGAACGAGCGCTACGCCAAGCGCTTCGGCCTCAAAAGCGCTGACGAAGCCATCGGCCAGCCCTGCGAACAGGTGATCTCCAACAGCCTGTTGCGCCAGGTGGTGCGCAACGACCAACCGATTCTGCTGGATATCCAGGACACGCCCAAAGGCCCGCTGGTGGTGATGCGCCTGCCGATCCACAACAATGCCGGCACGGTGATTGGCGCGATAGGCTTTGCGCTGTTCGATGAGCTGCGCAACCTGTCGCCGCTGATCGAGCGCTACCTGAGCATGCAGGCAGAACTGGCCTCCACCCGCTCACTGCTGCGTTCGCGGCAGAGCAAGTACAACTTTGCACACTTTATCGGCACCAGCGCCGCCAGCCTCGACGTCAAACGCCGGGCGCGGCGCAGTGCGAGTGCCGAGTCGCCGGTGTTGCTGCTCGGCGAAACCGGCACCGGCAAAGAGCTGCTGGCCCAGGCGATCCACGGCGCATCCAAGCGTGCGCACAAGGCGTTTGTCAGCATCAACAGCGCGGCCGTCCCCCACGACCTGCTGGAAGCCGAGTTCTTCGGCACCGCCCCCGGCGCGTTTACCGGTGCCGACCGCAAGGGCCGGCCCGGCAAATTCCAGATCGCCCAGGGCGGCACGCTGTTCCTTGATGAAATTGGTGACATGCCCCTGCCCCTGCAAAGCAAGCTGCTGCGGGTGTTGCAGGAAAAAGAATTCGAACCGGTGGGCTCCAACGAGATGCTGCACAGTGATGTACGGGTCATCGCCGCCACCTCCATGGACCTGGAGGCGGCGATCAAGCGCGGTGAGTTTCGCGCGGATTTGTACTACCGCCTGAATGTGCTGCCCATTCAGGTGCCGCCATTGCGTGAGCGCCTGGAGGATATTCCCGCGCTGAGCGAAGCGATCCTCGAAGAACTGCACAGCCAGCATGAACTGGACCGTGAAGCCCTCGTGTTGTTGGCGCAGCATGCGTGGCCGGGGAATATCCGTGAACTGCGCAATGTGCTGGAGCGGGCAGCCTTGTTGAGCGATGACCTGGTATTGAATGCCGCCGAGATTCGCGCGGCGATCGGCACGTTCAGCCCGGTAGCGCGCAACGAAGTGAAAACGGTCGAAGGCGAGACGTTCGCGGCGGCGCGAGCGCGGTTCGATCGGCAGCTGATTGCGGCGACGCTCGAGGCCTGTGAAGGGAATGTGGTGGAGGCGGCCAAGCGATTGGGGCTCGGGCGGTCGACGTTGTACAAGAAGATGGTGGCACTGGGCATCGCCTAGTCTCAAAGTAGAGACTTTATTCTCCAAACAAAGACAATCCCTGTGGGAGGGGGCTTGCCCGCGATAGCGCCGGATCAGTTAACAAATAAGTGACTGATACTCCCTCATCGGGGGCAAGCCCCCTCCCACATTTGAGCTGTGCTTGTCTCCAGATTGAGACAGAATCTGGAGCCCTGCCCGAAAAACTCAAAAATACCCATATATTTCAACAAGTTAAATAATTGGCATACATCTCGCTATAGCCCTCCCCACAGCTTTACCCACAACAATAACAATCCGATGGAGACACACCATGAGTGTGATCATTGCCCTGGCAGCCCTCGCGCTGCTGATGCTGGCTGCCTACCGTGGCTATAGCGTTATCCTGTTTGCCCCCATCGCCGCCCTCGGCGCTGTCCTGCTCACCGACCCGTCCGCTGTCGCCCCTGCGTTTACCGGGGTGTTCATGGAAAAAATGGTTGGCTTTATCAAACTGTACTTCCCGGTATTCCTACTCGGTGCGGTGTTCGGCAAGCTGATTGAGCTGTCGGGCTTCTCGCGCTCGATCGTGGCCGCGGCGATCCGCTTGCTCGGTACGCGCCAGGCGATGCTGGTGATCGTGCTGGTCTGCGCCCTGCTCACCTACGGCGGCGTGTCGCTGTTTGTGGTGGTGTTTGCGGTGTACCCGTTCGCGGCAGAGATGTTCCGCCAGAGCAATATCCCCAAGCGCTTGATCCCGGCGACCATCGCCCTCGGTGCGTTCTCATTCACCATGGACGCCCTGCCCGGCACGCCGCAGATCCAGAACATCATCCCCAGCACCTTCTTCAACACCACCGCCTGGGCGGCCCCCTGGCTGGGGCTGATCGGTACGATCTTCGTGTTCTGCGCCGGCATGCTCTACCTCGCCCGCCAACGCAACAAAGCGCAACGGGCCGGCGAAGGCTACGGCACCGAGCTGCGCAACGAGCCGGAAACCGCCGAGAACCTGACCCTGCCCAACCCGTGGATCGCGCTGTCGCCGCTGATCCTGGTGGGGGTGATGAACCTGCTGTTCACCCATTGGATTCCACTGTGGTACGGCAAGACCCACAGCCTCAGCCTGCCGGGCATGAGTACGCCAGTGACGACCGAAATCGCCAAGCTCACCGCGATCTGGGCGGTGCAGGCGGCATTGCTGGTGGGCATCGTGATCGTGCTGGTGTTTGGCTGGTCGGCAATCAAAAGCAAGCTGGCCGAAGGCAGTAAAAGCGCGGTCAGCGGTGCGCTGCTGGCGGCGATGAACACCGCCTCGGAATACGGCTTTGGCGCGGTGATCGCCTCGCTGCCGGGCTTTCTGGTGCTGGCGGACTGGCTCAAGGGCATCCCCAACCCGCTGGTCAACGAAGCGATTACCGTGACCCTGCTGGCGGGGATCACCGGCTCCGCGTCCGGCGGCATGAGCATCGCCCTGGCGGCCATGTCCGAGAGCTTTATTTCAGCGGCCCATGCGGCCAATATCCCCCTTGAAGTGCTGCACCGGGTCGCGGCCATGGCCAGCGGCGGCATGGACACCCTGCCCCACAACGGCGCGGTGATCACGCTGCTGGCGGTCACCGGGCTGACCCACCGCGAAGCCTACAAGGACATTTTCGGCATCACGATTATCAAGACCCTCGCGGTGTTCGTGGTGATCGGTACTTTCTATGCCACCGGCATTGTGTGAGGTTTTCATGACGACATTGAACGGCAAGACCGCCCTGGTCACCGGCTCCACCAGCGGTATCGGCCTGGGCATCGCCTTGAGCCTGGCCAAGGCCGGCGCCAACCTGATCCTCAACGGCTTTGGCGACGCCAGCGCGGTGATCGCCCAGGTGCAGGCGTTCGGCGGCAAGGTCGGGCATCACCCCGCCGACGTCAGCGACCCGGCGCAGATCGCCGACATGATCGCCTATGCCGAGCGCGAATTCGGCGGCGTGGACATTCTGGTGAACAACGCCGGCATCCAGCATGTGGCGGCGGTGGAAGACTTCCCGGTGGAACGCTGGGACGCGATCATTGCGATCAACCTGTCTTCGGTATTCCACAGCACGCGCTTGAGCCTGCCGGGCATGAAGGCCAAGGGCTGGGGGCGTATCGTCAATATCGCCTCGGTGCACGGCCTGGTCGGTTCGGTGGGCAAGGCCGCGTATGTGGCGGCCAAGCATGGCGTGATCGGCCTGACCAAGGTGGTGGGCCTGGAGACCGCGACCGGTAACGTGACCTGCAACGCAATCTGCCCAGGCTGGGTGCTGACCCCGCTGGTGCAGAAGCAGATCGATGACCGCGCGGCCAGTGGCGTCGACCCGCAACAGGCGCAGCATGATTTGCTTGCCGAGAAGCAGCCGTCGCTGGAGTTCGTGACACCGCCGCAGTTGGGCGAACTGGTGATGTTTTTGTGCAGTGAGGCCGGCGCCCAGGTGCGGGGCGCGGCGTGGAATATCGATGGTGGTTGGCTGGCTCAATAAAACCTGACACTGGAGATCTAAACTGTGGGAGGGGCGGTGCGACGATTCGACTTGTCCCCGATGAGGGAGTGTCAGCACATGCATTTGTGACTGACTCACCGCTATCGGGGGCAAGTCGAATCGTCGCACCGCCCCTCCCACATTGGAACTCTATCGTTTGAAAGACCTGTACAAGAACAAGAGACCTTGCTGATGTCCGAGATCCTCTGGCAACCCTCCCCCGAACGCATCCGTAACACCCGGATGGACCAGTTCCGGCGCTTTATCAATGATCGCCACGGCGTGCAGCTCAGCGACTACCCGGCCCTGCACCAGTGGAGCATCGACCAGCGCCCGGACTTCTGGCAGGCGATCGTGGCCTTTTTCGACGTGCAGTTTCGCAGCCCGCCCAGCGCGGCACTGATCGAAGGCGCCGAGATGCCCAGCGCCCAGTGGTTCCCCGGCGCGACCCTGAACTTTGCCGAACACCTGCTGCGCCGTCGCGACGATCACCCCGCCGTGGTCGCCATCAGCGAAGACGGCCAGCGCGAACAACTGACCTACGCCGAACTGGCCGCCCATGTCGCCGGCCTGCAAAAAAGCCTGCGCGCGGCCGGCGTCGGGGTGGGCGACCGGGTGGCGGCATGCATGCCCAACACCTGGCAAACCCTGGTCGGCATGCTTGCCACCACCAGCCTGGGCGCGATCTGGTCGTGTTCATCGCCGGACTTCGGCACCCAAGGTGTGATCGACCGTTTCGGCCAGATCGAGCCCAAGGTGCTGATCACCTGCGCCGGTTACCGCTACGCCGGCAAGGACATCGACCAGAGCGCCAAACTCAACGAGATCCTCGCACGCCTGCCGTCCCTGCAGCAGTTGATCATCGTGCCGTATGCCCGGCCCCAGGCGCGGGTCGAGGACTATCGGACCGAGGCCCGCGTCGCGCTGTGGAGTGACTTCTACCAACCCGGCGGCGCTCCTGAATTCGTCGCGGTGCCGTTCGACCATCCGCTGTACATCCTCTATTCCAGCGGCACCACCGGCGTGCCCAAGTGCATCATCCACGGCACCGGCGGCGTGCTGCTCACCCACCTCAAGGAGCACGGCCTGCATGCTGACCTGTCCGGCGAGGACTGCTTGTTTTACTACACCACCTGCGGCTGGATGATGTGGAACTGGCTGGTCTCGGTATTGGCCTTGGGTGCCACGGCGGTGCTGTATGACGGCTCGCCCTTCCACCCCGGCCCCGAGCGTTTGATTGACCTGATCGACGCAGAAAAAATCAGCGTATTCGGCACCAGCCCCAAGTTCCTCGTCACCCTGGAAAAGGCCGGATTGCAACCGCGCCTGAGCCATGACCTGGGCAGCCTCAAAGGGCTGATTTCCACCGGCTCGCCGCTGTCGCCGCAGAGCTACGACTATGTGTACCGCGAGATCAAGGCAGAGCTGTGCCTGTCGTCGATGTCTGGCGGCACCGATATCGTCTCCTGCTTTGTGATCGGCAACCCGGTACTGCCTGTGCGCCGCGGCGAAATGCAATGCAAGAGCCTGGCGATGGCGATCGAAGTGTGGGACGACCAGGGCCGGCCCTTGATCGGTGAAAAAGGCGAACTGGTGTGTACCCGGCACTTCCCGGCCATGCCCATCGGCCTGTGGAATGACCCGCAGCAGCAAAAACTGCGCGCCTCGTATTTCAGCCAGTTCCCGGGCGTCTGGGCCCAGGGCGACTATGCCGAGCAACGCCCCAATGGCAGCCTGCTGATCCATGGACGCTCCGACGCAGTGCTCAACCCCGGCGGCGTGCGCATCGGCACCGCCGAGATTTATCGCCAGGTGGAAAAAGTCCCGCAGGTGCTGGAGAGCCTGGCCATCGGGCAACGCTGGCAGGACGACGTGCGCGTGGTGCTGTTCGTGCGCCTCAACGATGGCGTTGAACTGGATGCGGCCCTGGAGCAGCAAATCCGCCAGGTGATCCGCGCCAACACCACGCCACGCCATGTGCCGGCGAAGATCCTCGCCGTCACCGATATCCCCCGCACCATCAGCGGCAAGATCGTGGAACTGGCAGTGCGCAATGTGGTGCATGGCGAGCCGGTGAAAAACACCGACGCCCTGGCCAACCCCCAGGCCCTGGCGCAATTTCGCGACCGTCCTGAGCTGGCTTGAGGTGGAACGGTTTCAGCCCTGAGACACTCATTTGAAGACAACGCCCAAATGCATGCTACTTTTCGAGGGGTAGCCAGCCGTTCCCGACTCACGGGATAATCTGTTCTTTGTCATTTTCAAAGCGTTACGCTCAGGGCATTGTCATGAAGGGAACATCCACCGACAGCGAAGCCGCTGCATTGATTGCGCGGCTGGACTGGGCGCGCAGCCCTCTCGGTGAGGCCAATGATTGGCCGCAGAGCTTGCGTACCGCCGTGGATATCGTCGTCAACTCGCCGATGCCGATGCTCCTGCTGTGGGGCGACCAACTTATCCAGCTCTACAATGATGGCTTCGCGCGCCTGGCGGGCAACAAACACCCCGGCGCCCTGGGCCAGCCGGCACACGCGACCTGGCCGGAGCTGCAAGACTTCACCGCACCGATCTATGACGCCGTGCTCGGCGGCCAGGTGCGTACGTTCACCGAGCAGCGTTTCGTACTGCAACGCGATCATCGCGACACTGAAATCTGGCTCGACCTGACCTACAGCCCGATCCGCGACGAAAGCGGCGCCGTGGCCGGCATCCTGGTCACCGCCATCGAGACCAACGAACGCCGCCGCAAGGCCCTCGAACTGCAACAGCGTTCCGAAGACAGCCTCAAGGCCCAGCACAACACTGAACAACGCCTGCAACTGGCGCTGGCCGCCACCGATGCAGTGGGCACCTGGGACTGGGACATCGGCGAAGACCGCTTTATCGCCGACGCGCACTTCGCCTTCCTGCATGGCGTCGACCCCAACGAAGCGAGCCTCCTGCCCATCAGCGATTACCTGCAAGGCGTGCACCCGGAAGACCGTGGCACGGTGGCGCGCAGCATCAAGCATTGCATCACCCATGGCACCGAATACGCCGAGGAATACCGCCTGCTGCAAGCCGATGGCCAGGTGCGCTGGGTATTCGCGCGCGGGCGCTGCTATAAGGACCCGCAGGGCCGCCCGGCACGCTTCCTCGGTGCCGCGCTGGACCTTACCGAACGCAAGCATACCGAACAGGCCTTGCGCCAAAGCCAGACCGAACTGCAACTGATCATCAACGCCATGCCGGTGCTGATCGGCTACGTTGACCATGAGCAACGCTTTCGCCTGAACAACAGTGCCTACCTCGACTGGTACGGCATGACGCCCCAGGAGCTGTATGGCAAGAGCATCCGCGAAGTGCTCGGCGATGAAGTGTATGCCGGGCGCGAGGACATGATCACCGCCGCGCTGGGGGGCAAGGCGTGCAGTTTCACCACCATTACCCCCCATCACGATGGCCGGCCGCGCCATGCGTTGATGAAGTACCTGCCGCGCTTCAGCAATGACGGCTCGGTCAACGGTTTCTACATCTTTGTGATCGATGAAACCGAACGCAAGCTCACCGAAGAAGCCCTGCGCAACCTCAATGAGAACCTCGAAGAACGCGTCGCCCAGCGCACCCAGGCACTGGCCGAGGCCAACCAGCGCCTGCAAAACGAGATGTTCGAGCGTGAACGCGCCGAAGACGCCCTGCGCCACGCGCAGAAAATGGAAGCGGTGGGCCAGCTCACCGGCGGCATTGCCCATGACTTCAACAATATGCTCACCGGCATTATCGGCAGCCTGGACCTGATGCAACGCTATATCGCCGCCGGGCGCAGCGACGATATCGGCCGCTTTGCCGACGCCGCCGTAGCCTCGGCCCATCGTGCCGCCGCCCTCACCCACCGTTTGCTGGCGTTCTCGCGGCGCCAGTCGCTGGACCGGCGCCCGACCGACCCCAATCAACTGGTGGCCTCCCTGGAGGACCTGTTCCGCCGCACCAAGGGCGCGCATATCACCCTGAACGTGCAGCTGGGCCGCGATATCTGGCCGGTGAACACCGATGCCAGCCAGCTGGAAAACGCCCTGCTCAACCTGGTGATCAACGCCCGCGACGCCATGCCCGACGGCGGCGAGCTGCTGATCGAAACCGCCAACAGCTACCTGGACGGCACCGACATCACCACCCTCGAACCGGTCAAGGCCGGTGACTACGTGATGCTCGGCGTGAGCGACAACGGCTCCGGGATGGCGCCGAAGATCCTTGCCAAGGCGTTCGATCCGTTCTTCACCACCAAGCCGATCGGCCAGGGCACCGGCCTGGGCCTGTCGATGATCTATGGCTTTGCCCAGCAGTCCGGCGGCCATGTGACCATTCAAAGCGAACCGGGCCAGGGCACCTGCGTGCGCCTGTACCTGCCGCGGCTGCATGGCACCGCCCTGGAAAGCAGCCTGCCGCCGCACTCGAGCGAAGCGCCAGTGGCCCTGGCCGGTGAAGCGGTCGTGGTCGTCGAGGACGACCCCGCCGTGCGCATGCTGGTGGTCAATGTGCTCGACGAGCTGGGCTACACCGCCCACCAGGCGGCGGATGCCCGTGCTGCGCTGCCGCTGCTGGAGTCGGACCTGCGTGTGGACCTGCTGGTGACCGACGTTGGCCTGCCCGGCATGAACGGCCGGCAACTGGCGGAAATCGCCCGCCAGCATCGCCCGGGCCTGCGCGTGCTGTTCATGACCGGTTACGCCGAGAAAGCCGCCGAGCGCCAGGGGTTCCTGGAGGACGGCATGGACATGGTGGCCAAACCGTTTTCCATCGACCTGTTGGCGACCAAGATCCGCAGCATGATCAGCGTGGTCGAATGAGTTCAGGCATAATCGCGCGCCGTCGCACACCTGGTAGAGAACCATGAAAGCCCAAGCCCGTCATATCCTGGTGAAAACCAGCGAAGAAGCCGAACAACTCAAGCAGCGCATCGCCAAGGGCGAAGCCTTTGATGTGCTGGCCAAGAAATACTCCACCTGCCCGTCCGGCAAGCGCGGCGGCGACTTGGGCGAAGTGCGGCCAGGGCAGATGGTGGGGGTGATCGACGCGGTGATCTTCAAGAAGCCGGTGAAGGTGGTTCACGGGCCGATCAAGAGCAAGTTTGGCTATCACCTGGTGCAGGTGTTTTACCGCGATTGAGGCTATGACTTAAGACCCCCATCGGGGGCAAGCCCCCTCCCACACTTGACCGCATTTCATCTGGAGGAATGCGGCCAGCTGTGGGAGGGGCGGTGCGACGATTCGACTTGCCCCCGATCCGCCGCAGGCGGCCATTCACTTACTCCCTGGGGATCAGTGCCCCCGGCACCTGGATAACCCGGCTCGCCAACCGATGCCCGGCCAACGCCGCCGCCTCCGGCGAGCCCCCCTTGAGCCGACTGGCCAAGTACGCCGCACTGAATGAATCCCCCGCCGCCGTGGTATCCACCACCGTCTCCACCTTCAGCGCCGGCACGGCAAAGCGCTTACCGTCGCAACGGATCAAACAGGCCTGCGCACCACGCTTGAGTACCACTTCGGCAATCGCCGGATACGCCGCGAACACCTGTTCGCTGTCGGCGTACCCAAACAATGCAAGCTCGTCATCTTCGGTCAGCAAGGCGATATCCACCTCGGCCAGTACTGTGCGATACGCCTCACGGGCAACGTCCACCGTGGCCCACAGCCGCGGCCGGTAGTTGTTGTCGAACACCACTTTGCCGCCACGCCGACGGGTTTCGATCAGGGCCTTGAGCAAACGCGCGCGCCCGATATCACCGATTACCGCCAGGGTAATGCCGCTGAAATACACCACGTCATAACCGGGTAATGCCGCCAGGATCGGCGCGGCGGCCGGCGTGGTAAAGCAGTCACGTACCGCCGCTTCATTACGCCAATAGAGAAACTTGCGCTCGCCGTTCGCATCCGTCTGGATGCAGTACAACCCCGGCAAACGCCCAGGCAGGCGCTGGACCCGGCCCAGGCCAAGCCCCTCTTCCTGCCATTGCGCGCACATCGTATCGCTGAAGCTGTCGTCGCCCAGGGCAGTGACATAGTCGACGCTGCCGATGTCGCCCAGCTCACGACGCAGGTACACCGCCGTGTTGAGAGTGTCGCCGCCGAAACTTTGTTGCAGGCTGCCGTCGGCGCGGTGTTGCAGTTCGATCATGCATTCGCCGATCAAGGCGATGCGGGGATGGGTGGTCATGGTTGCTGTCTCGGGGGGCTGATGGCCTCATCGCGCTTGCCCAGGGCGATCACCGCGAAGCCTGGCTCGGGCAGCGATTGCACATGGGCCCAGACTTCCAGCGCCGGCCGCAGGCCCTCGCTGAGGTCGCTGCGGCGCTCAAGTACACAGCACTGCGCCGCGTTGTAGATACCGTGGTCATGGGCCACATAGCTGCCAGGGCGCAACACGCTGAGGAAACGACCGGCAGCGTTCTGCGCCTCGAACGACTCGGCAATCAGGTCGTACCAGGCCGAGCCCGAGGCGGTGATGATAGGTTTGGCCAAGTCGAACGCACCGTTGTTTTGCAAGTCCACGGCCAGGCGTACCAGGCTGGCGGCGAAGTCACGGATGCCGCTGATGGCGTGCTCGCCATGGATCACGCCTTCATAGCCTTCGATACCGGTGAGGGCCAGGGCCGGCTGGGCCTTGATCGCCTTGGCCAGGTCTCGCACGGCCTGCTCGCTGCGGCAGCCACAACGGCCGCCGACCACGCCGTACTCGATCATCACGTTCAGGCGCAGGCCACGGGCGGCGAAGAACAGCCCCAGGTCGGCGACGTTGTCCGGGTGATCGACCAGGCAGTGGAAGTCGAAATCCCCATCGGCCAGCAGGTCGGCGATCAACGCCATGTTCGGCGCGCCCACCAGTTGGTTGGCCATCAGTACACGCCGCACGCCACCTGCATAAGCCGCGCGAGTCTGCACCGCGGTGGCCAGGGTAATGCCCCAGGCACCGGCCGCCAGCTGGCGCTGGAACAGCGCCGGCATCATGCTGGTCTTGCCGTGTGGCGCAAGCTGCGCGCCGCTGTGGCTGACGAAATCCTGCATCCAGCGGATGTTGTGCTCCAGGGCATCGCGGTGCAGGACCAGCGCTGGCAGGCTGACGTCACGGACCAGGTGGGCACCGACAGCAGCGGCGCCCTTTTCAACGGCATTGATGGCAGACATGGAAAGCTCCTATTCGTTGATGCGACGGGCCAGGTTGTTGGCGCTTTCGATCAACACCCGGCGATAGTCGTTGTAATGAGTGCTGGCATCGGCCCTCGGGGCGACGATGCACAAGGTCGCAATGCTGATGCCTTGCGCGTCCCGAACCGGGGCGGCAAAACAATGGGTGAAGGTGTCGGCCACGCTGTCGAAGGAAAAGAAGCCATCGACCGTGGCCTGGCGGATTTGTGCGAGGAAGGTCTCCAGCGGCAGGCGCTGACCGTCCGGCAGGATGAAATCCTCAGGGTCGATCAGGTCGACGATCTGCTGATCGCTCAAGTGCCCCAGCAGCAGGCGCCCGGACGCGGTCCACGGGATCGGCGCGTTCTCACCGATATCCGAAGAAATACGGAAATGCCGCTCGCCTTCGCGCATCAGCGCCACCGTGTATTTACGCCCGTTGAGCAGGCACATCTGCGCGGTTTCGTGGGTCTGGCTGACGATCTCCTGCAAGGCGTGGTCAGCCTCGCGGGTCAGGTCGAAATGACGCAAATGCGCCTGGCCGAGAAAGTACAACTGGCGGCCGAGGTAGACGTGACCGTCCTTGCCCACGGTTTCGAGAATGCGCCGTTCCAGCAAGGACGCGACCAGTTCGTAGACGGTGGACTTGGGGCTGCCGATACCGTTGGCAATATCATTCGGGCGCAGGGGCTGCCCGATTTCCTTGAGAAAGTCGAGGATATCGAACGCACGGTCCAGGCCTTTGGCGCGACGTTTGATGGTGTCTTCGGTCATGGCAATTTTCGATCCGGTCGAAAGGGTGGGGCTGGCGCAGGTCCATTGTGGGAGGGGGGCAAGCCCTAATGCCGTTCAGTTAAGCGTACATCGCCTTCTGTAGGAGCGAGGGGGACGCCTAGTTCTTGCTCGCGAAAAACTCACAGGCGCCGCGTTCATTCAGGAAACACGCGTTATCGTTGACGTTTTTCGCGAGCAAGCTCGCTCCTACAAAAAAGCCTTAACTGAACGGCATTAGGGCAAGCCCCCTCCCACATTGGATTTCCTGTGGTCTCAAGAGTGGGGCAATTTAGCCTTTTTTCTTGTAGGCCACGCAATCAATCTCGACCTTGCAATCAACCATCATGTTGGCCTGCACACAGGCCCGCGCCGGGGCGTGTTCGGGGGTGAAGTATTCGCCGAACACTTTGTTGAAACTCCAGAAGTCCCGGGGGTCTTCCAGCCACACGCCCACCCGTACCACGTCTTTCAATTCGTAGCCGGCTTCTTCAAGGATCGCCACCACGTTGCGCATGGTCTGCCGGGTTTGCTCGATGATCCCGCCCGTGATGATTTCACCGTCCACCGCTGGCACCTGGCCCGAGACGTAGAGCCAGCCGTCCGCTTCCACCGCGCGGGCGAAAGGACGCGGCTGACCACCGCCGGCGGTGCTGCCGGCGCCGTAACGAGTAATGCTCATAACTGTTTCTCCTGCTGACTGACCATTTAAAAACGAATGTTTTTCAGAAATTCCGCCAGGCGCGGCGATTGCGGCCGTTCGAAGATGTCCTTCGCCGAGCCCTGCTCTTCAATACGCCCCTGGTTCATGAAGACGATCTTGTCCGACACCTCATAGGCAAAGCGCATTTCGTGGGTGACCAGCAACATGGTCATGCCCTCCTCCGCCAGGCCCTTGATCACACTGAGCACCTCGCCCACCAATTCCGGGTCGAGGGCCGAAGTGACTTCGTCGAACAGCATCAGGCTCGGGTTCATCGCAATCGCGCGGGCGATCGCCACACGCTGCTGCTGGCCGCCTGAGAGCTGACCGGGAAAGTGATTGCGGCGTTCCAGCAAGCCAACGCGATCCAGCCATTTTTCGGCCAGGGCCACCGCTTCGTCCTTACCCATCTTCTTGACCTTGAGCAGGCCAAGGGTGACGTTCTGCAACGCGCTCAGGTGCGGGAACAGGTTGAACTGCTGGAACGCCATGCCGGTCATCGCGCGGTGCTGGGCAATCACCCGCTCCGGGTGACGTACACGCTTGCCGGCGATTTCGCTGTAGCCGATGGACTCACCGTCGAGGGTAATCTGCCCGCCCTGGAATTCTTCCAGCAGGTTGACGCAACGCAACAACGTGGTCTTGCCCGAGCCGCTGGAGCCGATCAACGTCACCACGTTGCCGCGCTGCATGGACAGGTCGACGCCCTTGAGCACTTCGACCTGCCCGTATTGTTTACGCAGGCCGCGAATGTTCAGCAGCGGTTCGGTTGTTTGAGGTTGGTTCATGGCAAGGCCACCCGCTTTTCAATGTAGCGCCCGAATAACTCGATGGCGTAGTTGATGACAAAGAACATAAAGCCTGCGAACAGGTAGAACTCCAGGGTCATGAAGGTGCGCGCGATCACCTGCTGGGTACTCAACAGCAGTTCGGCCACGCCGATCACCGACAACAGGGTCGAGGCCTTGACGATTTCCGTGGAGGAATTGACCCAGGTCGGCAGGATCTGCCGCAGCGCCTGGGGCAACAGCACGTAGCCCAGGGACTGGTAGAACGTCAGGCCAATCGCCTTGCCCGCTTCCAGTTGCCCACGGGGAATGGCTTGCAGCGCGCCGCGCACGATTTCCGAGACGTGGGAACCGCAGAACAGCGTCAACCCGACGGCACCGGCCTGGAACGCGGTGATTTGCCAGCCGAGCGCCGGCAGCATGTAGAAACACGCCAGCACCAGCACAAACACCGGCGTGCCACGGATCAAGTCGACATACACGCGAAACGGCGCCCGCATCCAGAATTTGCCGTAGGTCAGGATCAACCCGGCGACGATGCCGATCAGGGTGCCGAAGATAATTGCCAGCGCCGACACGTACACACTGGTCTGGAAACCCGCCCAGAGGGTGTCCCGGGCGATCCACAACTCATGCAACCAGCTGGGGGATTCGTACATGGAAACCTTCCTTAACGACGGATCGCCAGACGCTGTTCCAGGTAACGGAGCAGCATGGCAATGAGGTAACAGGCAGCCACATAGAGCGCGGTCGTGACCAGCCAGGTTTCAATCACCCGGTAGCTTTCGACGTTGATCTTGCGGGCGTAATAGGTCAGCTCCGGCACCGCGATCGCGGCCGCCAGTGAGGTGTCCTTGAACAGCGAGATAAAGTTGTTGGACAGCGCGGGCAGCACGTTGCGCAGCATCACTGGCACGGTGATGTAGGCACGGATTCGCCACTCGCCCAGGCCAATCGCCAGCCCGGCTTCACGCAACCCCTTGGGAATATTCAACAACCCGGCACGGAACACTTCGGTCAGGTAAGCACCGGCGTACAGCGACAAGGTAATGATGAACGAGGGGATCTTGTCCAAGCGGATGCCCAGGCTGGGCAAGGCGAAGTAGATCAACAGGATCAGCACCAGGATCGGCGTGTTGCGTACTACCGTCACGTACACCGAGGCGAGGATACGCAACGCCCGGTGCCTGGACAGCATGGCAAACGCCATCAACAGGCCGATCACGCAGCCGATGGCGATCGACAGCAGTGCCAGCTCAAGGCCCAGCCACAACCCCGCGAGCAAGGTGTCGAAATCACGCCACACGGCGGCAAAGTTCAACTGATAGTTCATGGTCAACGGTACCTGATGGGGGCGCCAGGCGCGGCGCCCCGGTTTTCACGAATCACTTGAACTCGACGGGGAAACCAATGGCAGGTTCTGGCAGGTCCACACCGAACCACTGCTTGAACGAAGCCTTGTAGGTGGGGAACTCCACACCGGTCATGGCTTCATGCAGCGCGGTGTTGACGAAGTTCAGCCAGTCCTGGTCGCCACGCTTGACCGCGCACGCATAGGTCTGCGGGCTCCAGGCATAGGCGGGGCTGCGATAGCGGCCAGGGTTCTGCACCATCAGGTATTTGACCGAAGACTGGTCGGTGGCGGCGGCATCGGCGCGACCGGAGTTCACGGCCTGGTACATCAGGTCGACGCTGTCGTACTGGTCGACCTTGGCCTTGGGCAGTGCCTGGTGCACCAGTTCTTCGGCATAGACGTTTTGCAACACCGCCACGGTGACGCCATCGCCGGCGGCTTGCAGGTCTTCGATTTCCTTGTACTTGCTGTTGTTGGGCAGCAGCAGGCCCACGCCTTCGCGGTAGTACGGCAAGGTAAAGGCCACTTGCTGCGCGCGGCTGGCGGTGACGGTAATGAACTGGCAACTCATGTCGACCTTGTCGGTCAGCAGGTTGGGAATCCGGGCGTCGGACGACTGCACCACAAACTCGACCTTGCTCGGGTCGTTGAACAGCCCCTTGGCCACGATGCGGCCAATATCAATATCAAACCCCTGCAACTTGCCATCCGCTCCCTGGAAGTGCCACGGCGCATTGGTACTGCCTGTACCCACGATCAGGTGCCCACGCTTGAGCACGTTATCGAGCTTGCTGTCCGCCGCCTGCACGAGGCCTGCGAGGGATGCCGATGCGGCGAAAAGAAAAACACACGCTTTAAACACGGAAGGTCGGTGATGCATGACAAGCACTCCAGGAGTTGTGTATTCCGCTATACCGGAACTTAGTATGTAACAACGGAATAGACAGCAGAAAGTGTGCCACAGGCAGTAACGGAAAAATATGCGGGGAATAAATGGTTTATAAATCAGACGGATAAACAGCCTTCTGGCTAACGGCGTTACGCCAGCAGCTGAAATCAGCTTGCTACCCAGGGCCCCATCCGACCGCGACGGTCCCCTGCACATGCGCCACAACGGTGTTACCGCGCACCAACACCGGGCACGTTTCAATCATGGAAAAACCACCGTGCTGTGGCCAGCGTTGGCACATCACCGCCGACCAGGCGCGCAAGGCGTGGGAATGGGGGGAGCGTGCGGACGACGCTTGCCCCCTGGCTACCTGTGAAGGTTGACAGTAGACGACACTGATTCCTGGTCGTAGCGTTGGCAAAAACCCGCATCATCCAAAGGGAGGCCCTCATGGAAATTGCCACCGCAACCATCGCCAATGCCAAGGATTACCGGCGCGCGTTGAGCACCTCGCGCCCGGTATTCATGCTGTTTGTTTCCGATCACTGCCCAGCCTGTGCGTGCTCAGGGCCATTATTTGAGCTGATCGCTGGCAAGTACCGCTCCGTTGTCAGCCTGGTGCTCGATTGCGCCAAGACGCCGAGGCACCCCGACGTTACGGGCACCCCGACGCTGCTGATCTTCCTCAACGGCACGCTGATGGAAAAGTTCAAAGGCTTTGGCCCCGAAGACCAGCAAGCGCAGTTTCTCGAGGACACCTTCAAGCGCTATGCCCGTCGCAAGGGCGCAAGAGCACCTGCGTCACCCGCCGCTCCTCCACCGTCGCCACCGTCAGGCGCCAGCCCGCATGCTCCAGGCTATCGCCCACCATCGGCAGGCGGTCGAGCAGACTCATTACCAGACCGGCCAGGGTCTGGTAATCCTCGGTCGCCGCAGCATTGAAGCCGGTGCGCTGACGAATCTGGTTGAGGTTCAAGGCACCGTTGACGCAGAAGCCATCCCCCTGCGCGACGATGTCCGGCCCCTCGATTTCACTCGCGTCCGGCAATTCACCGGCGATGGATTCGAGGATGTCGGTCATGCTCAGCACCCCCATGAAGTCACCAAATTCGTTGATCACGAAGGCGATGTGGGTCGACTCCTGACGCATCTGCTCCAGGGCGTTGAGGATCGAAAAGCTCTCCAGCAGGTTGATCGCCCGGCGAGCCAGGTGCTCCAGGTTCGGCTCGTTGCCGGCCAGGTATTCCTTGAGCAATTCCTTCTTGTGCACAAAGCCTAAGGGCTCATCAACGGCACCGTCGCGGATCAACGGCAGCCGCGAATAGGACGAATGCATCAATTTCAGGCGAATCGTGTCGGGATCATCCGCCAAGTCGATAAAGTCGACCTTGGCCCGCGGCGTCATCAAGGTGCGGATCGGCCGTTCGGCCAACTGCAGCACACCACTGATCATCACGCGCTCGCGCCGATCAAACAACGGGCCCTGGCTGGCATCCGGTTCGCCCAGCAGGTCAGCCACGTCTTCGCCCACCTCCTCCACCGCCAGGCTGCGCCCGCCCAGCAAGCGCATCACCGCATGGGCCGTACGCTCACGCACCGGCAACGCACCCTGCGCCGACTTCTTGCGCCGGGCCCGGGCAATCTGGTTGAACACCTCGATCAGGATCGAAAAACCAATGGCCGCGTACAGGTAGCCTTTGGGAATGTGGAAGCCCAGGCCTTCGGCGGTCAGGGCGAAACCGATCATCATCAAAAAGCCCAGGCACAGCATGATCACCGTCGGGTGCGCGTTGACGAAACGGGTCAACGGTTTGCTCGCGACGATCATCAAGCCGATGGAAATGATCACCGCGATCATCATCACCGCCAGCTCATCCACCATGCCGACTGCAGTGATCACCGCGTCGAGGGAGAACACCGCGTCGAGGACGACGATCTGCGCCACGATCGGCCAGAACATCGCATAGGCCACATTCCCCGTGCGCTGCGCCACATGCCCTTCCAGGCGCTCATGCAATTCCATGGTGGCCTTGAACAACAGGAACACACCACCAAACAGCATGATCAGGTCACGCCCGGAGAAGCTCTTGTCGAACACCTCAAACAGCGGCTGGGTGAGCGTCACCAGCCAGGAAATACTCGCCAGCAAGCCCAGGCGCATCAGTAGCGCCAAGGACAAACCGATCAACCGCGCACGGTCGCGCTGCTCCGGCGGCAGCTTGTCCGCCAGGATCGCGATAAACACCAGGTTGTCGATGCCCAGCACCAGTTCCAGCACAATCAAGGTCAACAGGCCGAGCCAGGCCGTTGGATCCGCTAACCATTCCATTTATTAAAGTCTCTATCTAGATGTCAGGATGCCGGGCACGGCAAAGCGCGGTCGGTGGACCGGAACACGGTTAGCAATCGAAATACGGGGTGCTTGAAAGGGAACAGCGGCAGCGGTTGTCTTGGGGAAAGACGACTGGGGGGCTCCGAGAGGGTGTTCATGCAAGTCCTGAAGTCACAAAAGGACTTGAATCCTACAATTGAAATACAAATTTCCCACAACACAAAACTATTACAAAACCTGTCCCCCCCTCCCACATTTTGACCTGTGTTGAATCAGGACTTTCTGGTCGCATCATCCAACGCCAGGATGGTGTGGGCATTCGTCACCGTAGTCGCCAACGTATTGATCACCCCCGACCGCAACGCGCCCAGCGTCGCCGCCGCCTTGGTGTTCTCACTCGCGATCGCGACCACATCCGGAATCCGGAACAACTCCTGCACCGTCAACCCGATCACTCGCCCTTGAATGGCGTTGACCGCCGGCTGGCCATGAATATCGATAAAGTCATAGCCCATCATGTCGCCCACCGTACCGGACAACCGCGCCTGCGCGATCTCCTGGGGCGAGAACCAGCCCATGCGCACCATATTGCTGTTTTCGCTCATATCGCCGATGCCAATCAATGCAATATCGGCCCGCCGCGCTCGATCCAGGGTCGAGCGCACCGTGTCGTTATTGATCAGCACGCCGCGCAGTTCCGGGTTGGCCACCAGGGCCGGGGCATACAGACTTTCACTCTCGCCGCCAAAGCGCAGGGCCAGGCGCCGGCAGATATGGTCCGGGTTCATATATTCGCCAGCCTTGAGCGAACCGCCGATGGCGCAGACAAATGTGCAATTGCGCGTCACCGGTAAAAATACATTATCGGCCACCGCTCCCACGTTGCGCCCCATGCCCACGGCGACGATCATGCCGTCGCTCAGGGTTTTGTTCAGGTAATTGGCCACCAGGCTGGCAACCGCCGAGCGCTGGGTGTCGGGGTCGCTGTGGTCGACGGCGATCAAGGCCCGGTCGAGCTTGAAGCGTTCCACCAGCGCTCGCTCCAGCTCGCTGTTCATCGCCGGGTGCTGCAACACGCGCACCTCGACAATCCCTTCATCCCGCGCGCGCTTGAGCAAGCGACTGACTTTTGCGCGGGACAGGTCGAGGCGCTTGGCAATCGCTTCCTGAGTGACGTTCTCGAGGTAATAGAGCATCGCCACTTCGGTCATCTGATCGATATCGCTGGCAATGCGCTGGGTGCTGTCACTCATGGGGACGGGCTTCCGTTTCGGCGTCAAAGGCGCATTCTCCCGACTCTTGCCCCGTCACGTCCACTACTGATGCCCATCGCGCTCGATCGCATTGATGCGCTCGACCTTGGCCCCGGAACGTGCCGCTTCGAACTCCGACTCCAGGAACGACTTGACGATGCTTTTCGCCAGCTCGGCGCCGATCACCCGTGCGCCGATGGACAGGATCTGCGCATCGTTGCTCTTGCGTGCACGCTCGGCCGAATAGGTGTCATGGGCCTGGGCCGCACGAATGCCCAACACCTTGTTAGCGGAAATCGCCATGCCGATCCCGGTACCGCACACCAGTACGCCCAGGCGCTGTTGCCCGGCATTGATCGCGGTGGCCACCGCAAGGGCGATGTCGGGGTACAGCACCGGCGCGGTGGAATGGGTGCCGAAGTCGGTCACCGGGTAACCCAGCGCTTCGATATGGCGCTTTAACAACTCCTTGAGCTCAAAACCCGCTTCATCGCATCCGATAGCCACCGGAAAAGGTGTGTTCATGGCGTCTGGCTCCGCTGCCGTGATCGTACTGATGACTGATCATATGATCAGCCAGTGAAATTTTGCCCAGTCATTTCTCTGACATCACACCCTTTCTGTCAAGCATGTTTTAACTGACTCGCCAGTCAAAGCCGCCTAAAAAGCCATTATTTGGGCTAAAGATGAGAATCAGCGCTTTTACATGAAAGATATTGACTGATCAGAATTTCATTTGATACACATATGATCACAGCGAAACATGACTGTGCGACCTAATAAGAATTCACAGCACGAGGACACGCCGATGGCTACGCCATTACTGCTCCAGGCTGAACACGTCGCCAAGGCTTACGCCGGGGTTCCCGCCCTGCGTGACGGGCGCCTCTCTCTGCGGTCCGGCAGCGTCCACGCCCTGTGCGGCGGTAATGGCGCAGGCAAGTCGACTTTCCTGAGCATCCTGATGGGCATCACCCCGCGCGACGCCGGCACCATCCTGCTCAATGGCACCCCGGTGCAGTTCAATCGCCCGAGTGAAGCCCTCGCGGCAGGGATCGCGATGATCACCCAGGAGCTGGAACCCATCCCCTACATGACCGTTGCCGAAAACATCTGGCTGGGCCGCGAACCGCGCCGTGCCGGCTGCATCGTCGACAGCAAGGCCCTGAACCGGCGCACCCGCGAACTGCTGGACAGCCTGGAATTCGATGTAGAGGCCACCAGCCCCATGCATCGCCTCAGCGTCGCGCAAATCCAATTGGTGGAAATCGCCAAGGCGTTCAGCCATGACTGCCAGGTGATGATCATGGACGAGCCCACCTCGGCCATCGGCGAGCGCGAAGCCGAAACCCTGTTCAAGGCGATCCGCCGCCTTACCGCGCGTGGCGCCGGCATCGTGTATGTGTCGCACCGGTTGAGCGAGCTGGCGCAGATCGCCGATGACTACAGCATCTTCCGCGACGGCGCCTTTGTCGAAAGTGGGCGCATGGCCGATATTGACCGACAGCACCTGGTACGCGGCATCGTCGGCCAGGAGCTGGTACGCATCGACCACAAGGTCGGCCGCGAATGTGCCGCCGACACCTGCCTGCAAGTCGACAACCTGAGCCGCGCCGGCGAATTCCATGACATCAGCCTGCAACTGCGCCAGGGTGAAATCCTCGGCATCTATGGCCTGATGGGGTCAGGGCGCAGCGAGTTCCTCAATTGCATCTATGGGCTGACGGTCGCCGATTCCGGCAGCGTCACCCTCCAAGGCAAGCCCCTGCCGATCGGGCTGCCCAAGGCGACGATCAACGCGGGCATGTCACTAGTCACCGAAGACCGCAAGGACAGCGGCCTGGTGCTCAGTTCCAGCATTCTTTCCAACATTGCACTGTCGGCCTACAAGCGCCTGTCGAGCTGGTCACTGATCAATGCACGCAAGGAAACCCAACTGGCCCAGGACATGGTCAAGCGCCTGCATATCAAGGCCACCTCCCTGGAACTGCCGGTGGCCTCCATGAGCGGCGGTAACCAGCAGAAGGTGGTGCTCGCCAAGTGCCTGTCGACCGAACCGGTGTGCCTGCTGTGCGACGAACCCACTCGCGGCATCGACGAAGGCGCCAAGCAGGAGATCTACCACCTGCTCGACCAGTTCGTGCGCGCCGGCGGCGCCGCCATCGTGGTGTCGTCGGAGGCCCCGGAACTGCTGCACCTGAGTGATCGCATCGCTGTATTCAAAGGCGGCCGGCTGGTGACCATCAGCACCGACACCGCCCTTTCCCAGGAAGCCTTGTTGAGTCTTGCCTCATGAATGCCAAAACCATAGCCGCCCC
This sequence comes from Pseudomonas sp. MPR-R2A5, assembly GCF_058793055.1. Taxonomy (NCBI): domain Bacteria; kingdom Pseudomonadati; phylum Pseudomonadota; class Gammaproteobacteria; order Pseudomonadales; family Pseudomonadaceae; genus Pseudomonas; species Pseudomonas sp. MPR-R2A5. The sequence continues at coordinate 27,812 of NZ_JBXAFK010000058.1, forward strand.
CATCACTGCCGCGCCACGCAGCCACCTGCGCCTGACCCTCGACCGCTTCGGCCTGCCGCTGGTGTTTATCCTGCTGTGCGTGGTGATGGCGTTTTCCAGCGAATACTTCATGACCTGGCGCAACTGGATGGACATCCTGCGCCAGACCTCCATCAACGGCATCCTTGCCGTGGGCATGACCTACGTGATCCTGACCAAGGGCATTGACCTGTCCGTGGGCTCGATCCTGGCGTTTGCCGGGCTGTGCAGCGCGATGGTCGCAACCCAAGGCTACGGCCTGCTGGCGGCGGTGAGCGCCGGGATGTTCGCCGGGGCGATGCTCGGCGTGGTGAATGGCTTCATGGTCGCCAACCTGTCGATCCCGCCGTTCGTGGCCACCCTCGGCATGCTCAGCGTGGCGCGAGGCATGACGTTCATCCTCAATGACGGCAGCCCGATCACCGACCTGCCCGACGCCTACCTCGCCCTGGGCATCGGCAAGATCGGCCCGATTGGCGTGCCGATCATCATCTTCGCGGTGGTCGCGCTGATCTTCTGGATGGTGCTGCGCTACACCACCTACGGCCGCTATGTGTACGCCGTGGGCGGCAATGAAAAGAGCGCGCGCACCTCCGGCATTGGCGTGCGCAAAGTGATGTTTTCGGTGTACGTGGTCTCGGGCCTGCTCGCCGGCCTGGCCGGCGTGGTGCTGTCGGCACGCACGACCTCTGCCCTGCCCCAGGCCGGGGTTTCCTATGAGCTGGACGCGATTGCCGCAGTGGTGATCGGTGGCACCAGCCTGTCCGGCGGCACTGGCAGCATTGTCGGCACGCTGTTCGGCGCGCTGTTGATCGGCGTGATCAACAACGGGCTCAACCTGCTCGGCGTGTCCTCGTATTACCAGCAGGTCGCCAAGGGCCTGATCATCGTGTTTGCAGTACTGATCGACGTGTGGCGCAAGAAAAAACGCTAGAGAACGAACCACTACAACAATAACGGAGTTCAACTCATGAAAATTGGTATGCCCTTCGCCGCGGTCGCGGCGCTCTCCCTGCTCGCCAGCAGTATCGCCCTGGCCGCCGATGGCAAGACCTACAAGGTCGGCGCTGCTGTCTACGGGCTCAAGGGCCAGTTCATGCAGAACTGGGTCCGCGAGCTCAAGGAGCACCCGGCCGTCAAGGATGGCACCGTGCAGTTGACCGTATTCGACGGCAACTACGATGCCCTGACCCAGAACAACCAGATCGAAAACATGGTGACCCAGCACTACGACGCCATCCTGTTCGTGCCGATCGACACCAAGGCCGGCGTCGGTACGGTGAAACAGGCCATGAGCAACGACGTAGTGGTCATCGCCTCCAATACGAAAGTAGCCGATGCCGCCGTCCCTTACGTGGGTAACGATGATGTGGAAGGCGGCCGCCTGCAGGCCCAGGCCATGGTCGACAAGCTCAACGGCAAGGGCAACGTGGTGATCATCCAGGGGCCGATTGGCCAGTCGGCGCAGATCGACCGGGAAAAAGGCGAGCTGGAAGTGCTGGGCAAACACCCCGACATCAAGATCATCGAGAAAAAGACCGCCAACTGGGACCGCGCCCAGGCCCTGGCACTGACTGAAGACTGGCTCAACGCTCACCCCAAAGGCATCAACGGCGTGATCGCGCAGAACGACGACATGGCCCTCGGCGCCGTACAGGCCCTGAAGTCCCATGGCTTGACCTCCAAGGACGTACCCGTCACCTCCATCGACGGCATGCCGGATGCGATCCAGGCCGCGAAGAAAGACGAAGTCACCACCTTCCTGCAGGACGCCCAGGCCCAGTCCCAAGGCGCCCTGGACGTGGCCCTGCGTGCGCTTGCCGGCAAGGACTACAAGCCGCAGTCGGTGATCTGGGAGCGCTATGCCAAGGACGTGAAATGGGGTGATGGCACCGCCAAGACCTACATCCTGCCGTGGGTGCCAGTGACTAACGCCAACGCCGATGCGCTGTACAAGCAAGTCAGCGGCGGCAAGTAGTTATTGACTTGAAATACTGTCAAATGTGGGAGGGGGCTTGCTCCCGATGGCGGTGTAACAGTGGTAGATCAGGTGACTGACACACCGCCATCGGGAGCAAGCCCCCTCCCACACGTTGATCTCCACCCTATTCAAAAATGGAGTCATGCATGTCTGGATTCTGGAACCAAGCCTTCGACCTCAGCGGCCGTTGCGCGGTGATCACCGGTGGTGCCGCCGGGATCGGCCTGGCCTGTGCCAACCTGCTGGTGGAGCGTGGTGCCCGCGTAGCATTGCTGGATCGCGACCCGGCGGTGGTCGACGTCGCCGCCAGCCTCGGTGCCGGGCACCTGGGCATTGCCGTCGACCTCAGCCGGATCGGCGAGGTGCAACACACCATCGACCAGGTCGTCGAACGCTTCCAGCGCCTGGACTACCTGATCAACAGCGCGGGTGTCGTCCTGCTGGACAAGGCTGTCGATGTCAGCGAAAGCGCCTGGGACACCACCCTGGACATCAACCTCAAGGCCAGCTTCTTCGTGGCCCAGGCCTGCGCCAGGCACATGCTCGCCCAAGGCCGCGGGCGTATCGTCAACCTCGCCTCCCAGGCCGCCGTAATCGGCCTGGATCGTCATGTCGCCTACTGCGCGAGCAAGGCAGCCATCGTCGGCATGACCAAGGTGCTGGCCATGGAATGGGCACCGCACATCTCCGTCAACGCCATCTCCCCCACCATCGTCGAGACCGCCCTGGGCAAGAAGGCGTGGGCCGGAGAAGTGGGTGAGCGGGCCAAATTGCAGATCCCGGCGGGCCGCTTTGCCCAGCCGGAAGAAATCGCCGGGCTGGCGTTGTACCTGCTCAGCGACGCCGCCCAGATGATCACCGGCGCGAACATGGTGATCGACGGCGGCTACAGCATTCAGTAATTCATTTTTTGTCGTGAGGTTTTGTCATGTCCACCGTCATCGAACGCACACCTGAACAACTCTCCCCGAGCATCCCGAAAACCATGCAGGCCGTGGTCTGCCATGGCCCGGAAGACTATCGCCTGGAAACGGTCGAGGTGCCCACCCCCGGCCCCGAGGAAATCCTCACCAAGGTCGAGCTGTGCGGTATTTGCATGGGCGACATCAAGACCTACCGCGGCGCACCGTCATTCTGGGGCGATGCCGAGCAACCGCGCTATGTGAAACCACCGATGATTCCCGGGCATGAGTTCGTCTGTCGCGTGGTCGCCCTCGGCCCCGGCGCAGAGAAACGCGGAGTGAAGGTCGGCGACCGGGTGATCTCCGAGCAGATCGTGCCGTGCTGGGGTTGCCGTTTCTGTAATCACGGCCAGTACTGGATGTGCCAGAAGCATGACCTGTATGGCTTCCAGAACAACGTGCAGGGGGCCATGGCCCAATACATGATCTTCACCAAGGAAGGCATCATCCATAAAGTGCCGGATTCGATAGCACCGGACGAAGCCATCCTGATCGAACCGCTGGCCTGCTCGCTGCATGCGGCCGAGCGCGCCAACGTGGATTTCGATGACGTGGTGGTGGTTGCCGGCGCCGGCACCCTGGGCCTGGGCATCATCGGCGCGGTGCGCATGCGCAACCCGAAAAAGCTGATCGTGCTGGACATGAAACCCGAACGCGCCGCCCTCGCCCTACGCATGGGCGCCGACGAAGTATGGAACCCCGCCGAGGTGGACGTGCTGGCGAAGATCCGCGAGATCACCGAGGGCTACGGCTGCGACATCTATATCGAGGCCACCGGTCATCACAAGGCCGTCAACCAGGGCCTGGCGATGCTGCGCAAACTCGGGCGCTTCGTTGAGTTCAGCGTGTTCAACGACGAGGCCACGGTGGATTGGTCGATTATTGGCGACCGCAAGGAACTCGATGTACTCGGCTCGCACCTGGGGCCGTATATGTACCCGAGGGCCATCGACTTTATCGGCAGCCGCAAGATCGACATGCGTGACGTGGTGACCCACACGTTCGCCCTGGCGGATTTCAAGGAGGCGTTTGCGGTGATGGAGCGTGGCGACAAGTCGCTCAAAGTTGTACTGCAACCTTAGGCACATCACACCTCCCACACTGAATGGCTGTGAATCCATAGAACAAGAACACAGGAACCCGCGTTATGAATCGAGTCATCAACGATCCAGACCAAGTGGTAGAGGACATGCTGCGCGGCATCCTCGTCGCGCACCCGCAGTTGCGTCAATACGAAACCAATCCACGGGTCATCGTCAAAGCCAGGCCTTCGGCGCAAGGCCGCGTCGGCATTGTCACGGGCGGCGGCTCGGGCCATGAGCCGGCCTTCCTCGGCTACGTCGGGCCCGGCCTGGTCGACGCCGTGGCTGTCGGTGAGATTTTTTCCTCACCGACCGCCAAAAGTTTCTTCGATGCCTTCCGCGCCGCCGACCACGGCGCGGGCGTGGCCTGCCTGTACGGCAACTATGCCGGCGACAACATGAACGTGAAGCTGGCGATGAAAATGGCCGCCAGCAAAGACATGCGCATCCGTACCGTGGTCGCCAACGACGACGTCGCCTCTGCGCCCAAGGCTGAGATTGCCAAGCGGCGCGGCGTGGCCGGGGAAATCTTCATGTGGAAGATCGGCGGGGCCGCAGCCGCCCAGCATTACGACCTGGACGGGGTGATCCGCGTCGCACAAAAAGCCGTCGACCATTGCCGCTCCATTGGCATCGGCCTCACGCCGTGCACCATTGCCGCCGTGGGCAAGCCGAACTTCCAGATCCCCGACGGCCAGATGGAACTGGGCATCGGCCATCACGGTGAGCCGGGCATCGAAGTGATCCCCATCGAATCCGCCGCCGCCATGGCCGAACGCATGCTCGCGCCGATCCTCGCCGACCGAGATTTCAGCCAGGACGACAGTGTGGTGGTGCTGGTCTCCGGTCTTGGCGCCACGCCGGTGATGGAGTTGTACATTTTCTACGCCGAGGTGGAACGCCAACTCACGGCCAAGGGCTTGAAGATCCACCGTTGCTACGTGGGCAACTACTTCACCTCCCTGGAAATGATGGGCGTGACCCTGACCCTGCTCGGCCTCGACGCCGAGCTGAAAACCCTGATCGACCAACCCTGCCGCTCCATCGGCATGACCCAGGCGGAGTGAACCATGAGCCAGCATTTTTCCACCCGCGATGGCAGCGCCATCGTCACCGACCTGGTCAGTGTGATCGTGGCCAACCGTGAATACCTCAGCGCAGTCGACGGCGCCATTGGCGATGGCGACCACGGCATCAATATGGCCAAGGGCTTTGCCCATTGCGGGCGCACGATCGAAGGTCGCCAACTGAGCCTGGCCGAAGCACTGGATGAATTGACCCTGAGCCTGATGGAAGGGATTGGCGGCTCCATGGGGCCGCTGTACGGCAGCCTGTTTATCGGCATGGCCGACGAAGTGCGCGGCTGTGAAGAGATTGACGCGGCCACCTTCGCCCACTTGCTGCGCGGCGGCCTGACCTCGTTGCAGGACATCACTGAAGCCGGCGTGGGCGACAAATGCCTGATGGACACCTTGATCCCGGCGGTCGAAGCGTTCGAGCAGGCGCATGCCGCGGGGTCGTCCTTCAACGATGCGCTCGAGGCAATGAAAGCCGCCGCGTCCCAAGGGCGCGATTCGACCAAGGACCTGGTGGCGAAGATCGGCCGCGCCAGTCGCTTGGGCGAGCGCTCACTGGGCGTGCTGGATGCCGGGGCGGTGTCGTGCTGCCTGATCCTTACGCGCCTGGCGGACTCGGTGCAGCCGCGACTGAGTGCTTGACCTGCTGGACATACCGCGCCACCGCCGGCGCCTGCTCAAAGCGCCGGTGAATCAATGACAGCCACGACGACGCATCACTGCCCTGGATGCTGCGGTACACCACGCCCGGCAAACTCACATGCCCCATCACCGATGTCGGCACCACCGCGACACCCTGGCCCAACGACACTAACGCCAACACCGCAACCAACCCACCGGGCTGTGGCCCTAGGCGCGGCGCGTAGCCGCCTTGCGCCGCCACTTGCAAGGTGCCACTGATCTGCTCCGGCAGGATAAACGTCTCGTTTTGCAGGTGTTCACAGCCGATGGCCTTGAGCCCCAGCAGCCAGGAAGCCTGGGGCAGCGCCAACACAAAGCCCTCACTGTCCAGGCGCACCGCCTCGACCCCTTCGGGCAGGGTCATCGGCGAGCGGATATAGCCAATGTCATAGCGTCCATCGGCCACCGCACTTGGCAAGGTGGCCATGGGGCATTCGCGCACATTCACGCTCACATCGGGAAACGTTTGGCTGAACGCCTGCATTTGCCGCTGCAATAACCCCGAATACACCGCCGAAGCGACGTAACCCAACTCGAGGTGGCCGATCTCCCCACGCCCGGCACGCTGGGCGTTGCGCTGGGCGAATTCGAACTGGCGCACGGTGGCCTCGGCCTCGCCCAGCAAGGCGCTACCGGCCTCGGTCAGGCTCACTTCGCGCTGCCGGCGAATGAACAGGCGCGTGCCCAGGCTGGTTTCCATGTCCTGGATCTGCCGGCTCAACGTCGGTGGCGCGATGCCCAGTTGCTCGGCGGCGCGGGTGAAATTGCGCTGCCGGGCAACCGCCAGGAAGTAGCGAAAGTGGCGTATTTCCATCACAGGATTAGCTCAAAGGTAACAAAGTGCTCCACAACGGCTAACAAGACCATTGCGTGGCGCAGATAATCTTGCAGCAGATCAACACTAGAGAGACCTTGCGATGCCCGTCAACTGCTATTTCCATATTACCCGTAAGGTAATTTCATTATGAAACCGGCCAGCCAGCGCCTCACGTTACTGACCGCCTCTGGCGTCTGTTCGCTGATCGTGCTCGACACCAATATTGTCGCCGTGACCCTGCCGAGCATCGCCCGTGACCTGGGGGCGAACTTTGCCGATATCGAGTGGGTGGTCAGCGCCTATATGCTGGCTTTCGCCGCCCTCTTGTTGCCGGCAGGCAGCGTTGCCGACCGTTTCGGGCGCAAGAAAACCCTGGTCTGGGGCCTGGGCATTTTCATCCTGGCCTCCCTCGGCTGCGGCGCCGCACCCAACGCGCTGTTCCTCGATATCGCCCGCGCACTGAAAGGCGTCGGCGCGGCGCTGTTGCTGACCTCGGCCCTGGCGTCCATCGGCCACACGTTCCACGATGAAGGAGAACGCGCCAAGGCCTGGGCGTTCTGGGGGGCGTGCATGGGCGTGGCGATGACCGCCGCGCCGACCCTCGGCGGGCTGATCACCGAGTACTTGGGCTGGCGCTGGATCTTCTACCTGAACCTGCCCGTGGGCCTGGGGCTGATGGCCTTGGTGCTGCGTGTCATCCCGGAATCTCGCGACACCCAGTCGGCACGGCTCGACCCATGGGGCAGCCTGGCCTTCAGTGCCAGCCTGCTGTGCTTGATCTGGGGTTTGATCGAGGCCAACCGCATCGGCTGGGACAATCCGCTGACCTTTGCGCGCCTGAGCGCTGGCGCACTGTTGCTGGGCGTGTTTGTGTGGGTCGAGCGCGTGCAGCGGCGGCCGATGGTCGACCTGCAACTGCTGCGTCACCCGCGCTTTATTGGCGCCTTGCTGGGCATGTTCGCCTATGCCGGCTGCGCCCAGGTGATGATGACGCTGCTACCGTTTTACCTGCAAAACGGCCTGGGGTTCTCCGCCATTGCCTCGGGCCTGGGCATGTTGCCATTTGCCCTGACCATGCTGATTTGCCCACGCATCGGTGCGCGCCTGGCAGGCCGCTTTGCGCCGGCGACGATGATGGCGGCCGGCTTGACGCTGGTCGGCAGCGGCAACCTGTTGAGCGCGTGGGCGGTGAATGTGGGCGGCTACCTGCCCTTCGCCCTGGCCATTGCGGTCACCGGCGCGGGAGCAGGGTTCCTCAATGGCGACACACAGAAAAACATCATGGCCTGCGTACCGAGGGATCGCGCGGGGATGGCCTCGGGCATGAGCACCACCATGCGGTTCAGCGCGATCATGCTGGCGATCGGCGTGTACGGGGCGCTGTTGAACAGCCATAGCGAACAGTTGTTGCGCGCCAGCCTCGACGAACAGTGGCAAGGCCAGGCAGCCGACATTGCTTCACGGGTGGTGGCCGGGGATATGTCAGCGGCGTTGGGCCGGTTGCCGGAGGCGGCACGGGCGGCGGTGCAACCGCTGGCGCGGCAGGCGTTTGTGGGTGGGTTCAGCAAGGTGTTGTGGGTGGCAGGGTTATTGGGGCTGCTCGGGGCGCTGGTGGTAGGAAGGTTGATGCGCAAGCCGATACCCACACCGAACTGAATGTGGGAGGGGCTTGCCGCCGATGAGGGTGTGTCAGTAAATGCAACTGTGACTGAACCACCGCCATCGGGGGCAAGCCCCCTCCCACAGGTATTACCTATCCCCTAAGAGGCTTACCAGAAACGTTGCTGGGTCAGGCGGTTCCACCAGGTCAGCAGCACACGGTCCACCGAGCCGCTGGCGGCCAGGCCGACGCGTTCTTGCAGGCTCTTGCGCTCGGCGTAGTGCAAGTGGAACACCTCGGCCGTCTTGGCCTTGGTCGCCAGGTATTCGTCGCTGGTTTGCAGCTCGTCGACCAACTGCTTGTCGAGCGCGGCAACACCCAGCCACACCTCTCCGGTCGCCACTTCATCAATCGCCAGTTGCGGGCGATAGCGCGACACGAAGTTCTTGAACAACTGATGGGTGATGTCCAGGTCTTCCTGGAACTTCTCGCGGCCCTTCTCGGTGTTTTCGCCAAACACGGTGAGGGTGCGCTTGTATTCGCCGGCGGTCAGTACTTCAAAGTCTATGTCGTGCTTTTTCAGCAGGCGGTTGACGTTGGGCAACTGCGCCACCACACCGATGGAGCCAAGGATGGCAAAGGGGGCGCTGATGATCTTCTCGCCGATGCACGCCATCATGTAGCCGCCGCTGGCCGCAACCTTGTCGATGCACACGGTCAACGGCACGCCCGCCTGGCGAATCCGCGCCAGTTGCGACGACGCCAGGCCGTAGCTGTGCACCATGCCGCCGCCGCTTTCCAGGCGCAGTACCACTTCGTCCTTGGGCGTGGCCAGGCTCAGCAATGCGGTGATTTCATGGCGCAGGCTCTCGGTGGCCGAGGCCTTGATGTCGCCGTCGAAATCCAGCACGAATACCCGTGGCTTGGCCTCAGGGGCCTTCTTGCCCTTCTTCTTTTCGGCTTTGCTTTCGGACTTGCGCAGGGCTTTGAGCTGGTCCTTGTCGAGCAGGGTCGACTCCAGGCGCTCACGCAACCCCTTGTAGAAATCATTCAGTTTGCTGACGTGCAACTGGCCGGCGGACTTGCGACGGCCTTTGCTGCGCAGTGCCGCGAAGCTGATCAGTACCACCAGGATCGCGACCACCAGGGTGACGGTCTTCGCCAGAAAGCTTGCGTATTCAGCCAGAAAATCCATGTGTCTCCTTAAAAATGCACTGCGCCAGGCGCTGATTGCCCAAGCATACCGACGGGACCGCCGGGGAGCCAGTGCTCAAACCGCCAGCAGCGCGGTGCTCTAACGCACTTTTAAAACAAGCGTATGTTTTTTCATTGACAGCTCGAAGCCATCCTCATAACCTCGCCAGACTTTCAACGTACCGGGAAAACGGACGTGGGCAGCATCTATCTGATTCGACATGGCCAAGCCTCCTTCGGTGCAGACGACTATGACGTGCTGTCGCCCGTCGGCGTGGAGCAGGCGCAAGTACTCGGTCGCCACCTGGCAGACATGGGCCTGGTATTCGACCGCTGCATAGCCGGCGACCTGCGCCGCCAACAGCACACGGCCACTGCTGCCTTCGATCAATACAGCACCCTCGGCCTGCCTGTCCCTGCTGTGGAAACCGACAGCGCCTTCAACGAATTCGACGCCGACGCGATCATCCGTGCCCTGCTGCCCGACCTGCTCGGCAGCGAACCCGACGCCCTGGAGATCCTGCGCAACGCGGCACAGAACCGCAGCGAGTTCCAACGCATCTTCGCCCTGATCATCGAGCGCTGGCTGGCCGGCACCTATGACACGCCGGGGCTGGAAAGCTGGTTGGGCTTCGTGGAGCGCGTCCAGGGAGGCCTGCAACGCATTCTTGAAGCCGCGGACAACACGCAGAAGATCGCCGTGTTCACCTCCGGCGGCACCATCACCGCCCTGCTCCACCTGATTACCCGGATGCCTGCCGCCCAGGCGTTCGAACTGAACTGGCAAATTGTTAACACCTCGCTCAACCAGCTGAAATTCCGCGGGCGCGAGGTGGCACTGGCTTCCTTCAACAGCCATACCCACTTGCAACTGTTGAAGGCGCCGCAGCTCATCACCTTCCGATGAGTTGTGGCCCACCGTGACCCCAAGGTCACTGGACTCTACCCTAAAGGATCGAAACCATGACTGAAGTAGCTAAAGCCGTAGAAGCAATGAAAGCCAAATTCAACCCAGACGCCGCCAACGGCCTGGACCTGGTATTCGGTTTCCGTATCGACGACACCCAGAACTTCTCGCTGGTGGTGAAGAACAACACCTGCGAACTGCTGGAAGGCGAAAACCCTGAGGCCCAAGTGACCCTGGTCATGGACGGAGAAACCATGAAAGGCATCGTCGACGGCTCCACCGACGGCATGCAGGCCTTCATGAGCGGCAAGCTGCGTACCGAAGGCGACATGATGCTGGCCATGAAGCTGAGCGAGCTGTTCCCTTCCTGATTCACGGGCAATCTTGAATCCCTGTGGGAGTGGGCTTGCTCCCGATAGCGGTTTGTCAGTCGCCTCTCAGTTGACTGTCACACCGCTATCGGGGGCAAGCCCCCTCCCACATTGGGTCTGCGGTGGTATTTAGTTTCTGGGTTGCAGCAGTAGCGCCACCAACGCACTCCACCCCGTCTGATGGGACGCGCCCAACCCACGCCCGGTTTCGCCATGGAAATACTCATGGAACAACACCAGGTCACGGCTGGCCGGGTCCGCCTCCAGCTGCGCGTACCCGACCATCGAGGGCCGCGAACCGTTTTCGTCACGCAGAAACAAGCGCGTCAGCCGCTGGCTGAGGCTGTCGGCGACGTCCTCCAGGGATGACAGGTAACCACTGCCCGTCGGGTACTCCACCGAGAAGTTATCCGCGTAGTACCGATGAAATTCGCGCAGCGATTCGATCAGCATGTAGTTCACCGGCATCCACAACGGCCCGCGCCAGTTGGAGTTGCCGCCATACAAGCGTGAATCGGATTCCCCCGCCTGGTAACGGGCGCACAGCGTGTTGCCATTCATCTTCAATGCCAGGGGTTGTTCGGCGAACGCCTTGGACAAGGAGCGCACGCCAAACGGCGAGAGAAATTCATCGTCATCCAGCATGCGCCGCAGCAGGTCCTTGGTACGCTCACCGCGCAGCAACGCCAGCAACAGCCGATTGCCCTGCCCCGGTTCATTCCAGCGCGACACCAGCTTGGCCAGGTCCGGCCGATGGCGCATGAAACCCAGCAAGCGCTCGCGCAAGCCTTCGAGGCCTTCGTGCTCACGCTGCTCCAGCACCAGCACGGCGAACAACGGCATCAGGCCAACGATGGAGCGCAGGCGCACCGGTTCGTTCTGGCCGTCGGGGCGGTGCAGCACGTCGTAGAAGAACAGGTCCTGCTCATCCCACAGGCCCTCGGCGCTGTCATCGACACGGTTGATGGCACCGGCGATATACAGGAAGTGCTCGAAAAATTTCACCGCGATGTCTACGTACACCCCATTGCGCTTGGCCAGCTCCAGCGCGATCCGCATCAGGTCCAGCGCATAGGCAGCCACCCATGCCGTACCATCGGCCTGGTCCAGCTGGTAACCCGGCGGCAGCGTGGCCGAGCGATCGAACAAGGCGATATTGTCCAACCCCAGGAACCCACCCTGGAACAGGTTGCGCCCCTCGGCATCCTTGCGGTTGACCCACCAGGAAAAATTCAACAGCAGCTTGTGGAAGATCCGTTCCAGGAAGTCCATGTCACCGACGCCGCTCAGTGCCTTGTCCTGCTGATACACGCGCCAGCTGGCCCAGGCATGCACCGGTGGGTTGGCATCATCAAAGCGCCATTCGTAGGCCGGCAACTGGCCGTTGGGGTGCATGAAGCGGTCCTTCACCAGTAACAACAACTGCTGCTTGGCATACCCCGGATCGATCAACGCGATGGCCACTGCCTGAAAGCCCTGGTCCCAGGAGGCGTACCACGGGTATTCCCAGGTGTCGGGCATGGAGAGGATGTCGAAGTTGGACAGGTGCCGCCAATGGGTATTGCGGATATGCAGGCGCTCGGGCGGCGGCGCGGGTTGGGCCGGGTCGCCGTCGAGCCATTGGTTCACGTCGAAATAGTACAGCTGCTTGGACCACAGCAACCCGGCCAGGGCCTGGCGCTGCACGTTGCGCGCGTCTTCATCGGTAATGCCATGTTGCAAGGCGGCATAGAAGTCGTCGGCCTCCTGACGACGCAGCTCGAACAGCTTGCGGGCGTTGACCTCGGGCGCATCCGTGGGCGCAAAACGCAGATAGAGGGTCTGGCTTTCCAGCCCTGCCAGTTCGAGGATGAAACGCGCGGCCACCTTGGTACCCGAATCGCGGCGGATCGCTGATTGCACAGCATTCACGACGTAATCATTGATGCCGTCCTTGAATGGCCCCGCCGCCGATTGTCCGTCCAGCTTGGAAACGTTGGTCTCGTTCTCACAAAACACCCATTCGACGCCATCCCGGCCCCAGGCACTGAGATGCCGGTCATCCAGCTCATGATGACGGGCCAGCACACGGTCACCGTCCAGCGTCAACCTTGGCTTGGGCGCACCCAAGGTCCAGCTCCAGTCATTGCGTGCCCATACCTGCGGCAGCACGTGCAGGCGTGTCGGTTGGTCGCAGCGGTTGTGCACGGTGACGCGCATGAAAATATCGTCGGGCTGGTGCTTGGCGTATTCGACGCTGATGTCGCAATAGTGGTTGTCTTCAAACACGCCGGTATCGAGGATTTCATACTCGGCATCGCCCAACCCGCGCCGCGCGTTTTCGGCGATCAGGTCGGCATAGGGAAAGGCAGCATGGGGGTATTTGTAGAGCATGCGCATATAGGCATGGCTCGGTACGCCGTCGACGAAAAAGTACAGTTCCTTGACGTCTTCACCGTGGTTGCCCTCGGCGTTGTTCAGGCCGAACAGCCGCTCCTTGAGGATGGCGTCGTGCTCGTTCCACAGCGCCAGGCCCAGGCACCAGCGTTGCGCCCTGTCACTGAAACCGGCCAAGCCATCCTCGCCCCACCGGTAGGCGCGGCTGCGGGCATGTTCATGGGGGAAATAGGCCCAGGCGTCGCCGTCTGCGCTGTAGTCTTCGCGCACCGTGCCCCATTGGCGTTCGCTCAGGTAAGGGCCCCACTCGCGCCAACGCTCGGCATCCTGCGTCGCCAGGCGCTGGCCTTCAATCGTTTCAAGTATCCGGGTGTCGGGTGTCGCCGTCATTGGGTCCTCCATCGCCTGCCAGGTGCACAGCAGTGTAGAACCCAACGACGTGCGGGGCACATGAAGACTTAGAAGATGGCGTACGTGTAGTTGAAGATCAGGCGGGTTTGGTCCTGGTCGGCGGTGCCGGTGTTCTTGCCGTGATAGGTACCGGTACGCAAGGTGGTACCGAAGCCTTTCAGAGGACCTTCCTGTACGACGTAGTCCAGACGGAAGTCGGCTTCGTTTTCTTTCTGGTCAGGGCCACCGGCAACCTTCGACTTGATATCCGAACCGTCCAGGTAAGCCACGGACGCTCGCAAGCCGGGCACGTAGGCCTTGAAGTCATACGAGTACTGGCCAAAGTTGACCTGCTCGCCCGCACGGGAGAACTGGCCAACCACCGCATCGGTAAACAGATAGAAGTCGCTGCCACCGGCACCTTGCGCCTGTGGGTCGGCAAGGCTGCCCTGGTTGACCCACACAAAGCCGCCGTCATCCCCCACACCAATGTGCCCAAGCATCAGGCTGCTACCGCCCAATTGATAGGTGAACGCCGCACTGTAGGTCTTGTTGTCCACTTCGCCGGCGTGCCTGGCGTAGCCGCCGTTGTTGTTGAACTGATAGCCGGTCTCGCCATTCTTGCCGTCGCTGGAGCTGTCGAAGTAGCGCAGGTCGGTCTTGAACGACTGGTCATTGCCCAAGGGCAGCACGTGGACCAGGCCGACGTAGTTCTGTTTGTAGAAGTCTTGCAGTTGGGCGTAGTAGTACTGAAGCGTCAGGTTTTTTGCGATGACGTTATCGGACGAACCAAACGGTTTGTAGTCCACACCACCGAATTTGAAACTGTCACTGTCGCGTGTCCCACCGGCCACGCTCAGGCCCGTGGAGTTGCTGGAAGCGCGGCCTTCGACGCGATTCAGCTCACCACCGGTGAAGGTCACGTTGGGAATGTCGTTCGAGGTCAGGATGCCACCGTCAAAGGTTTGCGGGGCAACGCGGCTGTCGTTCGACACCAGTATAGGCAGGATCGGCGCCAAGCCACCACCGACGTGCAACTCGGTCTGGGAGATACGGAATTTCACGTTACCCGCGGCACGACCGAATGAGTCGGCAGGCTCGGTGCCGTTGTTCTTGGTCGGGAAGAAGCTGTTGCCGTTACCCGACAGGCCGGCGCCCGCAGTGTGGCCGTCGCCACCGTCCAGGCGCAGGGCGCCGAAGGCCATGACGTCAAAACCCACACCAACGGTGCCCTGGGTGAAACCGGATTTGTAGTCAAAGCGTAGCGCTGTCGCGGCTTCGCGCAGATCGTTGTTGGTCCCCGAGCGGTTATCCGCGCTGTAGTACATGGTCCGCGAACTGACGGACGCATGGCTGTCTTCGAGAAAGCCGCTATGACCATTGCCGGTTCCCAGGGAACCGAGTCCAAAATCATCGGCGTATGCCTGTTGTGCAAGAACGGCGGCGGTGATCGACAGCGCCAGTGTAGAAATTTTCATTAACTGCGGCCCCTAAATGTTTTTTTATATGTGCGATGTGCGAAATGACGTTTTCATCCTTACAAACGTGACGATTCTTTCACGCCGGCCAGGGCGGACTCCGTGAAGAATTAGTTAGGAAAAACCCTGGAAAATGAAATTTATCCGTTGCTGATTTTTGTCATATTCACGTCATCTCATTCATTTGCAGAATGAAGTCCAGAGGAATCTTCGTTTGCAAGCCTGCCTGCCGCTCAACAAAATCCAGGCAAAGGCCACCCTCATCGCCATAGCCATCAGGAATTTTTCTATGCACACCACCGCACATGTCAGCCCCGACGAGATCCGCAAGGGCTTTTCCAAGGCCATGTCCGATATGTACCGAGATGAAGTTCCGCTGTACGGCGCGCTGATGACGCTGGTGGCCGAGATCAACGCCCGCGTGCTCGACAGCGACCCGGGCCTGGCGCAGCAATTGCAGCGCACCGGGGAAATCCAGCGCCTGGACATGGAGCGCCACGGTGCCATCCGCCTGGGCACCGCCGCGGAACTGGCCACCATCAGCCGCCTGTTCGCGGTGATGGGCATGCAGCCGGTGGGCTACTACGACCTGACCCCGGCCGGCGTGCCGGTGCACTCCACCGCGTTTCGCGCGGTGCATGAAAGTGCGCTGCAAAGCAGCCCGTTCCGCGTGTTCACCTCGCTGCTGCGCCTGGAGCTGATCGAAAATCCCGACCTGCGCGCCTTCGCTGAAAGCGCCCTGGCCAAGCGTTCGATCTTCACCCCCGCGGCCCTCGCCCTGATCGAGCAAGCGGAACGGAACGGTGGCCTCGGCGCAGCGGATGCCGACGCATTCATCCGCGAGGCCCTGGAAACCTTCCGCTGGCACCACACCGCCACCGTGACCGCCGCGCAGTACCAGCAACTCAGCGACCAGCACCGCCTGATCGCCGACGTGGTGGCGTTCAAGGGCCCGCACATCAACCACCTGACCCCGCGCACCCTGGACATCGACAAGGTCCAGGCCGCCATGCCTGGCAAGGGCATTACCCCCAAGGCAGTGATCGAAGGCCCACCGCGCCGCCGCTGCCCGATCCTGCTGCGCCAGACCAGCTTCAAGGCCCTCGATGAAGCCATCGCGTTCACCGACGCCCAAGGCAGCCACAGCGCGCGTTTCGGTGAAATTGAACAACGCGGCGTCGCGCTGACGCCCAAAGGTCGCGCCCTGTACGACCAACTGCTAAACGCTGCCCGCGATGAACTCGGCGCATTCCCGAACGAATCCAACGCCGAGCGTTATGTGCAATTGATGGAACAGCACTTCCAGGCCTTCCCCGATGACCACACGCAGATGCGCGAGCAAGGCCTCGCGTACTTCCGCTACTTCGTCACCGACAAGGGCCTGGCGGCACGCGGCCAGGCCGATCAGCCGCGCACGCTGGAAGCATTGGCCAGCGCCGGTCACGTGGCGGTAGAGCCGTTGGTATATGAAGATTTTCTGCCAGTGAGTGCGGCGGGGATCTTTCAATCAAACCTGGGGGATGCGGCGCAGAGTCACTACGCGGCTCATTCGAACCAGGCTGAATTCGAGAAGGCACTGGGGCGCCAGACGATTGATGAGTTGAAGTTGTATGAGGAGACGCAGCAGCGTTCGATGGATGCCTGCACCCAGGCACTGCTGGCATGAAATTAAGCGCCCACCCGGCCCATCAGCGCAATCCTGCGCCGCAACGGTCCCCGGAGCCGGGAGGGCGAGGGCATCATAGGTAGCGGGGATCAGGATGTCTTCCAGTCAATTCTGAAAAAATGTGCAAGGGAGCGATTGGCTCGCTCCCTCATTGAACGGATCGCCCGTTACTTCAGCAAATCCTTGATCTCATCTTTAACCAACAAGCGTCTTTCCTTCAGCTTCTTTATCTCGTCATCGCTGCCGGCTGCCTTTTCAGCGCTCACCACCAATTCGTCAACATTGTTGTATTTATCAAACAGCGCGTTCAAACGGGCGTTTTGTGCCCGGCGCCCGTCGACTTCGTCCTTGCTCAACCCCAAGTCCTGATACAGGTCGTGTTTCACTGGCATGGCCTACCTCCGCAAGTTGATCAATGGCTACGCCCTTGAAGCTAGCCCATTCCAAGGGGTCTTGTCATGTTTGCCGGCAAACCAGTCCCGTTCGTCGCAACCTGGGCAATGGGATCAAACCTTTGCCGCGCCCTGCCCTCCACTGTAGATAGCCACTTGAGGGAGACCGGTTCATGAATCAAGCTGCCAGCGCTGTCGACACCCAATGCATCAACACCCTTCGTACCCTGGCCATGGACGCCGTTCAAAAGGCCAACTCCGGCCATCCGGGCACGCCCATGGGCCTGGCGCCGGTCGGGTATACCTTGTGGAGCCGCTTCCTGCGCTATCACCCCCAGCACCCCGACTGGCCTGGCCGTGACCGCTTTGTGTTATCCGTCGGCCATGCATCGATGTTGCTGTATTCATTGCTGCACTTGGCGGGCGTGGTGGAGATGGACGCCGAGGGCAAGCGTACCGGGCACGCCGCGATCAGTCTGGACGATATCAAGCAGTTTCGGCAGGCGGGCTCCAAGACCCCTGGGCACCCGGAATACCGTATGACTACCGGGGTCGAGACCACCACCGGCCCCCTGGGCCAGGGCTGCGCCAACAGCGTCGGGATGGCAATGGCCGAGCGCTGGCTGGCCACGCGCTTCAATCGCGAAGAAAAGACACTGTTCGATTACAACGTGTACACCTTGTGCGGCGACGGCGACATGATGGAGGGCATCAGTGGCGAAGCGGCATCGATGGCCGGGCATTTGAAGCTGGACAAGCTGTGCTGGATCTATGACAACAACACCATCAGCATCGAGGGCCACACTGAGCTGGCATTCAGCGAAGACGTGATCAAGCGCTTCCAGGCCTATGGCTGGCATACCCTGCACGTGACCGATGCCAATGACTTGCAAGCCCTGACCAATGCCCTGGAGACCTTCCATTGCAACCGGGGCGCGCCGACCCTGATCGTGGTCGACAGTGTGATCGGCTATGGCTCGCCCCATAAGCACAACACCGCCGCCGCCCATGGTGAACCCTTGGGTGAGGAGGAAATCCGCCTGACCAAGGCCGCCTATGGCTGGCCACAGGATGCAAGCTTCCTGGTACCCGATGAAGCCTGCACGGCGTTGCGTGATGCGTTGCTTGAGCGCAGCGAGCCACTGTATGAAAAATGGCTCGAACACCTTTCGCTGCTCGAACAGTATGAGCCCGAGCTGGCCGATGAATTGCACCGCATGCGTGCCGGGCAAATGCCGGAACACTGGCAGAAGCACTTGCCCCACTTCGACAGCGATGCCAAGGGCATCGCCAGCCGTGCCGCCGGCGGCGAAGTATTGAATGCGTTTGCCCAGCAAATCCCCTGGCTGCTCGGCGGCTCGGCGGACTTGTCGCCGTCGACCAAGACCAACCTCACCTTCGACGGTGCCGGGCGTTTCAGTGCCGACGACTACAGCGGGCGCAACCTGCATTTCGGCATCCGCGAACACGCCATGGGCGCGATTGCCAATGGCATGGCGCTGTCGTATTTGCGGCCGTATACCTCGACATTCCTGGTGTTCAGCGACTACATGAAACCGCCGATCCGCCTGGCGGCAATCATGGAATTGCCGGTGATATTCGTGTTTACCCATGACTCGATCGGCGTCGGTGAAGACGGCCCGACCCACCAGCCCATCGAGCATCTGACCCAACTGCGCGCCACGCCGGGGTTGCTGACCCTGCGCCCGGGTGACGCCAATGAAACCCTGGAGCTGTGGAAAGTCGCCCTGGCGCAAACCCATCGGCCGAGCTGCGTGGTGTTGTCGAGACAGCCACTGCCGACGCTGGACCGCAGTAAATATGCGGCGGCGTCCGGCGCGGCCAAAGGCGCGTATGTGTTGGCGGGGGCTGAAGCGCCGGATGTCATCCTGATCGCGACGGGCAGTGAAGTCAGCCTTGCCGTGGAGGCTTATGAACAGCTCAAGGCTGAAGGGATTGCCGCGCAAGTGGTTTCAATGCCCAGTTGGGAGCTGTTCGAAGACCAGGATCAGGCTTATCGCGACAGCGTGCTGCCGCCGGCCGTGAAGGCCAGGGTCGTGGTGGAACAGGCCGGCCCCCTGGGCTGGGATCGCTATGTCGGCCAGACCGGCGCCAAGGTGGTGATGAACAGCTTCGGCGCGTCGGCACCGCTGGCGAAGCTGCAGGAGAAGTTCGGGTTTACTACAGAGAACGTGGTGAAACAGGCCAGGGCGCAGATCCAACTGACGCAACGCTGAGCAAAATGTGGGCGGCCCCACGGCCTCCTGTGGCGAGCGGGCTTGTTGTGGCGAGCGGGCTTGCCCTAATGCCGTTCAGTTAAGGCTTTTTTGTAGGAGCGAGCTTGCTCGCGAAAAACTCAC
>NZ_JBXAFK010000059.1:0-42725 GCF_058793055.1 Pseudomonas sp. MPR-R2A5
CCGAGTGGTGGGGCAAGAGCCCTTTTGGTTACTTTTGGGGCTCTTTTCCAAAAGTGACCCGCTGTAAGAGCGGAACCGCCAGTAGCCGTTACCGCAGCAATGGATATGTACACCCCCCCGCCAGCCACCGTTCCCGCAGCAACGGATATGCCCACGCCCACCCCCAAAAAGGGCCCACCCCATGAGCCTTCTGCCCTACGCCTGGGCCAAATCCCAACGCATCCTCCTGCGCCCCAGCGAGCAGGGCATGCTGCTGACCGTCTGCCCCTCAACCCCCGGCTGGTCCATCAGCGAAGTCCATCGCCAGTTCGGCCAGGCCCGCCTCGAGCAAGTGCGCGATGACGAACTCGACGGCCTGCTCGCCAGCGCCTATGCCGATACAGGCAGCGCCGCCG
The DNA here is from genome assembly GCF_058793055.1 of Pseudomonas sp. MPR-R2A5. NCBI lineage: Bacteria > Pseudomonadati > Pseudomonadota > Gammaproteobacteria > Pseudomonadales > Pseudomonadaceae > Pseudomonas > Pseudomonas sp. MPR-R2A5. The sequence continues at coordinate 396 of NZ_JBXAFK010000059.1, forward strand.
CTGTGGTCGGCGCTGCCGAAAACGAAGTCGACCTCGACCGCCTGATGCAGGACATGCCCGAGATCACCGACCTGCTCGATACCCAGGACGGTGCGCCGGTGATCCGCATGATCAACGCCTTGCTGACCCAGGCCGCGCGGGACGAGGCCAGTGATATTCATATCGAGCCGTATGAAACCCATTCCGTGGTGCGCTACCGCGTCGACGGCACCCTGCGTGACGTGGTGTCGCCGCGCAAGGCGTTGCATGGCGCGCTGGTGTCGCGCATCAAGATCATGGCGCAGCTCGACATCGCCGAAAAACGCTTGCCCCAGGACGGCCGTATTGCCCTGCGCGTGGCCGGGCGGCCGATTGATATTCGTGTGTCGACCGTGCCCACCGGGCATGGCGAACGCGTTGTGATGCGCTTGCTGGACAAGCAGGCCGGGCGTCTGCAATTGGAGACCCTGGGCATGGAGCCGCAGTTGCTCGCGCGCCTCGACACCTTGATTCGCCAGCCCCATGGCATCGTGCTGGTCACCGGGCCCACCGGCAGCGGCAAGACCACCAGCCTGTACGCGGCCCTGGCGCGGCTGGATGCGAGCACCAGCAATATCCTCACCGTCGAAGACCCGGTGGAGTACGACCTGCCGGGTATCAGCCAGATCCAGGTCAACGCCAAGATCGACATGACCTTCGGCCTCGCGCTGCGGGCGATCCTGCGCCAGGACCCGGACATCATCATGATCGGCGAAATCCGCGACCTGGAGACCGCCCAAATCGCCGTGCAGGCCTCGCTCACCGGCCACCTGGTGCTCGCCACCTTGCACACCAACGACGCGGTGTCGGCGGTCAACCGCCTGATCGACATGGGCGTCGAACCGTTTTTGCTGGCCTCGTCACTGCTGGGCGTATTGGCCCAGCGCCTGGTGCGGCGCCTGTGCCCGCATTGCAAGCAGGAAGACCCCGCCGCGCCTGGCACCTGGCGCCCGGTGGGCTGCGCGCAGTGCAACCAGATCGGCTACAGCGGGCGTACCGGCATTCATGAGTTGTTTTGCGTCGACGACGATATCCGCAGCCTGATCCACCAAGGCGCCGGCGAGCAGGATTTGCGCGTGGCCGCACGCCGTGCGGGGATGTTCAGCATGCGTGAAGACGGCGAGCGCTGGGTGCGCAGCGGCGCCACCGCGCCCGAAGAAATCCTGCGCGTGACACGGGACGCCTGATGAATCGCTATCGCTATGAAGCCGCCGATGCCAGCGGCAAAGTCGAGGCCGGGCACCTGGAGGCCGACAGCCAGAGCGGCGCGTTTGCCGTGCTGCGCAGCCGTGGCCTGACCGCGCTGCGGGTGCAGGTCGAAGGCAGTCAGCAAAGCGCTGCCGGCAGCAGCCTGTTCAGCGCCAAGCTGTCGGACAACGACCTGGCCTGGGCCACGCGGCAACTGGCGAGCCTGCTCGGCGCCAGCCTGCCGTTGGAGGCGGCGCTGAGCGCCACGGTGGAGCAGGCCGAGAAAAAGCACATTGCCCAGACCCTGGCCGCTGTGCGTGCCGATGTGCGCGGCGGCATGCGGTTGGCGGATGCCTTGGCGGCACGGCCACGGGACTTCCCGTCGATCTACCGCGCACTGATCGCGGCGGGGGAGGAGTCCGGTGACCTGGCCCAGGTGATGGAACGCCTGGCGGACTACATCGAAGAGCGCAACAACCTGCGCGGCAAGATCCTCACTGCGTTCATCTACCCCGGTGTGGTGGGGCTGGTGTCGATCGGCATCGTGATTTTCCTGCTCAGCTACGTGGTGCCGCAGGTGGTCAGCGCGTTTTCCCAGGCGCGCCAGGACCTGCCGGGGCTGACCCTGGCGATGCTCAACGCCAGCGACTTTATCCGCGCCTGGGGCTGGCTGTGTTTCGGCGGCATCGTCGGCAGCTTCTGGGGTTGGCGCCTGTACCTGCGCGACCCGGTGGCGCGGTTGAACTGGCACAGCCGGGTGCTGCGCCTGCCGCTGATCGGGCGTTTTGTGCTGGGCCTGAACACCGCGCGGTTTGCCTCGACCCTGGCGATCCTCGGCGGTGCCGGCGTGCCGTTGCTGCGTGCGTTGGAAGCGGCGCGGCAAACCCTGTCCAACGAGCGCCTCAGCCAGTGCGTCAACGATGCCACGGCCAAGGTGCGCGAAGGCGTCAACCTGGCCCCTGCACTGGCGGTGGAAAAAGTCTTCCCGCCGGTGCTGATCCACCTGATCGCCAGCGGCGAAAAAACCGGCTCGCTGCCGCCGATGCTCGAACGCGCCGCGCAGACCCTGTCGCGGGACATCGAACGGCGTGCCATGGGCATGACCGCGTTGCTGGAGCCGTTGATGATCGTAGTAATGGGCGCGGTGGTGCTGGTGATCGTGATGGCGGTGCTGTTGCCGATCATCGAGATCAACCAACTGGTGACCTGACTCCACGCGGTCAAAAATGTGGGAGGGGGCTTGCCCCCGATTGCGGTGTGTCAGCAACAACTGAGGTGACTGACCCACCGCTATCGCCGGCCCTCAACCTCGGGTTCCTCATTCCGTCACATCCACCCCCCTCGCCACAGCCCGCGCCGCCTTGACGAAACCCACGCTGAAACCCCGCTGTCACCTGCCGCCAAACCGCTCAAAAGCATGACCAAAACACCCGAGAATCTTTTTAAAAATCAAGCCCTTCCTCCCGAGGTTTTTTCGTTTTGCTGTCATCGGAAGCTGCCAAATTCCTAACCCATGGCCTCACCCCTCGCCACCCCCGACACACGGCTTGGGACCGAAGCCATGGCGTCATGCAAGAGCCATCTACCCCAAACGTACAAACACGATGAAAGGAGATTCTTCATGTTTAAGCGCAACGTTCTCGCGGTATCCATGACCCTCGCTGCACTGTGCTCGGCACAGGCTGCAATGGCTGACATCAACGGCGGTGGTGCGACCCTGCCACAGAAGCTGTACCAGACCTCCGGTGTGCTGACTGCCGGTTTCGCCCCTTACATTGGTGTGGGCAGCGGGAATGGCAAGGCAGCCTTCTTGACCAACGATTACACCAAGTTCGTGGCTGGCGTGAGCAACAAGAACGTGCACTGGGCCGGTAGCGATTCGAAGCTGACTGCGACTGAACTGTCGACCTACGCCACCAACAAACAACCTACCTGGGGCAAATTGATCCAGGTGCCTTCGGTGGCTACTTCGGTTGCCATTCCTTTCCGCAAGAGCGGTGCCAACGCGGTTGACCTGAGCGTTTCAGAGCTGTGTGGTGTGTTCTCCGGCCGTATCACTGACTGGAGCGGGATTTCGGGCGCTGGCCGTACTGGCCCGATCACGGTTGTCTATCGCAGCGAGAGCAGCGGTACCACCGAGCTGTTCACGCGTTTCCTTAACGCCAAGTGCACTGAGACCGGCACTTTCAACATCACCACCACCTTCGGCACCAGCTACACCGGTGGCCTGCCTGCCGGCGCTGTTGCCGCCACTGGCAGCCAGGGCGTGATGGATGCCGTGAACGATACTTCTGTCGCTGAAGGCCGCATCACCTACATGAGCCCTGACTTCGCTGCGTCTACGCTGGCCGGTCTGGACGACGCCACCAAGGTTGCCCGTGTTGGTAAAAACACGGCTAAGGGCATCAAAGGCGTATCGCCAGCTCCGAGCAATGTTTCCGACGCCATTGCTCAGGTTCTGCCACCTAACGACCCGAGCGCTCCGCTCGATGTCACCAACCCGGACAACTGGGTTCCAGTGTTCGGTAAAACAGGCGTGGCCGGTGTCCAGCCGTACCCGGATTCGGGCTACCCAATCCTCGGCTTCACCAACCTGATCTTCAGCCAGTGCTACGCCGACGCTACCCAGACCAGCCAAGTGCGTGCCTTCTTCACCAAGCACTTTGGCGACACCAACAACAACGACGACGCCATCACGGCCAACCGTTTCGTACCGCTGCCAGATAACTGGAAAACCGCCATCACCGATAACTTCGTGACGGCAAGCAGCGCGTTGAGCATCGGCAAAACCAACGTTTGCAACGGCATCGGTCGTCCGCTGTAACCCAAGCTTTCACCGACCCGCAACACCTGATCAGCAACGGCCTGTGCCGTTGCTGATTTTTTGCATTGCGATTTCCTCTGTAGGAGCGAGCTTGCTCGCGAAGGTCGTCAACGATGACGCGGGCTTGTTGAATGCCTGCGGCGTCCTCACGTTTTTCGCGAGCAAGCTCGCTCCTACAGAAACTGTGCGTCGTCCTTATCGGGCCGTTACCAGTCCTTTATGAACTTTGCATGACAGAAGTTCAGTCGCGCCCCCCGCCAACCGCCTAACCCTCATACACAAGCCTGTCTTGCCCCTGGGCGCCAATAAAGAAGGAAGATTCCCGATGGTCCGCTGCAAATCGCCGGTTAACCTGAAAGCCCAAGAGACGGTCCTGCGGCTCAAGCCCTTGGCCCACGCCATTGCCTTGTTGATGGTGGCAGGCAATGCCCAGGCGGCCACGGCGTTCAGTTCCGGTTGGTTTGCCGACAAAGGCGCGTCCCAGGCCGCGACGGCGGCGCGGATCAGTGCCGGGCAGGTGCCGGGGGTTCCAACGCTGAACCAGCAAGCGCGGGTCAACCAGCAGATGGCGCGCTCGATCAGCAACTTGAATACCAGTGTCGCGGCGATTGCAGCGCAGCAGGCGGCGCAAGCGGCAGGGCGCCAGGCGGCGTTTGGCCAGGTGTCGACGATTCCCGATGGCCTGGGCAAGGGCGGCCTGCAAGTTGACAACAGCCTGACCCAGGGCTGGACCAACGCCAAGGGCCCGACCCAGAGCCAATCTGGCGGCAAAACCACGGTGAGCATCGAACAGACGGCTGACAAGGCGATCCTCAATTGGGAGACCTTCAACGTCGGGCGCAACACCACCGTGGATTTCCAACAGCAGTCCAGTTGGGCCGTACTCAACCGCGTCAACGATCCTGATGCGCGACCCAGCGAGATCCAGGGCCAGATCAAGGGGGCTGGCACGGTGATGATCGTGAACCGCAACGGTGTGGTCTTCAATGGTACCAGCCAGGTCAACGTGCGCAATCTCGTGGCCGCCGCTGCGACCATCACTGATGAGCAGTTCACCCAGCGCGGTATTTACGTGGATGGCACCGGCACCCAGCCGACCTTCACCGACGCAGCGGGCAAGGTCCAGGTACAGCGCGGCGCGCTGATCCAGACCCACACCCCGTCCACCTCGACGGATGCGGGCGGCTATGCCTTGCTGCTCGGTTCAGAGGTCGAAAACGCCGGCACCATCAGCACCGCCAAGGGGCAGACCACCCTGGCGGCCGGTGACAGTTTTTACATCCGCAAGGGGGTCGGCACCACCGGCAACGATCGTTCCACCACCCGTGGCAACGAAGTGGCGACCAGCCTTAACACTGGCAGCAGTGCCGGCAAGGTCAGCAACAGCGGTTTGATCATGGCCTCCACCGGCGATATCACCCTGACCGGGCACCAGGTGCAGCAAAACGGCGTGGCCCTGGCCAGCACCTCGGTGGACACCCGTGGCACGATTCACCTGCTCAATTCCGCCACCGACACCACCGGCAGTGTGACCCTGGGAGAGGGCAGCACCACCGCGATCCTGTTGGACAGCAGTGGCAGCACTGCGCTGAACAGCCAGCAAAGCAATGGCCTGACCAAGCTCGACGGCACCCCCGCCAACCTGATCACCGGTCTGTTCAACAACCTCAGCGCCGTGGCCGATCGCACCGACCAATCGCGTATCGAGATCGTCAGCGGCGGCACCGTGGATTTCCAGAAGGGCTCGATCACCCTGGCGACCGGCGGCCAGGTCGCCGTAAGCGCCGCCGGCCGCAGCCTGGTGCGCGATGGGGCGATGATCGACGTGTCCGGTGCGGTAGGCGTCAAGGTGTCGATGGAAGCCAACAACATCAAGATCAACGTGCAGGGCAACGAGCAGCGCGATGCGCCGGTCAACCGTGACAGCGGGCAGTTGATCAACAACGATGTGTGGGTCGACCTGCGCGAGCTGGTGTTTGTGCCCGCCGGCACCAACGGCTATGCGACGGATCGCTGGTACACCGCCGGCGGCTTGCTGGAAGTCGGTGGCTACCTCGGCACCCAGGGCCACTCGGTGGGTGAGTGGATGGCCCAGGGCGGTACCGTGACCTTTACCGGCAAGGACGTGGTGACCCAAAAGGGCGCGCAGATCAACCTGTCGGGTGGCACCGTGGATGTGCAGGCCGGTTATATCCAACAGACCTGGCTCAAGGGCCCCGATGGGCGCTTGTATGAAGTGTCCAGGGCGCCGGGCGACATTCTCTATTCCGGTTTCTACAAGGGGTTTGAAGACACCAGTAAACGCTGGGGCCAGACCGAGTATTACTACAACCCCATGATCGCCAAGCAACGCCGTTACGAGTCGGGTTACACCGTGGGCCGCGATGCCGGCAAGCTGGTGGTCGGAATCACCAGCGCGGTGCTGGAAGGGCAACTGATCAGTGACGTCTTCCAGGGCGATCGCCAGACCCAGGCGCCAAACCTCAACCTCGACGGTTACCAGCAGTCGCAGAAGGCCATGGCCCAGCGCGCGCAGTTGATCATTGGCGGGTACACGCCGGTCTATAACAAGACCACCGGCACCCTGCGCTATGCCCTGAACGGCACTGCCGCCGAAGTGCTGATTGACAGCAACACCCAAAAGATCGCCGAGGGCCTGGACCTCAGCACCGCACTGCCGGCGGATCGCCAAGGCAAGCTGGTGCTCGACAGCGATCAGCTCAATGGCTACTCACTGAGCGCGATCAAAGTCGGTGCCACGCAGCAGATCACCGTCAACGGTGCGCTCACGGTGGCGGATGGCGGCGATATCACCTTGTTCGGGCCAGGGGTCAACCTCAACGCCAACCTCACGGCCCATGGCGGCAGCATCAATGCCGGTAACATTCTCAGCCAGGTCGACCCGCTTAAAGCCGGGGCTTTGGGTGACACGATCCTGGCGGGGGGCGGTATTGTCGACGTCGCCGGCGGGGTCAGGCTGGACACCACCGGGCGCTGGAACAACCTGCTGCTGGACCCAGCCAATACCGCCGGTGTGGCCTATGTGAACGGCGGCAAGGTGTCGCTGCGTAGCACCGTGAATGTCAACCTGGCGACGGGCAGTGTGGTGGACGTGGCTTCCGGTGGCACGCTGGGTGTGAATGGCACCCTCACTGGCGGCAAGGGCGGTGACGTGACCCTGGCGGCCCTTGGCACTTTGGCGCTGGACGGCGAGATTCGTGGCTATGGCGTCAGCGGCGGCGGCACCCTGGCGTTGCAGGCGCGCCAGGTGCAGATAGGCGACAGCGCCACGGCGCCGGCCGCCGACACCTTGCAACTGGCCGGCGACTTCTTCAATAAGGGCTTCTCGGCCTATGACATTACCGGCAATGAAGGGCTGCTTGTCACCGATGGCACCCAGGTGGATGTCACTACGCCGGTCTACCGTCTGGGCGAACAGACATCCGGCGTTTCGAGCGGCAGCGACCCGGCCGCTGCCCTTGAGCGCTGGACGCCAGCGTTGTACCAGGAAAACCCGACCCAAGGCGTATTGAACCAGCGCCTGGGTGCCAGCTTGAGCTTGACCGCGGGTCATCAGGACTCCACTGCGGCCGACCTGGCCACCACGACCCTGACCGTAGGCCAAGGCGCGGTGATCAATGTCGACCCCGGCCAGGGCATCAACCTGCGCAGCGTCGGCCAGCTGACGATGAACGGTACTCTCAATGCCTGGGGCGGGAGCGTCAGCCTCGGCGGCCTGACGGTGGGCAGCTCCGAAGCGACGAATGCCGTTGGCCATGGCCGCTCGATCTGGGTGGGCGAGAACGCGCTGATCGACGTGGCGTCGCGGGCGGTTACGGCGGTGAACAATCGTGGGGGTGTCTACGGTCAGGTGCGCAGTGGCGGCAAGATCAGCATCGGCGGCGATATCGACCTGGCGACCGGCATTGCCAAGGCCAGCGACCTGTTTGTGGTGGTGCGCAAGGGCGCGCGCCTGGATGCTTCGGGTGCCCAGGCGGCGCTGGACATTCCAGGCCAGGGCCGGGTGTTGGTCGCGAGCAAGGGCGGCAGCATCAGCTTGGCCTCCAACAATGGCCTGTACCTGGACGGCAGCGTTGTCGCCCGGGCCGGTGGTGCGGGGGCGGCGGGCGGTAGTTTGTCGCTGGCGCTGGAAAGCCCGTATTACGCCAAGAGCACGGTCACCGACAGGGTGCTCAATGTGCGCGAGCTGGTGATCAGTCAAGTCCATCAAGACAGCCTCTTACCGGGTACCGCCGATGCCGCGGCTGCGAGCCTGGAATACGGTCATGGCCGCCTTGGGGTGGATCAGGTCAGCGCTGGTGGTTTTGACAACCTGGCTTTGCTCAGCAACGGCCTGTTGAGTTTTGACGGCGACGTGGCGTTGAACATGGGCCAGAGCCTGCGCCTGTACAGCGGCGCCATGGGCCTGACTGAAAACGCTGCCGCTAATGCCCGTATCAACCTGTCGGCGCCTTACCTGTTGTTGGCGGGCATCCTTGCGCCGCTGGATCCCACAAAGGACCAATACCTGCATCCGGTGTTGACCTCAGGCATGTCGCGACGCGCCAGTCAGGCGGTATTCAACGCCGGTGGCAACCTGATCGATGTGCGCGGCAATGTGCTGATGGGCAACAAGAGTGATCTGACGCTGGCCGATGGCAGCCTGGTGACTGTCGACCGTCGCGGTTTCGACGATGTACAACTGACGAGCCAGGGCGACCTGCGCTTCTTGGCCGGTGCCGATGCAAACGTGATTGCCCAGGGCATCAGCACACAACTGATGACCCGGGGGGACATGACCCTGAGTGCCGCACAGCTGTACCCCGCGACCGAAGTCGGGGCGCGGGTGATCGCCGGTTACCTGGACGGTCTCACCAACAATGGCACCGGCTTCAACTACGACCCGACGCGTACCTTGACCATTGCACGCACCGGTGACAGCCAGAGCGCCACGCCGTATTCGGCGTTCGGTCGCCTGCAATTGGGCGGCCCTACCATCAAGCAGGGCGGGGTGATACGCGCGCCCCTGGGGCTGATCGAAATTGGCAGCCTGGGCTCCAGTCGTGTCGAATTGCTGCCCGGCAGCCTTACCTCGGTGAGTGGCAAGGGGTTGGTGCTGCCCTATGGCGGCACGGTGGATGGGCAGGTTTATAAGTACAACGGCAAGACGGTGACGTTCATCGGCCAAGGAGGCTCAGCCCTCAACGGCACCCTTAATGTCGGCATGACGTTGGGCGGTGAGTCGGTGTTGGTGCGGCCTGGTGCTACCGTTGATCTGTCCGGCGGTGGCGAGCTGCTCGGGGCCGGGTTCATTTCCGGGCGCGGCGGCTCCACGGATGCGCGCTACAACCCGTTGGTGCAGTTCGGCGCAAATGGTGGCTTTGTGTTGCCGGGGCTGGGCACTAACCCGGTCTATGCGATTGTGCCCGGCGCGCAACCGGGCTACGCCCCGGTAGCACCGGAGGGTGGGGCCGTCGAGCCGCTTGTGGGCCAGCAGATCACGATCGGTGCTGGTGTGCCGGGGCTGGCGGCGGGCACTTATACGCTGATGCCGTCCACCTATGCCCTGATGCCGGGGGCGTTCAGGGTGGAAATCAACGGCCTGGCCGGCCTTGGCAGTCAAGGGGCAGCCCAACTGATGGGCAACGGCTCATGGTCCACTGCCGGGCAGCTGTCCATCGCCAACACCGGCATCAGCGACAGCATCGCGAGCCAAGTGATCCTGACCTCCGCCGATACCTTGCGCCGTTACTCCCAGTACAACGAAACCAGCTACGCGCAATTTGCCATAGCCGATGCCGCGCGGCTCGGTGTCCCACGGGCATTGCTGCCTGTGGATGCGAAGACCTTACAACTGGCCTTGCGCCTGGGGGCCGGGGCGGATGCTTTTTCGTTCCAGGGCAATGGTCGCTTCGAGGCCGCTGAAGGGGGGTACGGGGGTACCGTTGCGCTGATGAACGTAGACCACAGCGGTCTAGGCAACGACCTCGAAATCGTGGCTGCCGGCCGGGGCGCCACCAGTGGTTTCAACGGTATCACCGTGGATGCCGACAGCTTGAATTCGCTGGGTGCCGCGCGCCTGATGATCGGGGGGACGACAGTGGTCAACTACGGCCAGGCGGGCAACTACATAACCCTTGCCAACGGCACCACTGGCGCTCTCGTCTTGCGAGAGGGCGCGAGCCTGGCGGCGCCGGAAGTGTTCCTGGTGGCTTCCACCGGTTCCATCGTGGTGGAGCAGGGGGCGTCCATCAATACTATCGGGCGTGGCAAGGCCAGTTATGACGCGCGTGACGGTTTCATCTACAACCTGGCCAACACACTGGCGGTTTCCAACGGTTTGCTCAATGTGGTCGCAGCGGCGCAACCGGATGTCGGCCGCGGCATCCAGTTGGGGGTATGCAACAACGCGCCGTGCACTGGGCAGACCGCCCTGTACTCCGAAGGCAGCATTGTCGCCTTGACCGACAGCACCCTGCAGATGGGCGATCAGGTGCGTTATGGCACCCGTCACCTCAACCTGGGGCTGACCAGCATCAACGTTGGCAGCCCGCAAGCGCTGGCCGACGCCGCGGCGGGGAATCGCTTGCCAGCGGGCCTGACCCTCACCCAGCAAGTGCTCGACCGCCTGCTGCGCGGCGACACTCAATTTGGCGCTCCGGCCCTGGAAACCCTGCAACTGTCGGCGCGGGACAGCTTCAATTTCTACGGCTCCGCCACCCTCGACACCTACGATGCGGTGACCGGCAAGTCCCTGTTGAACAACCTGATGCTCTCCACCCCGGCGATCTACGGTTCCGGGGGCGCGAATGATGTGGCGACCATCCATACCGCCAACCTGATCTGGCAGGGCGCCGAGGCAGCCCCTGGCATGGTGGTGGCGGGTGGTGCGGGCACCGGCAGCGGGCGCCTGGATATCAACGCCGAACGCATCGTGTTCGGTTATGGCGAGTTTGCCCAAGCCAGCACCACGGCAACGTTGAAGCGCCTCGCCCTGGGCTTTGCCAATGTCAACCTGAATGCCAGCGACCGCATCACCGCCAACCACAAGGGCAGCCTTTCGGTGTACCAGAGCCAAGGTGCCTATGACGCGCTCAAGGGCTTTGCCTACAGTGGCGGCAACCTGAATATCCTCACGCCACTGATGACCGGCGAAGCCGGCTCGGTGAATAAAATCACCGCGGGTGGCGCCATCGACATCAGCGCATCGGCAGGCCCGGTGGGCAAAGTGGAAGGCCTGGGCGGCGAGCTGTCGCTGCAGGGCGACAGCCTTCGCCTGGCCAGCGCGGTGGTACTGCCCAGCGGCAAGGTCACCCTGGGCGCCCGTGGTGACGTGGTGCTGACCGACAACGCATCGGTTGATGTGTCCGGTCGCTCCATCGTTTTCAACGACCTGACCAAATACAGCGCGGGGGGCGACGTGCTGCTGGAGAGTAGCGCAGGCAATGTGCAGCAGGCCGCGGGCTCGACCATCGACTTGTCGGCGCAGTACAACCAGGCGGGCAAGCTACGCGCCGTGGCGGTGGGCGGCACGGCCGGCACCGTCGACCTGGCGGGCAAGATCCTTGCGGGTAGCAGCGGTTATTACGATGCCGGCGGCACCTTGGTGCCGTACCTGGCCGGCGCGGTGGAAGTCCAGGCCCAGCACCTGGGTGGCAGCGGCAGCTTGAGTGACCAGTTCACCGCCCTCAACCAGCGTCTCAACCAGGGCCAGGTCTTTGGCGCGCGCAGCTTCCAGCTCAAGCAGGGCGACCTGATCATCGGCGACGGAGTCAAGGCCAACACCGTGGATGTCTCGGTGGACAGCGGCACGTTGCGCGTGACTGGCCGGGTGGACGCCAGTGGCGAGCGCGTCGGCAGCATCAACCTGGCTGGCAAGAACGGCCTGACCCTGGACGGCACTGCGGTGCTTGACGCCCATGGCACGCAATTGCGCGTGGACAGTTACGGCAAGATCATCGATTCGCCGAACCGCGCCATCGTGGTCCTGGGTTCCGGCATCGGCCAACTGACCCTGGCCGATGGGGCGCGAATTGACCTGCGCCATGGTACCGAAGCCGCCACCGCCAATGACGGGCGCAACCGTGGCACGTTGGAACTGAATGCGCCGCGCCTGGGTGCCGATGACATCGCGATCGACGCCAGTGGACGCTTGACGATCCAGGGCGCGCGCTCGATCGCCCTCAATGGCATGGCCACCTATGATAATGCGCCGCTCGGGACCGGTACGACCGCCAGCGGCAGGCCGTATCAGGTCATCACCCAGAAATACCTGGATGACATACACGGTCTCAACACCACGTTCATCGATGCGGCGTTGAGTAACACCAACCTGGTACAGAACAAGCTGGCCGGTCTGAACAATGCGACCTACGGCGATACGTTCCACCTGCGTCCCGGCGTAGAAATCATCAGCAAAACCGCCGATGGCGACCTGGTGGTACAAGGCGACCTGGACCTGTCCGGCTATCGCTACGCCAGCCTGAAATCGCCTACCCGTGCGGTGACCGAGGCGGGCAGCCTGACGCTGCGCGCCGGTGGTAACCTGAATATCTACGGCAGCATCAATGACGGCTTTGCAGTGCCTGCAGCGACGGCGGATGACAACGGCTGGGTACTGCGTGCGGGTCTCGATTACACCGGCGGCGCGGTGGTAATACCGCGCAACGGTGTGATTCTGGCGGACGGTACGACGTTCCCAGGTGGCACTACGCTTAACTTTGACCTGCCGATCAAAGCGCGGAGCCTGCCGGCTGGCACCCGGCTGCCGGTCGCAGTGACCCTCGCTGAGGAACTGGTGCTTCCGGCCGGCACGGTGCTGGCGGGCGCCGTGCGCGATGCGACAGGGAGTGTGCTGTACCCGGCAGGCACCCTGTTAAGCACAGCGGTGACCTTCCCGGCTGACAGTATCCTGGATGCCGGGAACGTGTTGGTCAGTCTGACCGAAGTCAAGCAGATGACCTGGCCTGCTGGCGTGCCGCTGCCCAGCGTAGCCTCCGTGACCCTCTTTGGCACCAAGGAACTGCCTCGTGGTGCGCGGTTGCCGGAGGGCGTCAACTTTAAATTTCCGGGGGCCGCAAAGTCGATACAGTTGCGAGTGCCGGACCCAAACTATCCGAACCGTCTATGGGCCGCAGCGCCCATGCTGCCTGAGGGCTCCCAGTCGTGGTCGATGCGCCTAGTGGGTGGGGCCGATACCCAGGCGGCCAACAGCCGGATGCTGCTGGCGCATCCACAGGCCGGTGCCGGTGATCTGCGCCTGGCCGACAGCCATTACGGTGTCTTCGGCCCGAGCAAGATAGTGGGCAGCAGCGCGCGTTTCAGCGTAATCCGCACCGGTACGGCGGACCTGGAATTGCTGGCCGCGGGTGATTTAAGCATGGAATCGCTCTTCGGCGTCTACACCGCCGGCAGTCCCACCGCTGCCACCGCCGGTAGCCCGCAAGGTGCCTGGTTCCCGGATGGGGGAGGTAATGTGTTGTTGAAGGTCGGTGGCAACCTGACCGGCAACATTACCAGCAAGGCGAGGTCCACTGGCGGGCGGCCGGTGACTACCGATGGTGAGGTGGATTCGGTCAACGTCGGCAATTGGCTCTGGCGTCAAGGCAATGGTTTGAGCGGCAGCCAGGCGCAACCCACCGCCTGGTGGATCAACTTTGGCTCCAAGGTGCCGTTAGCGGGGCTAGCGGATCGGATGGTGGGCTTTACCGGGTTCGGCACCCTGGGCGGCGGCAATCTGAATGTCGAGGTCGGTGGCGATGCGGGGATGCTCAAGCCTGTGGCGAACCTGGCTGGCAACATAAGCCCGCGCAGCACGGGCCTGGTCCTGGCGGTAGGCAGTACTGGGCGGGTCGCGGCCGATGGCAGCCTGCAACTCACCGGCGGCGGCGATCTGAACGTGCGGGTGGGTGGGGCGGTGAACCCCGGCAGCCAGACGGCGCTGGAGCATCTCAATGGCGCGGTGGTGGATCTGCGTGGGCATGTACAACTGACGGGTGGCGCCCTGGGTAGCCTGACGTTGCGTTATGGCAGCCAGCCTAAGGATCAGAGCCCCAGCGAAATCCGCGCCTACGATCCGACCCGCTCGACTTCTGCGGCCGCGACCGGTGGTTGGAGCCTGTTTCCGGGGGATGCGACCTTCAGCCTGGCCACCCGTGGTGACCTGGTGCTGCAGGACGTGGCCGACCCTGGCCGTGCACCGCAGATGAATATCCTGGCTTACGAGAATAATGGGGTCAGCGGTCTGGGGCAGAGCTGGTTCAGCCTGTGGACCAACCGCACAGCCATCGACTTGTTCTCGGCCGGTGGCAATCTCACGCCGTTGACCGATACCGCAGAGTCGGACATGGCAGCAGTGTATCCCGCGACATTACGTGCAGTCGCCGCCAATGGCAGCCTGTACTACGGCCGCGCTTCATCCTTCAACACAGCACCTTGGCCGGAGCTCAAGGCGCTGGTGTTGGCACCGTCGACCAACGGCCAGTTGCAGCTGCTGGCGGGGGATTCGATCTACGGCGGTGACCTGACGATCAGCCGTTCCAGCGCGGCGCCGAATAGTTTGGCGAGCATCCTGCATCCGGCTTTCCAGGGCTTTATTAGCAGGCGCCCGGACGTGGGCAGCGGGAATGTCTCTATCGACGGCAATATTGCCCGCCTGGGCATCTCCTACCCGTTGTTTGCCTTCGGTCCCAACACCGCCAGTACGTCATGGGGTGATGCTCTGGAGCCTGCACGTTTCTATGCGCTGAGCGGCGATCTGCTCGCGGTCAACAGTGGGCGTGCGATCACCATTACCGGCTCGGATGACGCGCGTTTCGGGCAGACCTATTACGAGGGCGCTGGCGCGGTACGGATGCTGGCCGGGCGAGATATTGTCCGCAGCGGCACTCTCCTGAGCGGCGCCACGGGCGGGGACCCGACGACCGGTCAGTACACCTTTGCGGGCAACCTGTTCGTGCATAACGGCGCCAGCGACATTTCCATCGCCAGCGCCGGTCGCGACATCCTCTACAGCAGCTTCAATGTCGCCGGCCCCGGCACCCTGGAAGTGACCGCTGGGCGCAATATCCTGATGGACGACCAAGTGGCGATCACCAGCCTGGGGGCCGTGGCTCCTGGCGACACCCGGCCTGGTGCGAGCATCGTGATGCAAGCCGGCGCAGGCCCCAACGGCCCGGATTACCGCGGCTTTGTCGAGGCCTACCTGAACCCCGCTAACCTGGCCCAGCCAGGGGAGTCGATCCAGGGCGGCAAAATCGCCAAGACCTACGAAAACGAACTGGTCTCCTGGCTGGCCGAACGCTTCGGTTTCGTCGGCAATAGCGAACAGGCGCGAACCTACTACGCCGCACTGCCGGTCGAACAACAGCGGGTTTTCGCCCGTGACGTGTACTTCGCCGAACTCAAGGCCGCCGGCCGCGAGTACAACCAGGACGGCAGCGTACGCCAGGGCAGCTATGTCCGTGGGCGTGCGGCGATTGCCAGGTTGTTCCCCGAGACCGACGTGGCCGGTAACCCGATCAGCTACAAAGGCAATATCACGATGTTCGGCGGCGCGGGTGTACACACCAACTTCGGTGGCTCGATCCAGATGCTCACCCCAGGCGGCAACCAGACCTTCGGCATCGAAGGCGCGGCGCCTCCGTCGACGGCGGGTGTGATCACTCAGGGCTCGGGCAATATCCAGCTGTATTCCTTGGGCAGTATCCTGCTCGGCCAGAGCCGCATCATGACCACCTTCGGCGGTTCGATCATGGCCTGGACCGCCCAGGGCGACATCAACGCCGGGCGCGGTTCCAAGACCACCGTGGTGTACACACCGCCCAAGCGCGTCTATGACAACTGGGGCAACGTGGGCCTGTCGCCATCGGTACCGAGCACCGGGGCGGGGATCGCCACGTTGAACCCGATCCTGGAAGTGCCGGCGGGGGACATCGACCTGATCGCGCCGCTGGGCACCATCGACGCGGGCGAGGCGGGCATTCGGGTGTCGGGCAACGTCAACATCGCCGCCTTGCGCGTGGTCAACGCGGCCAACATCCAGACCCAGGGCAAATCGTCCGGAGTGCCGGTGACGGCCACCGTCAACACCGGCGCCATGAGCTCGGCCAGCGCGGCGGGGGCGGCGGCGTCCCAGGCAGCGGAGGGTGCCGCACGCAGCCAGCAGGCGGCGGCCAAGCAGGGCAGGGCGTCGATCGTGACGGTGGAGGTACTGAGCTTTGGCTCCGAGCCGGTACAGCGCGAGCCGCAGGAACAGCAGAAAACCTCCGGCTATAACCCCAACAGCCCGGTGCAGGTACTGGGCGCCGGACCGTTGAGTGAGCAGGCGCGTGCGCGCTTGACGGATGAAGAGCGCAAGCAGATCACGCTGTAACGACTTAGAAAGGACCTCTCGATGTACCGTTTGGGGCGATCAATGATCGCCCCGTTTTTTTGGGGTTGTTGGCGCGGCGGCCTGATAGCCGACCGGATTTGTGCCTGGTGACTCGGTTAAAAATGTGGAAGGGGGCTTGCCCCCGATGAGGGAGTGTCAGTCACTTATTTGTTAACTGACCCGGCGCCATCGGGGGCAAGTCGAATCGTCGCACCGCCCCTCCCACAATTGGATCTCCACAGGGCAGAGATCTCCATAGGTCAGGTAGACCTCGGCCTGGTTTTGCTGTGGGTTTTGTAGCCTTGGAGCCGACCGGTGTTGTGGCTGGTGTACTCGGTAAAAATGTGGGAGGGGGCTTGCCCCCGATGAGGGTGTGTCAGTCACTTATTTGTTAACTGACCCGGCGCCATCGGGGGCAAGCCCCCTCCCACAATTGGATCTTCATAGATCAGATATCTCTGCAAGTCAGGTAGACCTCACTCTGCTTTTGCTCTGCTTTTGCTCTGGCTTTTGATCTTGATCTTAGGCGCCCCGTTAAACCACGCTGGCCGAACGCAGGCTTGAATCCGTGGGTAACCCGGCAGGACGCCGGGTTAGCCGTCCTGGGCCAGGGATGGCCCATGACGGCGGCCCACGGATTCAAGCCGGAGTGAGGGCACACCGAGCCTAAGCGAGGTGCCGAGTGGTGGGGCAAGAGCCCTTTTGGTTACTTTTGGGGCTCTTTTCCAAAAGTGACCCGCCGTAAGGGCGGAACCGCCAGCCGCCGTTACCGCAGAAACGGATATGTACACGGAACCCCCGCCCCCCAACCCCCCCCCCAAAAAAATTGCCCCCCACCCAATCCCAAATGAAGCTTTCATGACAAAAGTTCGGTAGCTCCCCCCCATCCCCGTCTTGCCTATGTAACGCGCTGGAGGCGACCACAAATCACCCCCCCAGCCGTCAGCAGGACGCCAGGAGTGGGGCAAATGGGAACTATGGAACGTTACTCGAAAGTCGGCATGCAGGAGCTCGACCAGCGCCTGTCGAAGATCGTCGAAGCCGCGCGCAAGAAACCGGTCTCGGTGTACCGCTACGGCGCACCGTGGGTGTGGATCGTCTCCCAGGACGATTGGCAGGGCGCCTTGAAGGAAGTCTCCAGCTACATCCCGGCGAGCCATTCGCTGGTGTTGCTGCGCCCGCAGATCGACGAGGTGTTCGACCGGCACCCCGACCTGCTGCAGCCCACACCGGGGATGCTGATCGCACCGCGCACCGTGCTGCAGATCCTGTTGTTGCAACTGCTGTACTCGGTGCCCAGCGAACAGCAACTGCACGAGCAGCTCAACTACAACCTGCTGTTCCGCTGGTTCGTCGGCCTCGACCTGCACCAGAAGGTGTGGGGCCTCCACGTCCTGCAACGCGACATTGCCACCTTGCTGAACAACCCTCGGGCGGTGCAGCTGATCCAGACCATCATCGGTGACGTGTTTGGCGGCGCCTTGCTGCACATGCAGGAGTTCTCCCTGAACTTCGCGCTGCTGCACACCTGGCTGGCCCGGCACAGCCAGCTTTCGACCATCCGCAATTGAGCAGGCCAAACGCCATACACACGGCGACGGCGCAATATTTTAGACACTTAGGGGGCTGTGTGGAGCATCTGTTCAAGTCAACGTTGGCGTTGTGCTGCCTGACGCTGGGCGCCTTCGCGCAGCCGGTGCTGGCCGAAGAGGGCGAAGCCCCGGCGCGCCGGGTGGACGTCAACGAGTACTTCGTGCGCGGCAATACCGTGCTCGATGCCGCAACGATCGAGGAAGCGGTGTACCCATTTCTCGGCCCGCAAAAGACCCTGGGCGATATCGAAGGCGCCCGCGATGCGTTGCAGAAGATCTACCAGGCACGGGGTTACCAGTCGGTGTTTGTGGAACTGCCCGAGCAGAAGGTCGATGACGGCATCGTGTTCCTGCAAGTCAGCGAAACCAAGGTCGGCCGCGTGCGCGTCGTTGGGGCCAAGCATTACTCACCCGTGGAAATTCGCGAAGAAGTGCCGGGCCTGAAAGAGGGCGCCGTGCCGGATTTCACCTCGGTGCAAAGCCAGCTGGCCGGGCTCAACCGCAGCGCCGGTCGGCAGGTTACGCCGCTGGTTCGCGAAGGCCAGCGCCCCGGCACCATGGACGTGGATTTGCAGGTGGAAGACCAGAACCCCTGGCACGCCAGTCTCGGCCTGAACAACGACTACAGCGCCGACACCGAGAAGCTGCGCTCGGTCGCGACCCTGGGCTACGACAACCTCTGGCAACTGGGCCACAGCATTTCCCTGACCTACTTCACCGCCCCCGAGGACAGCTCGAATGCCAAGGTCTGGTCGGGTTCCTACAGTGCCCCGCTGGATGAGCGCTGGACCTTGCAGTTCTCCGGCTACCAGTCCGACAGCAACATCGCCACCATCGGCGGCAGCAACGTGTTGGGCAAGGGCCACTCCTACGGGGTATCGGCCATCTACAACCTGCCGGCGGCAGGCAACTGGGCCAATTCGTTTTCGTTCGGGATCGACTTCAAGGATTTCGACGAGGAGATGAGGTTCGGCAACAGCAGCGACCAGGTACCGCTCAAGTACGCACCGTTGACCTTTGGCTACAACGGTTATCGCTACACCGAGCAATCCCAGTTGGGGCTGGGCTTGAACCTGATCGTCGGCACCCGCGCATTTTTTGGTTATGGCAGCGACGCTAAAGCGTTCGACAACAAGCGCTACAAGGCCAGTGCCAGCTTCGCCGTGCTCAAGGGCGACCTGAATTACACCTACACCTTCGCCAACGATTGGCAGTCGGCGAGCAAGGCCGGCTTCCAGTTGGCCTCGGGGCCGCTGGTGTCCAACGAGCAGTATTCCGCCGGTGGCGCCACCTCGGTGCGCGGCTACCTGGCGGCTGAGCGCACCGGGGATGAAGGTTTCCTGCTCTCCCAGGAGTTGCGCACACCGTCCCTGGCCAAGTTCCTCGGTAGCTACGTACAGGAGTGGCGCTTCTATGCGTTCGCCGAAGGTGCGCGCCTGCGCCTGCATGACCCGCTGCCCGAGCAGGAAGACGAATACAGCCTGGCCAGTGTCGGCCTGGGCACCCGCGCCAGTTTGAGCAAATGGTTGTCCGGCAGCCTGGATTGGGGCTACCCGCTGCTCGACGGACCGAACACCCAGAAACAGGACTCGCGACTGCACTTCAGTGTGCAGGCGACTTTCTGACCCTTTTCCCCGGAGACTCTTCCCATGCAACGCCTAATCCTGAGCCTGTTGATCTGCCTGGGCTTCGCGCTCCCGGCCACTGCCCATGCCTGGTGGCAAGACGACTGGCATTACCGCAAACAGATCAGCGTGGACACCACCGCCCAAGGCGCGGCGATCAACCAGGCCCTGGGCCGTACCGCGCTGTTGGTGCGCCTGCACACCGGCAACTTCACCTTTGACGGGGTCAAGGATGACGGCAGCGACCTGCGCTTTGTCAGTGCCGATGACAAGACGGTATTCAACCACCAGATTGAAAGCTTCGACCCGCTGATGGGCATGGCGCTGATCTGGGTCGATGTGCCCAAGGTCGAGGGCGGCCAACGCCAGGACCTGTGGATGTACTACGGCAACCAGAAGGCCCCGGCCACGGCGAACGGCCAGTTGACCTTCGACCCGAACTACACCGCGATCTACCACTTTGACGGGGCCAATGCGACGCCGCCACGTGACACCACGGCCTATGCCAACACCGCGCTGAACGCCACCGGCACCAGCATCGACGGTGTGATCGGCCGCGCCTTGCAGTTCGGCGGCCAGGCGCTGCTGTTGCCGGCCAGCCCATCGCTGCAACACGCCGCGGGTGGCGCCTTCACCTTCAGCGCCTGGCTGCGCCTGGACCAGGCCAGCGGCGAGCAAATCGTCGTGGCCCGCCGTGAGGGGCCCCACAGCCTGTTGCTGGGCGTGAACCAGGGCATGCCGTTTGTCGAGATCGACGGCCAGCGCGCGGCGTCGACCCAGCCGCTCAACCCTGGCCAATGGCAGCACCTGGCGTTCACCGCCGAGGGTGAAAAAGTCGCGCTGTATGTCAATGGCCGCGAAACCGCGAGCCTGGCAGTGGCCATGCCCGCGCTGAATTCACAATGGGCGATTGGCGCCGACCTGCCCGAAGCCGGTAGCACGCACCTGCCGTTCGCCGGGGCCATCGATGAGTTGCGCCTCTCCAAGGTGGCCCGCCCGGCTGCGCTGTTGCTGGCCGACGCGAGCGCCCAGGGCGCCGAGTCGAAACTGGTGGCCTACGGGGTGGATGAAGAGCAGTCGGGCTTCGGTTTCGGCAGCCTGGGCTTTTTGCTCAAAGCCGTGCCGGCGGACGCCTGGGTGATCATCCTGGTGCTGGTGGCGATGATGTTCCAGTCGTGGTTCATCATGATCCGCAAGAACCGCATGGTCAGCCGCGTGAGCAGTGCCAACGAGGTATTTCGCGAACAGTTCGCGCAGATCGGCACGCGCCTGGAAATGTTCTATGACGACGCCGTGCTCGCCGAACGCCTGACGCATTCCTCGCTGTGGCGCCTGTACCGTGTGGCGATCAAGGAGATCCGCACCCGTCGCGCCCAGGGCGCCGACACGTCGTCGGTGTCGGCGGCGACCATCGAAGCCATCCGCTGCTCCATGGACGGCGTGCGCACCCGTGAAAACCAGGCGCTCAGTTCCAAACTCTCGACCTTGTCCAACGCCATCGCCGGCGGCCCGTATATCGGCCTGCTCGGTACGGTGCTGGGGATCATGGTGGTGTTCCTCGGTACGGCCATGGCCGGTGACGTGAATATCAACGCCATCGCCCCAGGCATGGCGGCCGCCTTGCTGGCCACGGCCATGGGGCTGTTCGTCGCGATTCCCGCACTGTTTGGCTACAACCGCCTGATCACGCGCAACAAGGAAGTCAGCGCTGACATGCGTGTGTTTGTCGACGAGTTCATCACCCGCCTGGCGGAGATGCACGGCGAGAGCCAGTTCAGTGAAGCGGGGCACCGTGCTCCGCACCACGCGCCGGTTTCGGCCTGAGGAGAATCGCCATGGCTTCCGTAAATGCCTCCCTCGACGATGATGACGACGCGGCTGTCGACAGCATCAACATCACGCCCTTGGTGGACGTGCTGATGGTGGTGCTGGTGATGTTTATCCTCACCGCCACCGCCCAGGTCTCGGGCATCCAGATTCACTTGCCCAAGGCCAGCGCCTCGGTGTCGTTGTCCGAGGCCAAGACCAAGGCCATCTCGGTGAACGATGGCGGCCAAGTGTTCCTCGATGCCTACCCGGTCACCCTCGGCGAGCTGGAAGAACGCCTGCGCATCGAGAAAGCGCTGAACCCGGACTTCCCGGTGATCGTGCGCGGCGACGCCATGGTGCAGTACCAGAAGGTGATCGAGGTGCTCGATTTGCTGCGGCGGCTGGAGCTGTCCCAGGTCGGGCTGGTCACCGGCAAGCCGAGCCAGGGCTGAGCCATGACTGCACAGATCCCGATGCCGCCGTTGCCGGTAAAGAACAAGCCGCCGCTGCGCCCGCTGAAGTGGGGCGCCGGCCTGCTGCTGGGCGCCGTGGCGGCCTGGTTCCTCTGGCAATGGGCCAATGACATTAGTGGCGTACGCCGCGAAGCGCCGAAGGTGCCGACGATTATCCCGTTGCCGCCACCGCCGCCACCGCCGCCGGAAAAACCCAAGGAACCCGAGCCCAAGGTCGAGGAAAAAGTCCCTGAGCCGGTGCCCACCCCTGAACCCGAGGAGGTCAAGCCGGCAGAAGAAGCACCGCCTTCGCCGGCCGATGATCTGGCCAACCCGATGCAGATCGACGGCGACGCGCAATCGGGCAATGACGCTTTCAACATCGGCGCGGGCAAGGGCGGCGGCATGGCGGGCAGTGGCGGCGGTGGCCTCGGTGCCGGTACCTACAAGCAGTACCTGGCCGGCGTGTTTCAGCGCCTGCTGAGGGAAGACCCGGAGTTACGCAAGAAGGCCTACGCGGTACAGGCGGACGTGTGGTTGAGCGCCGAGGGCCAGGTCACGCGGGTTGAACTGGCCAAGTCCAGCGGCGACGCCGAGACCGACGCCCAGGTGCTGGCGGCCTTGCGCACGCCCCATGCCACGCAACGTGTTCCTGCGTCAGTGACCCTGCCGGTACGCCTGTCCCTCAAGGGTCGGCGTCCGGATTGAACAAACCTACTTATTCGCAGTTTTTTACAGGAGTTGCGTACACATGATTTCCCCCGTGAATCGACTGACCCTGGCGGTCGGCATGGTCATCGCGACCCTGGTCGGCCAGGCGGCTGCAGCCCCGGTCGCGCCTTCGGAAAACGTCACGATCAACCTGATCCGCCTGCTGGTGCAACAAGGCGTACTGACCCAGGACACCGCCAATGGGCTGATTGCCCAGGCGGAAAAAGAAGCCCAACAGGCACGCCAGGCCAATGCCGCCCCGGTGGTCGCCAGCGGCCCGGCGGCGGCGCCTGGGGATGTGCGCGTGCAGTACGTGCCGCAGGCGGTGCGCGACCAGATCCGCGACCAGGTCAAAGCCGAGGTGATGGCCACCGCCAAGCAGGAAAACTGGGCCCAGCCCAATACCTTCCCGGATTGGGTCTCGCGCATCAGCTTCGATGGCGATATCCGCCTGCGTGACGAGTCGCGCTACTTCTCAGGCAACAACAGCCCGGAAATCACCGACTTCGCCAAGCTCAATGACACCGGCCCGTATGACGTCAACAAGAACTCGAACACCAAGTTCCCGCCGTTGATCAACACCACCCAGGACCGCGAGAACCTGTTCCGCCTGCGCGCGCGCCTGGGCATGAAAGCGGTGATCTCGCCGGAGTGGACCGCGGGTATTCGCCTGGGTACCGGCTCTGACAATAACCCGGTGTCCACCACCCAGACCCTGGGCGGTGGCTTTGGCAAGAAGGACATCTGGCTCGACCAGGGTTACCTGAGCTGGAAAGCCAACGATGCCATGACCCTGACCGCGGGACGTATCGCCAACCCGTTCTACTCCACCGACATGATGTACTCCACCGACCTCAATTTCGACGGCGTGGCCGCGATCTTCAATCACACGCTCAGCAACGAATGGGGCCTGTTCGGCACCCTGGGTGCGTTCCCGGTCGAATACACCTCGGATGCGGCCACTGCCAACGGCATCGACAAGCAAGACAGTGAGACCAAGTGGCTGTTCGGTGGGCAGATCGGCGCGGACTGGAAGATCAACCGCAGCAACCGCCTCAAGCTGGCCGCGGCGTACTACCAGTTCCAGGATATCGAGGGTGAACGCTCCAGCCCTTGCTCGACGTGGAAGGGCGCACCCGGTTGCGACACTGACGGCACCCGCGTGGCCTTTATGCAAAAAGGCAACAGCGTGTTCAACCTGCGCAACAACACCACCAACCCGGCCACCCCAACCACCACCCCGGACCCACAATACGTGGGCCTGGCATCCAAGTTCGATGTGCTGGACCTCAACCTGGTCTGGGACAGCGAACTGCCGAGCGACTTCAAGCTGCGCACCCAGGGTAACTTCATCCACAACCTGGCCTACGACAAGGGCGAAATGCTCAAGCGCAGCGAAGGCGAGATCGTCAACAACATCAACAGCAATGGCCAGTTTGAAAGTGGCGGCAATGCCTTGATGGTCTCCTTCACCCTCGGCAGCGCGCTGGAGATGCGCAAGCGCGGCGACTGGAACGTATTGGCTGGCTACAAGTACATCCAGCCGGACGCCTTGCCCGACGGTTTCAACGACTCCTCGTTTCACCTGGGCGGCACCAACGCCAAGGGGTATTTCATTGGCGGCAACTACGGTATCGACAAGAACATCTACGCCAGTGCGCGTTGGTTGAGCGCATCCGAAGTGTATGGCGCGCCGTTTGAAGTCGATGTGATGCAACTGGAACTCAACACGCGCTTTTGATGCGCAGGGAGATGCCACATGAACACGCGAATATGCGCGCTGCTGTTGGCGCTGGTCGCCACCGGGGCCTCGGCCGAAGGCATGGAAGAGCGCCTGCGCACGCAACTGCGCAGCACCACCCAGCAGTTGCAGGCGCTGCAAAGCGAACAGGCCCAGGCCAGCGCTGCACGCCTGGCCGCTGAAAACCAGGCCAAGCAAGCCCAGGCGCAGATCAAGCAACTGACCGCCGAGCTGGAAAAAGCCCGTGGTACGGCTGAGCAACTGGCCGGCCAGCAACAGAGCCTGCACAGCCAGGCGCAGGCCCAGGTGGCGGCGAGCAACGAGCAGATCGGCAAGTTCAAGAAGGCCTATGAAGAACTGCTGGCCCTCGCCAAGGGCAAAGAGGCCGAGCGCGCGCGGCTGCAAGCACAATTGAGTGAACGTGACACACAAGTGCAGCAATGTTCAGCCAAGAATCAACAAATGTACGGCGTGGCCCAGCAGTTGCTCGCGGCCTACGAAAAAATCGACGTGGCCGAGGTGATGAGTATTCGCCAGCCCTTCGCCAGTGGTGCGCGGGTCAAGTTCGAGGAACTGGCCCAGGGCTTTGGCGACGATTTGTACAAGACCCGTTATGACGCGCCCCAGGCAGCTGCCACTCACTGATAGACAAGGAAGAGATCCCCATGAGCGAATTGATCACCGGCGTGACCGTCCAGAGTTTGACCGAGCTGTTGCAAGAGGCCGGCTACCGGGTCAACCAGAGCGAACAGAACGGCATCGTGCAACTGCTCAGCGCCAGCCAGGGCATCGGCTATGCCGTGCGCTTTGGCAACCCGTCGGCAGAGCCGGGCAGCTATGTGGACTTCACCTACAGCTGCGCGCTGCGGGTACAGGGCGCATTGCCCGAGGGCCTGGCCCAGGTGTGGAATGCCTCGCGCCGCTTTGCGCGGTTGTCGTTGCAGGGCGAGTTCCTGCTGATGGAAATGGACGTGGTGGTGGCCGGCGTTGGCGCCACGCACCTGCGCAGCCAGCTGGAGCTGTGGGACCGCCTGTTGCAGGAATTTATCGTCTACCTGCGTGAATACAGCCAACAGGCTGCGCAGTTGCAGGCCCAGGCGGCTGAACCCGTGGCTGAAGAGGCGCCGATCCTGTGAAAAAGCCAACCTTGCTTGTCGGCGCCGGTGCGCTGACGTTGCTGGTGGTGGCGGTGGGGCTGAGCCTGCGCCCGGGCAGCGACCCGGTCGCGGCGCAGCAGCCGGCGCCCGCCGTCAGCCCCGAACAGGGCGGGCCAGCCGTGGCACGCCTGGGCAACCAGCACATTGACCTGACTGAACTGAAAAGCGTGCTGGCGAGCCTGCCGGCC
Source organism: Pseudomonas sp. MPR-R2A5 (assembly GCF_058793055.1). Lineage (NCBI taxonomy): Bacteria > Pseudomonadati > Pseudomonadota > Gammaproteobacteria > Pseudomonadales > Pseudomonadaceae > Pseudomonas > Pseudomonas sp. MPR-R2A5. The sequence continues at coordinate 26,074 of NZ_JBXAFK010000059.1, forward strand.
GAAACCCGCGAGCAACTGCGCGGCAACCGCGGCGCCCTGGAGACCTGGCTGCGTTCGCGCCTGGCGCAGAAGGCCGTGCTCGAACAGGCCGACGCCCAGGGCTGGCGCCAGCGCCCGGAGGTGGAGCAACAGACCCGCGCCGCCACCGAGCAGATCGTGTTCCGCGACTACATGCTCTCGGTCAGCCAGGTGCCGGCCGACTACCCCAGCGCCGCCGAGTTGCAACAAGCCTACGACAGCGGCAAGGCGCAGTGGGTGACGCCGCCGATGTATCGGGTCAGCCAGATTTTCCTGGCGGTGGATGGCCCGCAAAGCGTCGACGCGGTGCGGCGCCAGGCCCAGGAACTGAGCCGCAAGGCCCAGGCGGCGCCGGCGGATTTTGCCGCCCTGGCCACGCAATTTTCCCAGGACCCCGGCACTGCGCAACAGGGCGGCGATTCGGGCTTGCAGCCGTTGCAGCAACTGGTCCCGCAGGTGCGCGAGGTGGTCTCGCGGCTCAAGGTCGGCGCGGTGTCGGACGCGGTGCAGAGCGCGGCGGGTTTTCATGTGCTCAAGCTCACCGCGCAGCAACCGGCGCGCACCGCCACCCTCGACGAACTGCGCGAGCGCCTGACCCAGGCCCTGCGTGCCCAACGTCAGGAGCAGATTGCCAAGGCGTACCTCGAAGGCATGCTCAACACCGCCACCTTGAGCATCGACGGAGCACAGCTGAACACCGTGCTGGAGTGATACGCGTCGACCGCATTGGATGCACAAGACCCACAAGACAGGGAGTCTCCCATGGCATTTCTAGAACCGTCCGGCCTCCAGGGGCCTGCACCCTATCGCGAGCCGAACCCGGTGCGCGGCGCCTGGCTGGCATTAGCCAGCGAGATCGAGCCGGAGGTGGTGCGCTACTTCCTGGTCAGTGCGCGTTGCGGCTGTTTCATGCAGGCCGCGCGCAGCCTGAATATCAAGGCGACCCTGCTGCGCAAACGCCTGGCGCAGCTGGAGGAACAGCTGCACCATTCGCTGTTCAGCTACCAGGGCAATGGCCTGGTCCTCAGTCGCGACGGCCAGCAACTGCAAGCGCAATTGGTCGCCCTGGCCCATGAGCGGCGCCTGCCGGTGCTGGAGCAGCCGTTGATCCGCCTGGCGGTGGCCGAACCGATCCTGCACGACATCCTTGGCCGCGACCTGATCGCCTTGCTGCGCCGTAACGCCAGCGTGCGCCTGGAGATCATCTCCCTGGACAGCCAACTGTCACTGCAAGCGGTGGACGTGGATGTGGTGCTGTGGCTCTCCGACGCGGATGGCCCCGCGCCGGGCCCGAGTTTCCCCACCGAGCCACCGAAGCGCCTGGCGCGCTTGCACTACTTGCCGCATATCGCCAAGCGCTACTCGCGACTGACGACGCGCCCCGACAGTGTCGACGACCTCGCCGACTACATGCTGGTGCAGTGGCGACCCGACATACAGGTCGACGCCTTGCAGCCCTGGAACCGCGTGGTGGAACAACGCCTGGCGGCAGTGGTGCAGGTGCAGGCCTATTCGCTGATGCTGGAGATGATTCGCTGCGGCGCGTGCATCGGCTTGTTGCCGCATTACATGAGCAGCTTCGACCGTGGGCTGGTGGCCTTGCCGGGCTTGCTCGCCGAGAGCATGCAGCGCCAGGTGTGGCTGGCGGTGAACGCACAGGTGCAGCACGCCGAGGCCGTGCAGATGATTGTCGAGTTGATCGTCAGTACGTTCGACGGGCGGCGCGAGTGGTTTGATTAACGCTGCAACACCCCACGAAACGTCGCGCTCAGGGCCCGCAATGTTTCACGGGAGCGTGTGTCACTGATGCGGCTGTAGAGCACCACTTCACTCACGGGCAAGGTGGGCAAACCGTATTGCCCACTCACCTCCACGGCGCCGGCCGGTGCCACGCGGTGGGCGAGGGCGGCCACGCCCAACCCGGCGCTGACCGCTGCCCCCACCGCCATCACGCCGCCGCCGACAAACACTTCGGCCCAGTCGATGCGCGCGGCATCCAGTGCCTGTGTCGCCAACTGGCGAACGCCGCAGGGCGCGGCCATGGTCGCCATGCGCAACGGCGTGCCTGGGCTGTGTTGCCAGCCGGGCGCGGCAAACCAGCCAAAACGTTCCACCGCCAAGACTTCGCCGTCCTGGCGATCGCCTTCGTTGCGCACGATCACGGCGTCCAGTTCGTTGCGGTCGAACGCGCCGACCAGGTCGCGGGAGGAGGCGATGCGCACTTCCAGGATCACCAGCGGGTCGTAGGCGGCGAGACGGCTTAGCCAGGTGGGCAAGTCCGGCCCCGCCACGTGGTCGCTGATGCCGATCACCAGGCGCCGGGAGGCGTGACTGCCGAGGTCGGCCAGGGCGCGTTCATGGGCATTGAGCAGGGCGCGGGCCGCGACGATAAAGCGTTCGCCCTGGGGCGACAGCCGCACATGGCGGGGGGTGCGCTCCAGCAGGCGATAACCCAGGCGCTCTTCAAGGCGCTTGAGCTTGAGGCTGATGGCGGCCTGGGAGGTGTCGAGGGCTTCGGCGGCGCGGGTGAAACTGGCGAAATCGGCGACCAGCACAAACGCCTGCACGGTGTCGATATCCAGGGGTTTGGGCGCATCGGTCATATCGAATCCTTATCGCACTTATATTGGGTGATATCTTGTTGAAATCATCGCCGCTGCGCAAGCTGGACCCTCAATTTGCACGGGAGCTTTTCCATGTTTGCCAAACAGTATTCACATCGCTTGCCTGCCGACTACGACATGGGCGTGATTCGCCAGCGCGCGACGCAATTGGGGCCGTTATGGGACGGCACCGAGGGTTTGATTTTCAAGGCCTTCATTGCTCAGGAGCACGGGCAGGGAGCGGGCGTGGGCAACCTGTATGCCTCGGTGTACCTGTGGTCGGACCCGTTGCAGGCCGCCGATTTTCTGCTGGGCGAACGCTTTCAAAAAGTGCTCGACAGCTTTGGTCGACCGCACATTGAAAGCTGGCTGCCGCTGGACGTGCAGCGCGGGCCGGCGCAGGGCGCCTTGAGCCTGTATCGAGAGGAGTGGGCGCTGGAACCGGGCGCAGACCGGGCCGCGAGGCTGGCCGAGGAGAAAGTGCGCAACCGGCAGGTGGCGGACCGCCGCGATACGTTCGCGGTGCTCCTGGCCCTGGATGTGCAGGCCTGGCGCCTGGTGCGCATCACCGTATCGGCCCAGCCGGTGGCGGCGGAGCGTCCGGGCACGGGCTACCAGGTGCTCTATCTGGCGCAAGGCGTTGCGTCACAGGGCTAAGTGCGCCAGTCTTGGTGGCTTGATCTTTCCTGTCGCAGCGACTTGCAATGCATGCCACCCGTTTGACATTGATTTGCCATGCCCTCACCCCGCTGCAAAAGCGCGGGCGCTTCCCCGATGACGAATCGCTGGCGCTGAATGGGCCAGGTGCAACGCTGTCCCTGGCCGGTGGCTTCAAGAAAGGCCGGCGCCTGCTGTGTGGGCCTGAGGCCCGGACCCGCGAGACCGCGCGTCTGTTCGGCACCGACGCGGTGATCGAGCCGGCGCTGCGCGATGGCGATTTCGGCCAGTGGAAAGGCCAGGACATCGGTCAACTGGACAGCGATGCCTTGACGACCTGGCTCACCGACAGTGCCAGCGCTCCCCATGGCGGCGAGTCGGTGGACCAGATCTGCACGCGGGTGGCGCTGTGGATGGAATCCCTGGAAAGCCAGCCTGGCCATGTGTTGGCCGTCACCCATCCGTTTGTTATCCGCGCGGCGATGCTGTACGTCATGCGCTATCCCATCGCGCTGTTCCACCGCATTGATGTCGAGCCGTTGTCCGCCACCGAGCTGCGCTTCAACGGTGTCTGGCGCCTGCGCCTGGAAACTCACGCCTGGCCCCCCGAACATGGCAAAATCGCCGCCCCGCAATGAGAGCAACCCATGAAACGCATCCTGATCATCGGCATTGGCGCCGGCAACCCTGACTACATCACGATGCAGGCCGTGAAAGCACTGAATCGCACGGATGTGTTTTTCCTGATGGACAAGGGCCAGAGCAAAGACAAGCTGATCGACCTGCGCCGCGAGATCTGCGAGACCTATATCACCGAGCCTGGCTATCGCTTCGTCGAGGCCGATTGCCCCGAGCGGGTGCGCGGTGACATCGACTACACCACCGCCGTGCAGGACCTCAATCGCGACAAGCAGCAGACGTTCGAGCGCATGATCAACGAGCACCTGGCGGACGGTGAGGTGGGGGCTTTCCTGGCGTGGGGCGACCCAGCGTTGTACGACAGCACCATTCGTATCTTGCAGGCGATCCTGGCCAGCGGCCGCTGTGCCTTTGAGTTCGAGGTGATCCCCGGCATCACCAGCGTGCAGGCCCTGGCCGCGCAACACAAAGTCCCGCTGAACCGCATCGGCAAGTCCATCGAGATCACCACCGGGCGCCGCTTGGCGGCGGGGCAGGCGAGTGATGCCGATACCCTGGTGGTGATGCTCGACGCGGAAGATTCCTACCGTACGGTGGCCGACCAGGACCTGGATATCTACTGGGGCGCCTACCTGGGCACGCCGGATGAAATCCTGATCAGTGGCAAAGTCAGTGACGTGGCTGAACAGATCGAACGGGTGCGCAAGGCCGCGCGCCTGGACAACGGCTGGATCATGGACACTTATTTATTGCGCAAACCCTGAGGTCATTTCCCATGCTCAAACTGTTTGCCCTGGCGCTGACCCTGGTGGCCGGCGCCGCCCAGGCCGATGCTACCCTGCACACCGACTTGCCGTTGTCCTACCTGGAACAGACCCAGGGCGATGCGCGTAACCAGCCGTTGGTGATTTTCCTGCACGGGTTCGGCAGCAACGAGGAAGACTTGTTTGGCATCAAGGATGCGCTGCCGTCGACCTGGACCTACCTGTCAGCCCGCGCGCCCATGCCCGTGGACCCCCACGGGTTTCGCTGGTTTACCAAGACGCCGGGTGAGGGCGATTACGATGGGGTGACTGAGGATCTGCAGAGCAGCGCCAGGCTGATCAAGGACTTTGTCGCCAAGGCCACCGCCAAGTACCACACCCAGCCTGACCGGGTGTTCCTGGTGGGGTTCAGCCAGGGCGCGATCATGTCTTACGAAGTGGCATTGCGTGATCCGGAGCTGGTGCGCGGCATCGCAGCGCTCAGTGGCAGCTTGCTGCCGGTGCTCAAGGCTGAGCTCAAGCCGGATGAGCGCTTGAACAAACTGGCGATCTTTATTGGCCACGGCACCCTGGACCAGGCACTGCCGTATGAGTCGGCAACGCGGGCGAATGAGGTATTGGAGAAGATCGGGCTGAAGCCGGAGTTCCATACGTATCCGGGCATGAACCACACCGTCAGCGCAGCGGAAATCCAGGACCTGAAAGCCTGGTTGGAAAAAAGCTTGAAGTAAACGCGGTCAAAAGGGTGGGAGGGAAGGCCCCTTAATGTGGCGAGCAGGCTTGTTGTGGCAAGCCCTAATGCCGTTCAGTTAAGCGTACATCGCCTTCTGTAGGAGCGAGCTTGCTCGCGAAAAACGTCAACGATCACGCGTGTTTCCTGAATCAACGCGGCGCCTGTGAGTTCTTCGCGAGCAAGCTCGCTCCTACAAAAAAGCCTTAACTGAACGGCATTAGGGCAAGCCCGCTCGCCACAACAGCCCGCTCGGCTTACTTACCGCCGGTAATCTGCTTCACCAACTCCGCATGCCCCTTCACATCATCCGCCCGCGAAATGGCCTGGATCACCAGCAGGTGGTTGCCCGAACCACCGAGGAAGGTGGAGTTCAAGGTCTTGCCGCCGCCCTGGGTGGCGGTGCTGTCCACCTGGCGCAGACCCAGGCCCTTGAAGGTCAGTTTCTTTTCGTTTTGCTTCTTGAAATCGGGCAGGGCCGCGCTTTGGTCCTTGACGAAACCGGCGACCGCGCCGTCGAGGAACTGCGGGTCGTTATCCTGGATGGTCACCCCATCGTTACGCACGGTTTCGGCGACGATCACCACACTTTTCGTGGTCTGGTTCGCGTACATCGTGCCTTGGGTATCGGCGGTGCCATCCTCGGCCTTGCCGGCCGGCAAGGTATCGGCCGCATAGGCCTTGGGCAGGCTGAAGGTGAACTTGCCGCCCAAGGTGGAGATGGTCTGCGTGGCCGGCTTGGCCGCGGCGAAGGCGCTGCCGGCGCTGAGCGCAAGGGCCAGCAGGACGGCGGTCTTGGTGAAAGTGGCCATGGGGAAGCGCTCCAGTGGTGAACGAAATTGCGCGGTATTCTGTCAGAAATTTCGCAAGATCGTTCGTCCACTGCCTTACACCTTGTCGGACTCTTCCTCAAGTCGGTCCATTTCAAACAGTCGCGCCAGTTCCGCACGGGCTTCCTGGGCGGTTTGCATCACCTTGGCCGCGTCGTCATACACCGCGTGCTGGGCGGCGAGGACTTGCAGGTCGTGGTTCTTGAAGCGGTTGATGCGCGCATCGGCCTGGGCCTGGCTCAAACCGAGGCCCACCAAGGTGCGGCGGCTCATTTCCAGGCTGGAATAGAAGGTCTCGCGCACCGGTGATGCGTCCAGGTCCACCAGGCGGTGAACGTGCTGGCGGTTACGGGCGCGGGCGATGATTTTCATGTGCGGGAAGAGGCTGCGCACCAGTTCGGCGGTCTTGATATTGATCTCCGGGTCGTCCATGGCGATCACGAAGAACTCGGCCTGGTCGACCTTGGCCGCGTGCAGGATTTCCGGGCGCTGCGGGTCGCCGTAAAACACCGGCATACCGCCGAAACTGCGGGTCAGCTCGATGGTTTCCACCGAGGTGTCGAGGGCGATGAACGAGATGTTCTGCGCGCGCAGGATCCGCGCGACGATCTGGCCCATGCGGCCCATCCCGGCGATCACCACGCGCGGTGCATCGCTTTCGATGGCGCGGTACTCCTCGGGCACTTCCACCGGTTTGACCCTGGGCTTGAACAGCTTCGGGCACACCAGCAACAGCAGCGGCGTAACGGCCATGGACAGGGTGATGGTCAACACCAGGATGTCGTACAGGTGCGGTTCGAACAGGCCCTGGTCGCGGCCGATCTTGAACACCACAAAGGCAAATTCACCGCCGGCCGCCAGCACCACGCCCAGGCGCAGGGCACTTTCGCGATTGAGGTCGCCCACCAGGCGGCCCACGGCATACAGCAGCGGCAGCTTGAGACCGATCAGCAACAGGGTCAGGCCGATCACCACCAGTGGCGAGCTGAGCAGCAGGCTGAGGTTGGCGCCCATGCCTACGCTGATAAAAAACAGACCCAGCAGCAGGCCCTTGAACGGTTCGATCTGGGACTCCAGCTCATGGCGGTATTCCGAGTCCGCCAGCAGCAGGCCGGCGAGGAACGCGCCGAGGGCCATGGACACGCCGACCAGCTCCATCAGCCACGCCGTGCCGATCACCACCAGCAGGGCCGTGGCGGTGGACACTTCGCGCAGGCCGGTCTTGGCGACAATGCGAAACACCGGGCGCAACAGGTAGCGCCCGCCGATGATCACCACGGCGATGCTGCCGAGGATCTGCAACACGTGCTGCACGCCTTGCGCTTCGTTGGTCGGGTGGTCGCCGCCGGCAAGCAGCGGCACCATGGCGATCAGCGGGATCGCGGCGATGTCCTGGAACAGCAGGATGGCAAAGGCCAGGCGCCCGTGGGGCTGGTTCAGCTCCTTGCGCTCGGCCAGGCTTTGCAGGCCGAAGGCGGTGGAGGACAACGCCAGGCCCAGCCCCAGCACGATTGCGCTGTTCCACGCCTGGCCAAACAGCCACAGCGCCACCGCGCCCATCACCAAGCCAGTGAGCAGCACCTGGGCCAGGCCGACACCGAACACCGCCTTGCGCATTACCCAGAGACGCTTTGGCGACAACTCCAGCCCGATGATGAACAGCAGCAACACCACGCCCAGTTCAGAGAACTGCGCAACGCTTTGCGGGTTGCCGATCAGCCCAAGCACTGACGGGCCGATGATGACGCCGGCGAACAGATACCCGAGCACCGCGCCCAATTGCAGGCGCTTGGCCAGGGGCACGGTCAGCACGGCGGCGAGCAGGAACACCACGGCTGCTTGTAACAGGTTGCCTTCATGGGGCATTGCGAACTCCAAAATCTTTAAAACCAATCGACAGGCGGCTATTAGAGCGCTTTTTACCGCTTCAAAATTGTGTTTTTGAGAGGTGTTTGCTTGAAGGTGGGGGAAGCATTTGAAGAAACCGCCGAAGGTCGGTCCTGAATACGCTGCCTGGCTGCATCCGTGCGATGTACGCGAACCGGGACATTATCCCGTGGTTTCCCGACGTTCAGCGCAAGATCGCTCCTTTCGCTGACGGCGCGTCTTGCCGTGCGCCGGGGTGGGCCTGCGGTATAACCCCACCGCCAGGCCAGCCCGGAAATAAAGCCGAAGGCGGCCACGTAGCGGAACCGCACGGCGGGGCGTGCAATGAAAAATGCCAGGGGCAAGGCGGCGTGCCGCTGCCGCGTCGGTCAGGATTCACCTTCCAGCGGCCCGCCCTTTGTTACTATCGCTCTCCCTTGTCACCAGGAGTCACCGGCCCATGCAACACCAGTGGGATGAAATGCACCGCACCCGCAAGCCCACGTTCGTTCTGTGTGGCGAGCCCCAGGGGGATGTGCTCAATCTCTACGTTCACGGTTATTCGGCATTCTTCAACCGGCAACAACTGGGCAACTTCAAGGAACAGCTGGCGGCAATCGAAGGTTCGACCAACCTGATGCTGTTCTGGCCAGCGGGGCATTTCCTGGAAAATGTGTTTGCGCCCTTCAAGGACGTGATTACCTCGATGCTCGGCGGGGGTGGCCTGGGAGCGGCAACGGTGGGAGTGGGCAAGGCGATCGCGTATTTTCTCGATCACTACAAAAGCGTCGAGGCGCGCGTCGATGAAGTGGCCAAGACCTTATTGCCGGAGCTGGCCAGCTACCTGCACGGCGAATCGCTGGACGTGCGGCGCATCAACCTGATCGGCCATTCCCTCGGCGCACGGATCCTGGTCAAGAGCGTGCTGGCCAACCCCGACACCGCCCGCGAACTGCCGTTGGACAATTTGCTGTTGATGGGCGGCGCGATCTGTACGTCGAGCCCGTGGGATGAAATAGCGGCGCCGCTCAAGGGGCGGGTGATCAACTGCCACTCCAGCAAGGACTGGGCCCTGGCGCTGAAACCCGACACCGAGCGCTGCATCGGTCGATATGCGATTCCCGTCACGCCGGCGCTCAAGGCCAAGGTGACGAATGTGCACCTGGCCAGCTTCGATCATGCCGCGTATTGGCCGCAGTTGCGTACGGTGGTGCAGTACACCGACCTGTTGCAGGAGCGGCGCGGCATGATCCGCGCCGACCAGCGCAGTGCGCAGGTGCGCTTTGCCGAGGAAGACGTGGACCTGTTTCCGGCGTTGGTACAGGCACGCGCGGAAGAGCTGAAATTCCTCGCCGAGTTGATGGCGCAAAAACGCAGCGCCTCGATTGACGCCAGTGTGCGCGAGCCGCTGAAGCTGGCGATCGAGCTACAGCGCATGGGCGGTGACAGCTTCATGAACCTGGCCCGTGGCCATGGCGTGAGTTATCGCCAGATTGCCGAGGACGTGGCGCAGCGGTTGGGGATCACGTTCGATGATCCAGTGGACACCGTTACATTGGCCGACATTGAAGCTCAGGTCGCGGAAAAACTGATCGAGCAGTACAAGCACAAACTCAGCAACGCCGACCGGCAAGTATTCGACGCCGAACTCCAGGCCGCCGCGCAAAAGGAACAGGGGCTGTTCAATCGTTTCGATGTCGGCCGTTCGGCCGCCACGGCCCTCAGCGGCACCGCCTTGGCGGGGCTGACCGGGTTTATCCTGCGCCGGGGGGCGGCCTCGGCGATTCCGGTAGTGGGCCAGGCGCTGGCGGCGGCGATGCTGGTGGTAAGCGGTGTGCGTGCGTTCTCCGGCCCGGCGTACTCCATTACCACCTTGGCGGTGCTGGTGATCGGCGTGATTCGCCAACGCATGGAGCGCGAGGCGCTGAATCAGGAGATGGACCTGGTGGTGCAGGTGGTCGAGGCATTCGATTTGCCTCGGGAGACGGTAATGCGCACGGTCGCGTCCGACTGATAAGCTGCGCCTCTGTCTTGTGTGTTTGCCTGGGATACCGCGTGAAATTCAGTCTGCCGAAAGTCGCTACCGCCCCGTTCTGCCCGCCGGAAGTTGCCGGCTCTATCATCGTTGACCCCAAGGCCTCGTTTTTCAAACGGGTGCTGATGTTCGCCGGCCCCGGCTTGCTGATCTCCATCGGCTACATGGACCCAGGCAACTGGGCCACGGCCATCGAGGCCGGTTCACGCTACGGCTACAACCTGCTGTTTGTGGTGCTGCTGGCCAGCCTGGCAGGCATGGCGGTGCAGTGCTTGTGCTCGCGCCTGGGTATCGCCACCGGCAAGGACCTGGCGCAACTGTGCCGCGAGCGCTACAGCCCACGCTCTGCGCGCACCCAGTGGGCGCTGGCGGAAATCTCCATCATTGCCACCGACCTCGCCGAAGTACTCGGCTGCGCCCTGGCGTTCCACCTGCTGCTCGGCGTATCCCTGACCACCGGCATTGTCATTACCGCATTCGACACACTGCTGATCCTGGCCCTGCAAAACCGTGGGTTCCGCCGCCTGGAAGCGATCATGCTGGCGCTGGTGGCGACCATCGGCGTGTGCTTCTTTATCGAGCTGGTGCTGATCAAACCCTATTGGCCGGACGTGCTCAGCGGCTTCACCCCGTCACTGTCGGTCATCAGCGATGCCGCACCGCTGTACCTGGCTATTGGGATCCTCGGCGCCACGGTGATGCCCCATAACCTTTACCTGCATACCTCGATCGTGCAAACCCGCCTGATCGGCAAGGACCTCGCCAGCAAACAGGACGCGGTCAAACTGGCACGCATCGATACCATCGGCTCCCTGGCCCTGGCGTTGCTGGTCAACGCCGCGATCCTGATACTCGCCGCCGCTGCCTTCTACAAGACCGGTCATACCGATGTGGTGGAAATCCAGGACGCCTACCACCTGCTTGACCCGCTGGTGGGCGGCGCCTTTGCCAGCATCCTCTTTGGTGTCGCCTTGCTGGCGTCCGGGCAGAGTTCGACCTTTACCGGCACCATCGCCGGCCAGGTGATCATGGAGGGTTACCTCAACCTGCGTATTCCGTGCTGGCAACGCCGCCTGATCACCCGTGGGCTGGCGCTGATCCCGGCGTTCCTTGGCGTGTGGCTGATGGGCGATGACGCGATTGGCAAGCTGCTGATCCTCAGCCAGGTGGTGCTCAGCCTGCAATTGCCGTTTGCGCTGTACCCGCTGATCCGCATGACCGGCGACCCGCAATTGATGGGGCCGTTCGTCAATCGGCTGCCGACGCGGTGGCTGGCGTGGTTTCTGTTTGCGGTGATCAGCGGGGCGAATGCGTGGTTGCTTGGGCAGTGGTTGTTTTGAATCAACAGGGTAGCTCGGGCGGTCTACACAACCGGTACCTCCCCTCGATCCCAGTACGGCACGGCCCCAAAACACTCCACGAAGTAATCGATCACCGTCCGCACCTTCAGCGACAAACGCCGGCTCCCGGGCCACAACGCCGCAATCTGCTGGGGCTCCAGGGTGGTTGCCACTTCGTACTCTGTCAGTACCGCCTGTAAGGTTCCGGCCCGCAGGCTTTCGCCGATCAGCCAGGAAGGAAACACCACCAGCCCCAGGCCCTGTTCGGCGGCGTGGGTCAGGGTGTCGGCGTGGTTGCCGGTGATCGGGCCCTTGACGCTGTAGGGCGTCCAGTCGCCCTGGTCACGGCGGAAGAACCAGCGCTGCTGGCCGGTGATGCCTTTATAGGCCAGGCACTGGTGATTGAGCAGTTCGTCCGGGTGCCTGGGCGTGCCGTGCCGGGCCAGGTAGGCGGGGCTGGCGGCGATGCGAAAGCGCTGGGGGGCGAAGATGCGCGCCTGCATGCTGGAGTCGTTGAGCACGCCGATGCGGAACAGCAAGTCGGTGCCATCTTGCAGCGGGTCAACGTAGGTGTCGGTTTGCTGGATATCCAGTTGCAGCTTCGGGTAGCGCCGGCATAACGCCCCCAGCCACGGTGACAGGTGGCGCTGGCCGAACACCATCGGCGCGTTGATCCGCACCAGCCCGCTGGGTTCGCTGTCCTGTTCCTGCAGGGCCTGGCTGGCGACTTCCAACTGCTCGAGCATCACGCGTGCATGCCGTCCAAGCAGACGCCCGGCCTCGGTGGGGGTCACTGCGCGGGTGTGGCGGTAGAGCAACTGCTGGCCGAGGGCCTGTTCCATCAATTGGATCTGCCGCGAAATGGAGGAGGGCGCCAGGCTTTCGCGACGCGCCACTTCAGAAAAGCTGCCATGGTCCAGCACCGCGACGAACAGGCGCAGCGCCTTGAAACTCAATTCATTCAAACCCTGCATCGTGCCCCCGTGTTGTGCGTAATGCGCAAAGGTGTTGTCTGTATTCTCCCATTTATCGCACAGCACGGCCACCGGATAATGCGCGCCATCCAATCTTTTGTTAAAGCGCAGGTGATGTATGCAGGCCAGTTCTATCGAGGGTGTGGCGCGGGCCACCACGAAAAAAAATGCGCTCAGGTTGCTGTTGTTGCCACTGGTGATCCTGGCGGGCATGGGCTTGTCCGTGGAAGCCGGTTTGCTCGGGCCGTTGGGTGTGCAGGTGGGCCACTTGTGGGCGACCTTGAGCATCTTCGGCGTCGGCTCGGCCATCCTGTATTTGCTGCTGTTGTTCAGCGGCCCGCAAAAGGGCCCGGCGTTGACCGACTTGCCGCGCTGGCAGTTGATTGGCGGCTTCCTGGGGCCGATGTATGTGGTGGTGTTGACCCTGGCCACGCCGCATATCGGTATCGCGATGACGATGATCGCGATTCTGTCGGGCCAGGTCGGCAAGAGCGTGCTGATTGACCATTTCGGTTGGTTCGGCACCGCGCGCAAGCGGGTCAATGGCGAGCGTTGGATCGCCTTGGCGTTGATTGTGGCGGCACTTGTTTTGATTGCACGAGGGTAAGGCAATGAACCTGATTCTGTTATTGGTGCTGGTGATTGCCGCGGGTGCGGTGTTGAGTGTGCAGGCGGCGATCAATGGTCGCCTGGGCCAGGCGGTGGGGGTATTGCGCAGCAGCCTGCTGACCTTTGCGGTGGGCGCATTGACCACTGCGCTGTTGATTTTCTTCTTCGAGCCGGCCCAGGCCTTGAGCCTGCTGGACGTACCGAAATGGCAACTGACCGGCGCGCTGTTCGGCGTGGTGTACATGATGGTCATGGTCGGCGCGGTACCGGTGGTCGGCACGGCGGTCGCCACTGTCGCGGTGATCGTCGGGCAGTTGGGCATGGGTATGTTGATCGATAACTTCGGCTGGCTGGGCAACCCGGCGATCGAATTGTCGGGCAGCCGCATCGTGGCCATGGCCTGCCTGGCCCTGGCGCTGGTGTTCATGTACCGCAGCAATACCCGCACCGATTGATGGTTGGAACCATCCGCGCCGGCCCGCAGTCACTGCTTAAGGTGCTGGCGCTCGCCGCACCGGACGACCATGAAGAAGGAGTCTGACCATGCCAGATGCAACCTGTGCCTGCCCACACTGCAAGTGCGTGTTGGGGGCTGATGCAGTAATGAAAGACGGTAAGGGTTATTGCTGCCAGGGCTGTGCCGAGCACCATGCCCATGGCGAACCCTGTGCAGCGCCGACGGGGTGTGAGTGCGCCAAGTCGGCCAAAGGCTGAGCGCAGTTATGACGGTGGGAGGGGGCCTGCTTCCTCCCACGCTTCAGCGGTTCGATTTGGGCTATTGGGTTTCCAGTTCCAGGCGCAGGCTGTGATCGGCCAGGCGGTGGCTGTCTTTCACCACGGCGCTGGTGCGCCGCCCCTCCAATGCAAACACTACGGTTTGCGCGGCATGTAGATCATCGGGCAGTGGCTGGAACACCTTCAACACCAGCCATCCGGCCCTTTGCTGCACACTCACTTGGCATTCGACATGCTTGGCCAGTGGCCCGAACAGCGTGTCCTGGGTGTAGTCAATCCGGGCCTTGCCGTTGACTTGCCGGGTTGAATCCATGGGTATCGCTCCTTGATCAAGCCTGGGCGCGCGCATCCGAGCGGCGCCATTGTACGTTTTCAATGCCGAATTTCTCGGCCTGCTCCTGGCTGGTTTTCTTCACTTGCTCACGGGCAAAGCGACCGATGCGCCCCACGCCGGCGTCACAGCTCGCCCAATGCCAGGCTTGAGCGGCATCGAGCTGTTCCAGGCGAATGATGAATGACTTGGGTTCGCCATGCAGGGTGTAGTCGATTACAAACAGTTTTGCGTTATTCATGGGCCCATCAAACTTTCAGGTGTAAGCAAGTGATCCTCGTGGGCCGCAAAAATTCACTCGGATTGTCGAGCGGTGGTCATTACCATGGCGGCTCACCCTTGAACGATGTGTTTCCCATGGCCCAGGCCGCGCCCCCCGACCTCAGTGACCACGCCGTCCCCGTACTGCCCCTGGCGCGCACCTACCCGCGCGGTTTGTACGTGGAGCCCCATAGCCACGACTGGGGCCAGTTGCTCTACGCCATGAGCGGCGTGATGTGGGTCGAGATACCCCAGGAGGCGCTGGTGGTGCCGCCCCAGCGGGCGGTGTGGTTGCCACCGGGGGTGGAGCACGGCATCCGCGTGGTCTCGGATTTGCAGATGCGCAATATCTACTTGCGTCCAGCCTTGGCGACGACGCTGGACAGCCAGGTGCAGGTCATCGAAGTCGGTGGGTTGCTGCGCGAGTTGATCGTCACGCTGGTGGAGCAGGGGGACACTGGCGATGCAGGCTATTACGACGCGGTGGTCGGCCTGGCCTTGCTGGAGCTGCAACGTGCGCGCCGCTCGCCCATTCGCATCGCCATGCCGGTGGGCGTCGACCGGCGGCTGATCAATGCCTGCCAGGCGGTCATGGCGGCGCCGTCCCTGGAGATTCCCTTCGAGCAACACGCCGAAGCGGCCGGCGCCAGTGTGCGGACGCTGGCGCGACTGTTCCAGAACCACCTGGGCATGGGCTTCGCCGAATGGCGTCGCCAGGTGCAACTGGCCACGGCGGTGGCTGAGTTGATCCAGGGCCAGTCGGTGAGTGCTATCGCGCGCTCCCTGGGCTATTCGCCGAGCAGTTTCAGCGACATGTTCCGCCGCGAGCTCGGTGTGGCACCGTCGCAGTACAACGGCTGAGGGTTGGCCGAAATCCTGAAGCACTTGGCCGATGCTTCAGCGATGGGCTCTCTACACTGGGCCCATCTACCCATCAGGCACTCACCACCATGAACTATCTGATTTCCCTGGCTATCGGCCTGTTCGTCGGCTTGATCTACGGCGCCCTGGACTTTCGTTCGCCCGCACCGCCGGCCATCGCGCTGGTGGGCCTGATGGGCATGCTGCTCGGTGAGCAGCTCTGGCCCATGGGCCGGCAGTTGGTCGCCGGTTGGTTGTCCTGATCCCTTTCTTCCCCTCGATGGATATTGGCCATGAATGCACTGCAATTTTCCGCCACCGGCGACCTCGCTGCCCTGCGCTTCGTCGAGGTTGCCACCCCGGTGCCCGCCGCCGATGAGGTGCTGGTCCAGATCAAGGCCGCGGGCCTTAACCCCAGCGACGTGAAGAACGTACTCGGGCGTTTCCCCTACACCACAGTGCCGCGCATACCTGGGCGCGACTTTGCCGGCGTGGTCGTGCAAGGTCCGCAGGCACTGGTGGGCCAGGAAGTCTGGGGTACCGGCCGCGACCTGGGCTTTTTCGCTGACGGCTCCCACGCCCAGTACCTCACCGTGTCGGCCAAAGGTGTCGCGCATAAACCTGCGCACCTGAGTTTTTCCCAGGCCGCCAGCCTGGGAGTGCCGTACACCACGGCCTGGGATGCGCTGGAGCGCAGTGGCGTGGGCAAAGGCACGCGGTTGCTGGTGATCGGCGCCAATGGTGCTGTGGGCAGTGCGGCATTGGCCTTGGCGAACATCCGCGGCGCCCACGTGTTGGCGGCGGTGCGTAAGGCTGACCAGGTCGAGGTGTTGCAGGGGCAAGGGTTCGACGCCATTGCGTTGGGCAAGCCCGAAGAACTGGGCGCGCAGGTTCATGCGGTGTTCAAGGGCGGCGCCGATGTGATCTTCGACACCACCGGTTTCTGGCTGCCAGCCGCCGTGGCCGGCCTGGCTCCGTTTGGCCGCATCGCGATCATTGCCGCACCGGTGGACGGCCACGTACAACTGCCGGCCCTGGCCCTGTACCGCAAGGGTGGCTCGGTGGTGGGCATCAATTCATTGCTCTACAACTGCGAGCAATGCGCGGTGATGCTGGAGCAGTTCGGACGCTTTTTCGATGAAGGGCAACTGCCATTGCCGACTGGCCTGCGCGAAGTGGCGCTGGCCGATGGCGTGCAGTGCTATGAGGACGTGAATCTAGGCAGCGCCGACAAAATCATCTTGCTGCCCTGACACGATCGGGGCAGTTAAGGCCTTTCTGTAGGAGCGAGGGGGACGCCTAGTTCTTGCTCGCGAAAAACCTCAACGATAACGCGCGCTTCCTGAATGAACGCGGCGCCTGTGAGTTTTTCGCGAGCAAGAACTAGGCGTCCCCCTCG
>NZ_JBXAFK010000060.1:0-41007 GCF_058793055.1 Pseudomonas sp. MPR-R2A5
TAACTGACACACCGCGCTGCCTGGTTTTGGGGCCGCTTCGCAGCCCAACGCGGGGCAAGCCCGCTCGCCACAACAAGTCCGCCCGCCACAGTTACAGTGTTCCTCATTAGGGCTTGCCCCCTCTCCCACATGGCGCCTGTGTCCATTGGAAAATCTTATTTGATGCGGTAGTGGAAGGTGTTGCGCACCGCTGGTACGGCCACGGCCTTGCCTTCGACGATCCGCGGCTGGTAACGGAAAGTATTCGCCGCCGCCAATGAAGGCCGGATAAACAAGGGGTGGCAGCCGTCCAGCACCTTGGGGTTCTCTACCCGGCCCTGGGGGTTGACGGTGTATTCCACCGAGCAGTCGCCTTCGATGTGCTTGTCCAGGGCGCGTTCGGGATAGTCCGGTGCCTCCTTGCTCAGGGGTTGGTATTGGCGGCTGTCGAAGGCCGCTGCC
Source organism: Pseudomonas sp. MPR-R2A5 (assembly GCF_058793055.1). Taxonomy (NCBI): domain Bacteria; kingdom Pseudomonadati; phylum Pseudomonadota; class Gammaproteobacteria; order Pseudomonadales; family Pseudomonadaceae; genus Pseudomonas; species Pseudomonas sp. MPR-R2A5. Next base: position 442 of record NZ_JBXAFK010000060.1, read on the forward strand.
GGGGCTGGGGTAGCAGCTCGGGCTTTTTCAGCGGCCAGGCGTTGCTGATCGAGGCGCTGTTGTTCCAGCTCACGATGGCGTTGTTCGGTGGCCAGGCGTTCCTGCTGCTGCTCGATTTTCTTGTCTTCGACGCGTTTACGCGCCAAGGCGGCTTTCTCGAGTTTTTGCGCCTGGATCTGCGGGTCGACCGTGGGCTTTGCCGGGGCCGGCACCGGTACCACCAGCGGCTCCGACGGTGCGGGCGCGGCCACCACCGGTTCAGGCTCGGGCGCTGGCGCCGGTGGCAGCATGACCAACTGCGTGTGCATCACCCGAGGGGCATCCACCACAGGCTTCTCCGTCGACCAGCCCAGCATCAACGCGGCCAGCACGCCCACGTGCAGCGCCACCGCCAGGCTGGCGGCGAGGCTGTTTCTGCAAAAACCCGAAGCATCCCGGGGCGCCATCGGCAGGGTCGGACTGTGCATGATCATCGCCGTCATTGCGGGGCCTCGGTCACCAGCCCCAGGTTGCTGACCCCGCCCTTCTGCAACACCGCCATGGCCGCGACCACACGGCCGTAACCGGCGTTGTCGTCGGCGCGGATGTAGACCTGGGTGTCGCTGCGCGCGGCCACCACCTGCATGACCTTGGCGCCCATTTCCTCCAGGCTCACGGCGCTGTCGGTCTGGTGTTGGGTATCGAGTTCGCCGCCGAGGTTCCAGTAATAGCCACCGTCGGCCTTTACCGACAGCGTGAGGATCTGCTGGCGGGTGTCGGTGGCCAACGCCTCGGCGGCGACCTTGGGCAGTTCGATCTTCACGCCCTGGGTCAACATCGGCGCGGTCACCATGAAGATCACCAGCAGCACCAGCATCACATCGATATACGGCACCACGTTCATCTCGGCCTTGGGCCCGTGCTTGCGTTGCGGCCTTACTAACATGGGAGCGCTCCTGTTCAGGCGGCCACGGCCAGGTTGATCGCGGCACCGCGCAGGCTGCGGTGCAGGCGCACTTGCAGCTCATTGCCAAACGCGTAGTAACGGGTGAGCAGAGTCTGGCCGCGCGCCGCGAAACGGTTATAGGCGATCACCGCCGGGATGGCGGCAAACAGGCCGATGGCCGTGGCGATCAAGGCTTCGGCGATGCCCGGCGCTACGGTGGATAACGTGGCCTGCTGCACCTGGGAAAGGCCGATAAAGGAATTCATGATGCCCCACACCGTGCCGAACAGACCGATGTACGGGCTGACCGACCCCACGGTGGCGAGAAATTGCAGGCCCTTTTCCAGCTCGATTTCCTGCTCGGTGATCGCTACCTGCAAGGCCCGCTCGACGCCTTCGAGCACCTGCGGATCATGGCTGTGCAGGTGCTGGTATTCCTGGACCCCGGCAATAAAGATCGGCGCCACGCCGCCCTCGCCCGCCTGCAACGTGTCGCGGTACAGCGCCTGCAAGTCCGGCGCGGCGCGAAAGCGTTGCACAAAACCGTTCAACTGCCGTTCCAGGCGGCGCAGCACACTGCCGCGCTGGATAATCAGGTACCAGCTGAGCAAGGACGCCAACAGCAAGGTGACCATGACCGCCTTGACCAACAGGCTGGCGTCGCTGATCAAACCCCAGATCGTCATATGTTCCATCGTCGCGTGCATAGTGAATCTCCCATTCGATTAAAAAGTGATGACCGGTTGATGACGGTTCACGGCAATTTCAATGCGCGGGTGACCTCGGCCCAGGGCACGAACTTGAAGTTCTGGGTTTGCTCGGGCATGCGCTTGCGCCCGTCCTGCACCACCAGCATGCCTTGGCTCCACGGCCCGCCGAGGTTGATGGCGGTGACTTCCAGGCCATCGGTTTCCGAAGCGCCGTCGATCCCGGCAGCGGCGTTCAAGCCGACGCGGAAGCCGCCATGCACGGCAAACGGCGGCTCGGCATCCACCACCAGGTAGCTGTCATTGCCTTGGCTCGAGATCACCAGGTAGTCATGCTTATCGCTCTGGTACAGCGCCAGGCCTTCGACATCCGCATGCAACTGTGGGCCGACCTTGATCACGCTGATCAATGTCGACGGTTGATCGGCACGCGCATCCACCGCCCACACGCCCACATCTTCTTCACCGATAAACAGGCGCTGGCGCTGGTCGTCGGCCACACAGCCTTCGGGTTGGCTGTCGACCTTGAACTGGCGCACCAGCTCGCCCTGCACCCGGCCGTCCGGCGCGCTGAGGCGGTATTGCAGGAAGGTGCCGTCCTTGCCGTTGGCGATTGCGTAGATCTCGCCGCTGGCTGGCTGGAACAGGCAAATGCCGTAGATTTCCTTGAGCGGCGTGGGCACTTCACCGGCTTCACGCAGCTCGCCGCTCTGACGGTCGATGCTGAACAGGCTCAGGCTGTTGTGATCGCGGTTGCTCGCCACGGCCAGGTCGACCGTTTGCTGGCCGAGCTTGAAGCGGGGGCGTACATCGACGTTATTCAGGCGGCCCACCGCCAGTTCCTGCAACAGCTTGCCGTCGAGGTCGTAGGCGAGCAGGCCTTGCTTTTTGTTGGTGCCGAGCACACGGCTTTTGCCCGGTGTTTCGGGGTGAATCCAGATCGCCGGGTCATCCGCCGCATCGCCCTGGCGGCCAACCGGGTCGCTCTGGCGCAAGGCCGCGACCTCCGGCAGCAGCGGCGCCACCGCGACGGGCTTGGCCTGCCAGTCGAGCCTGGCCTGGTAGAGCGCGCCGCTGTCGTCATCGCGCACCAGCAGTTGGCGGCCATTGATCGCCAGTTGTTCCGGCTCTTTCAGGCCCGGCAGGCTCAGGCTCGATTGCTCCACCCAGCGCTCGCCGGTTTGCTGGAACAGGTGCAACTGGGCGGTCTTCGGGTCCAGCGCGACCACGCCACCGGGTACCAGCGCCATGGCCCCGGCTTCGCGTTTGGGGTTGTCGAACAGCGCCACCGGGGTGCGTTTCACATCGGCTTCCGGGTGCGCCGGGTAGGCCCACCAGCCGACACTCTCTTCATTCACCACCAATTGCTGGGTGGCGTCGTCCACCTGGCAGAACTGCGCCGACGGCGGCAGCGGCAAACCGCGTACGCGCTGGGGTTCAGCGAGCAACGTCGAGCCGTTGCCCACCAGCCATTGCTCGCCCTTGCCCTCCTCGCCCACCAGGAACACAAACAGGTTGGCCGCTGCGTCGCGGTACAGGCACAGGCCATTCACCGGGTAGTCGCGGGTCGGCAGGTAGACCGGCGTGCCCCAGGTTTTGCTGGCGCTGTCCAGGTTGATCAGCAGCGCCTGCTGGCGGTCGTTGTCGAGGCTGGCGACCAGCACATGGGTGCCTGCGGCGCGGGTGTCGAGGCTGCTGAAGTTGCCTTTGAAACGCGCCAGTTCGGCGCCTTTGCTGTCGAGCAGTTGCAGGCCGTCACGGGTGCTGGCGGCCACGCGCTCGCTGGCGTTGGGCAGGAAGGCCACGGCTTCGGCCTTCAGGCTGGGTGCCCAAGGGGTCAGCGCCAGGTCGGCGGCGAATGCATTGCCGCCGGTGGCCAGGGCGATCAGCAGGTATAGCTTGGAAAGTCTCATGAACAAACAAAATCCTTGTCTTGTAGGAGCGAGCTTGCTCGCGAAGAACGTCAACGATGTCGCGAGCTGTCTGGATGCACGCGGTGTTCCGGGCTTTTTCGCGAGCAAGTTCGCTCCTACAGTGGGGTATGGGGTGGGTTAGAAATGGGTGAAGGTCAGGCCCACTTTGTAGGTCGGGCCGTACTCTTCGTATTGGCCGTTGTAGCTGCGGTTGCCGGTGTAGACGAAGTACGACTCGTCGGTGAGGTTCTGGGCCTCGAAGCTGACTTGCAGGTTCTTGGTCAGCGAGTAACGCGCGCTGAAATCGACGAAGGTCTGCGCGTCGACGTGCCGGTCGTGGGCCTTGTCGTTGATCGACGCCAGTTCATACAGGTAGGCCGACTTGTAGTTGGCCGACAGGCGCAGGCTGAGCGTGTCGTCTTCCCAACCGAGCATCAGGTTGCCGACGGTGTCCGACTGGTTGGGCAGGCTGATAGTGCGCTTGCGGTTCGTGCCGCTGGCGGCGTCGAAGCCTTCGATATCCGCGCTGGACCGGCTGAAGGTGCTGTTGGCGCCGATCAGCAAACCGTTCCACGGTGCGGGCAGCCAGTCGAACTTCTGTGAGTAGGCCAGTTCCAGGCCGTAGAGCTTGGCGCTGTCGCCGTTGGCGTAGGTATGGGCCTCGGCGAAGTTGGCCCAGGCGCCGGTGCCGGCGAGGTCGGTGTTGTAGACGAAATGCTTGATGTCCTTGTAGAACACGAACGCCGACACGGTCCCGGCGCGGCCCATGAAATGCTCGATGCCCAGGTCCAGGTTGCTCGACTCCAGCGGCTTGAGGTCCGGGTTGCCGAAGGTGGCTTCGTCATCGTCGATCACAAAGCCCGGTGCCAGCTGGCCAAAGGTCGGGCGCACCACCGATTTGGTCCAGGCCGCGCGCACCTGGGTGTTCTTGTCGATCTGGTAGCGCGCATGCAGGCCCGGCAGCCAGTGGTGATAACGGCGCTTGGTCTCGGTGGCGGTGAACTGGCCGTCGGTGGCGCCGGTCCCCTTGGCTTCGAACTCGGTGCCTTCGTAACGCAGGCCGGCGATAAAACGCCAGTCGTCGATGTCGATGGTGTTCATCAGGTAGCCGGCGTTGATGTCTTCGCGGAGGGTGAAGTCGTTGACCCGCGATTCGGTCTCGTCGTAGAAGTCCGACGGGTTGAGGCTGCCAATCAGCTGCTTGATGGCGCCGGGGCTGATGCCTGGGCCGTAGTTGCCGAGGCGATAGTCGACGCTGCCCTTCTGGAACTGGGTGAGGTTGAGCTGGTCGGCACTGTAGCCCAGGGTGTCGAAGTCTTTATAGACCCAGGCTTCGAGGTCGTTGTCCTTGTGCCGGCGACTGACCTTGCCGCCGAACTTGACCTGGGAGGCGTAACCGCTCAGGTCATAGTCGCGGGCCAGGTCCAGGCGCAGGTTTTTCTCGGTGTCGCGGGTGTTCTGCTTTTCCCAGTCGACCTTGTCGAGGGTGAAGTTGCTGGCGTCGTAGAAGCCGCTGCCGATGATCGGGCGGGGCTTGTCCTTGTCGTAGAAACCGCTGTTGGCAAAGTCGCCGCCGTCGAAGGTGGCGCCTGCGATATGCGCCGGGCTGTCTTCGCTGGACTGGCTGTAACCGGCCTGGCCGCTCAAGGTCCAAAGGCCCAGCATGCGTTCGCCGCCGAACACGTAGGACTGGATTTCCTGGGTTTCTTCACGGTTCTTCAGCTTGCGCTTGCCCTCGGCATCGCCCAGTTCGCCAGGGGCCTGGGGGTCGGCAAATTCAATACTGGTGGAGTTGCGGGTTTCGCTGTCTTTGTAGCGGCTGTAGAGGGTGCGCAGGTAGTAGCTGCTGAGGTCGTCGGGCTTGTAGTCGAAGTTCAGGCCACCGCCGGCGCGTTCGCGGCTGATGTCGTAGTCGCGCTGTTCGAACTCGTTAAGCCGCGCGCCCCGACTGAAGTCCCAGGCGCCGCCGGTTTCGACGTTGTCCGAGCCGAAGTCGCGCTTTTGCCAGCTCAGCGCCGCCGCCACGCCGAAGTTGTCGATGCCGTCGCCGAGGCTGAAACGGTTACTGGCGGCGCCGGAGAATTTCGGGCTGGTCTGCCCGGTATTCTTGTCGTAGCTGGCTTCGGTGCTGCCGGTGTAGAACAGGCCGTTGTGGTCGAAGGCCGAGAGACTCTTCACGTCGACGGTACCGCCCAGGGAGTTGGCGTCCATGTCTGGGGTCAGGGTCTTGATCACCGACAGCGACTGCACCAGTTCCGAGGGCAGCACATCAAGGGCCACGGCGCGCCGCTTGCTCTCGGGCGATGGCACCAGGGTACCGTTGATGGTCACGCTGTTAAGGTCCGGGCCCAGGCCGCGCACGCTGACAAAGCGCCCTTCGCCCTGGTCACGCTCGACGCTGATCCCCGGCAGGCGCTGCGCCGCTTCGGCAACGTTTTCGTCGGGCAACTGCGCCACACCGTCGGCATGCACCACGCTCTTGATGCTGTCGGAGGAACGCTGCTCCTTGAGGGCCTTGTCGATGGCCGCAGCCTGGCCGACCACTTCAACGTGTTCGGTGGTGGCCGCTTCCGCCGCGTTGAGTCGTTCACTGGCGATGGCCAGGGCCAAGGCAGTAAGCGTAAAGCTGACGAGCCCGGTGCGCTTGTACATGAAATCCTCCCCAAGAGTCCGTTGGCGCCAGGCAAGTGGCCCGGCAACTGGGAGGGCAAGCTAGGGGTGGGGGATGACGGTTCTGTGACAGGGATCGGCGCGAAGCCCCGTAAACCGGGGGTTTTGCCCGATTCTGGATGTGGAATGAGCTGATATGACCTGTGAAGATCCCCTGTGGGAGAGGGCTTGCCCCCGATGGCGGCCTCTGGGCCGACTATTTTTTTGGTTTGGACCGGGTACATATCCGTTGCTGCGGTAACGGCCACTTAGGGTTCCGCCCTTACGGCGGCTCACTTTGGAAAAGCCCCAAAGTAAGCAAAGGGCTCTTGCCCCACCACTCGGCACCTCGCCCAGGCTCGGTGTGCCCGCAATCCGACAGTGATTTGGGGGGCCGCCGCCACGCGCCATCCATGGCGCGGGGCGGCTAAACCGGCATCCCTGCCGGTTTACCCCCCAAATCACTGTCGAATTGCGGCCAGCGTGGTTTAACGGGGCGCCTGAGATCAAGATCTAAAGCAAGATCAAGAGCGGCTCGCTTCGCATCGTGGTTAGCGTTGGCTAATACAACATTGTGTAGATACCCATGCCCCGATGGCGGTGGGTCAGCTGGTATATCTGTTGACTGATACACAGCCATCGGGGGCAAGCCCCCTCCCACATTTTTTGACCTTTGTTGTCTGTGAGATGAGCTGATTCGACCCTCCCCCACCGTCATCCAACGGTCACATGCATCTGCTGTGCTGGCCTCCTCGCTCACTTGTCCAAGGACCCGCGGCCATGTTTTCCGTGCTCAAGCCCCACCGCTGGAAACTCTCGTTGCTGCTGATCGCCGCCAACCTCGGGCTGATCCTGCACCTGGCCTGTGGCGAGTTGAAAAGCGTCAGTGAGTGGGTATGGCTGGATATCTTCGGCGAAGGCGGTTCCGCCCTGCTCGCCCTGGTGTGGCTGGGCCTGGTGCTGAAAAGCCGCCCCGCCGGCCGCGTCACCAACTACCTGGCGCTGGGCCTGTCGTGCATCTTTTTCTCCTGGTGGATCGACAGCCTCGACGAATTCATCCGCCTGCCCGACAGCATCACCTGGGACCACTGGCTGGAGTCCGGGCCAATGCCGGTGGGCATGATCCTGCTGACCATCGGCATCTACCATTGGCACCGCGAACAACTGGCGATCAGCGCGCAGATGGAGAAACGCGAACGTCTGTTTCGCGAGCATCGCCTGTTCGACAAACTCACGCCGCTGGCCGGCGCCGATTACCTCAAGCGTCAGTTGGCCGACAGCCTGCAAGACAGCCGCGAGCAACAACAACCGCTGTCGTTGCTGGCCCTGGACCTGGACAATTTCGCCGCCATCAACCAGGCCTACGGCCACGCCGAGGGCGATGCGGTGTTGCAGGCGTTGAGCCAATTGCTCCTGCTCAACCTGCGCCGCCAGGACTTGCTGTGCCGCCTGGCCGGTGACCGCTTTGTCGTGCTGCTGCCCAATACCGGCGAACGCCAGGCCAAGGAGCTGGCGCTGGAGTTGCAGCAAGCGGTGCGCGGCCTGGCCCACAAGACCCGGCAACAGGGCGAACGCCTGCAACTGGCCGCGACCACCGCCGTGGTGATGGCGCTTGAAGAACCGCCCCAGGACTTGCTCAAGCGCCTGAACCTGGCGTTGGCCAGGGCCAAGCAACCGCTTGCGAAAAGTGCCTGAGATGGCCGTGAAAACCAGCTGGTATGAAGCCGACAGCCGCTTCATCCCCGGCCATTACCAACCCGCCACGCTGATCGACCTGGCGCTGTCCCGCGAAATCGACAGCCACCGCCTGCTGCGCGGCACCGGGCTGTTTCATGAGGACATCCTGGCGGGTACCGCACGCCTGAGCCCGCAGCAGTTTCTCGGCTTGATCGGCAACAGCCGCAAGCTGTTGGACGCCGACGACAGCAGCTTTTTGTTGGGGCAGCGGCTATTGCCCGGTTATTTCGGCGCGGCCAGTCACGCCCTGGGCCATGCGCAGCACCTGCACCAGGCGCTGGAGATCCTGATCCAGCAACAGGTGCTGCTCAGCCCATTGGCCACGCTGCAACTGGAGCTGGATGAACACCACGCCTACCTGTACTGGCGGGACAGTTGCGGCGCCGGCGAGCATTGGCGCTTCCTGCTGGAAGCGAGCATGACCTCGCTGGTTGCCATGAGCCAATGGCTCAGCGGCCAGCGCCTGCCGTGGGCGTGCAGTTTCAGCCACCGCGAGCCGCGCTATGTCGAACAGTACTGGGTCAACCTGGGCGAACACACGCGCTTCGAGCGCCCGCTGGACATGATGAGCATCCCGCGCGAATACCTCACCCGCGCCTGGCCGGGCGCCTCGGCCACCGCTGGCCAGGTCGCCCGCCAGCAAGCGCGCGAGCAGATCGAACAATTGGGTTTTGCCTGCAGCTTTCTCGACTGCCTGTACGACTACCTGCACGACCAGGTGCGCCAGCCGCCGAGCCTGGAACAGGCAGCCCAGGCCTTCGCCATGAGCCCGGCGACCCTCAAGCGCAAGCTGCACAAACACGACACCGGCTTCCAGGAGCAGGTGGATCGGGTGCGCAAGCAAGTCGCGTTGCACCTGTATCAGGTGAAGGGCTACAGCAATGATGAGGTAGCGGCGTACCTGAACTTCAACGATGCGGCGAACTTCCGGCGCTCGTTCAAGCGCTGGACCGGCAGCACGCCGAGCCTGATCCGCCAGCTATTCAACAGCCACTAGCCAGGCGCTCGCGCAGGAACTCCACCAGCGCCTGCACCGGCCGTGAGCTTTGCCGATGCTGGGGATACACCGCCGACAAGGTCAGGTCTTCGGGGGCGAAGTCGTCCAGTACGCTCACCAGGCGCCCGTCCTTCAAGGCATCGCCGACGATAAAGGTCGGCAAGTAGGTCACACCCAGCCCTGCGATGGCGGTGTCGCGCAGCAGGTCGCCGTTATTCACACGCATGCGGCCACTGACCTGCAGTGCCTGCACCTTGCCTTTGAAGCGCCACTGCACCTGGCGGCCATGGCCATAGGGCAGGCAGTCGTGGTCAGCGAGGTCCTCGGGTTTTTGCGGGGTACCGCGCAGGGCCAGGTAGTCGGGACTGGCGCAATACACCCGCGGGATGCTGGCGATACGGCGGGCGATCAGGGTGGAGTCTTCCAGGGTGCCGATGCGCAGGACCAGGTCGTAGCCTTCGCCGATCAGGTCCACAGGGCGGTCGCTGAGGTCGACCTCCACCGACACCTGGGGGTGGCGCTGCAAGAACTGCGGCAGCAGGCAGCCCAGGTGCGCCATGGCAAACGACAGCGGCGCGCTCAGGCGCAGGGTGCCGCGCGGTTCGCTGTTCTGGCCGGCGATGCCCTGCTCCACTTGCTCGACGTCGTTGAGCAGGCGCAAGGCGGATTCGTAGTAACTTTGCCCCAGGGGCGTGACATCCAGGCGACGGGTGGAGCGGTTGAGCAGGCGCACGCCGAGGCGGTCTTCGAGCTGGATCAGGCGGCGGCTGACAAATTGCTTGGACAGGCCGAGTTGCTCGGCGGCGGCAGTAAAGCTGCCGGACTCCATGACCTGGCAGAACAGGCGCATGTCTTCGAAGGGGTTCATTGTCGCTTCTCGGTGGACGATGGGCTGATTTATAGCGGGTTCATGGGCACACCACAAACCTAATGTGGGAACACAATCAAATGTGGGAGGGGGCTTGCCCCCGATAGCGGTGCATCAGTCCACAATACTGAGACTGACACACCGCAATCGGGGGCAAGCCCCCTCCCACAGGGGATTACCGACAGGCTTGAGAACCGGTTACTTGGCAGTGAACGCCGAGTAGCTGTTCATCAGGTTGCGGTAGTTCGGGATGCGCGGCGACAGCAGGTTGGCCAGGCCTTCCATGTCGTTACGCCAGTCCACTTGCAGCTCGCAGGCCACGGCGAACCAGTTCACCAGTTGCGCACCGGCGGCGGTCATACGCGCCCAGGCGGCTTGTTGCACGGTTTCGTTGAAGGTGCCGGAGGCGTCGGTGACCACGAATACCTCGAAGCCTTCTTCCAGGGCGCACAGGGTCGGGAACGCTACGCACACATCCGTTACCACCCCGGCAATGATGATCTGCTTGCGGCCGGTGGCCTTGACGGCCTTGACGAAATCTTCGTTGTCCCAGGCGTTGATCTGGCCAGGACGGGCGATATACGGCGCGTCCGGGAACAGTTCCTTCAGCTCGGGTACCAGTGGGCCGTTAGGACCGCCTTCAAAACTGGTGGTGAGGATGGTCGGCAGGTTGAAGAACTTCGCCACGTCGGCCAGGGCCAGTACGTTGTTCTTGAACTCATTGGGGGAGAAATCCTGCACCAGGGAGATCAGGCCGGTCTGGTGATCCACCAACAGCACCACGGCATCATCTTTATTCAGGCGTTTGTAAGTCATGGGAGTTGCTCCTGTTTGTCGAAAGAGGCGAGTTGATTAAAAGGCAAAGCAAGAACAGCCAAACGCCCCCCAGAAACCCTGGAAGTCGCTGACCGGCACGCTGGAAAGGCGCGCCTTTTCGTGGCTATGGGAATGCACGCCACAGGGGCCGCTGCACTGGTGGACCTGAGCTTGCAACGGCGAAGACGGACGCCAGTGCCCTGGCACCTTGACCACCGGCGACCAGTCCGGCAGCACCGGTACACGCGGTGGCGCGAAACCTTCGAAGTCGCCGGCGCCGTACACCACCTTGCCGCCGACCACGGTGAGCACCGATTCGATCCATTTGATGGCTTCTTCATCGACGCTGAAAAAATCCGCCGACAGCGCGGCGACGTCCGCCAACTGGCCGACCTTGATCTGGCCCTTCTTGCCCTGCTCCGACGAGAACCAGGCGCTGCCGTGGGTGAACAGCTCCAGCGCGGTCAGGCGTGGCAAGCCTTCGGCATGCAGCTCCAGGCCGCCGACGGTACGCCCGCTGACCATCCAGTACAGCGAGGTCCACGGGTTATAGCTCGACACCCGCGTGGCATCGGTGCCCGCGCCCACCGGCACGCCTTCGGCCAGCATGCGTTTGATCGGCGGCGTGGCTTCGGCGGCCTTGGCGCCGTAGCGCTCGACAAAGTACTCACCCTGGAACGCCATGCGGTCCTGGATCGCAATGCCGCCACCCAGGGCGCGTACGCGCTCGATGTTTTTCGGGGTGATGGTTTCGGCATGGTCGAAGAACCATGGCAGGCCATTGAACGGAATATCGCGGTTGACCTTCTCGAACACGTCGAGCATGCGCGAGATCGATTCGTCATAGGTGGCGTGCAGGCGGAACGGCCAGCGCTGCTCCACCAAGTGACGCACCACCGGTTCCAACTCCTGCTCCATGGTCAGCGGCAGGTCCGGGCGCGGTTCGAGGAAGTCTTCGAAATCCGCCGCGGAGAACACCAGCATCTCGCCAGCGCCGTTGTGGCGCAGGTAGTCGTCGCCCTGGTGCAGGGTGACGCTGCCGGTCCAGTTCTTGAAATCGCTGAGCTCTTCCTTGGGCTTCTGGGTGAACAGGTTGTAGGCGATGCGCACCGTCAGCTGTTCATCCTTGGCCAGTTGCTCGATCACCGCGTAGTCATCGGGGTAGTTCTGGAAACCGCCACCGGCGTCGATCGCACTGGTGAGGCCCAGGCGATTGAGTTCACGCATGAACTGGCGGGTCGAGTTGACCTGGTATTCCAGGGGCAGTTTCGGGCCCTTGGCCAGGGTCGAATACAGAATCATCGCGTTGGGCCGCGCCACCAGCATGCCGGTGGGGTTGCCTTGGCTGTCACGCACAATCTCGCCACCCGGCGGGTTCGGCGTGTCCTTGGTGTAGCCGGCCACGCGCAGGGCGGCGCGGTTGAGCAAGGCGCGGTCATACAGGTGCAGCACGAACACCGGGGTGTCCGGCGCGGCCTGGTTGAGCTCTTCCAGGGTCGGCATGCGCTTTTCGGCGAACTGGAATTCGTTCCAGCCACCGACCACGCGCACCCATTGCGGCGTGGGGGTGCGGTCGGCCTGATCCTTGAGCATGCGCAGGGCATCGGCCAGGGATGGCACGCCTTCCCAGCGCAGTTCGAGGTTATAGTTCAGCCCGCCCCGGATCAGGTGCAGGTGCGAGTCGTTAAGGCCGGGGATCACGGTACGCCCCTTGAGGTCGATGACCTGGGTACCGCTGCCGCGCAGGGCCATGGCCTCACCGTCAGTGCCGACGGCGACGAAGCGCCCCTCGCGAATGGCGACGGCGGTTGCGCGCGGGTTTTCACGGTCCACGGTGTGGAACTGGCCATTGAACAGAATCAGATCGGCGTTCATAGGGTTTCCTTTACAGAGGCTTCAAGCCAGGGAGCGAACAGGCGGGTAGCCGCCGGCATCAGCAGGTAGACCACCAGCAGGACGATGGTCAGGGTGACCAGGAAGGTGGAGACCACGTAGTTGGACAGGAACGGGTGCAGACGCAGGATCGGCCCCCAGATAAACGGCAACAGCAAGGTCTGCGGCAAAATCACACACAGGCTGACCACCGCCTGCTTCCAGCGCGGCGGCTTGGCGGCGCTGTCGGCCAGGGGCGTGAACCAGAACTCGTTGGCCGCGCCGATTTCAGTCTGGTCGCCGTCGGCCAGCATCGGCGCAGCTTCAGCGATCAGCTGTTTGCGTTGGGGGGAGTCGAGCCACTGCTCCAGCGCAGCGGTGGTGCCATAGCGCAGTACGCAGGTGAACAGCGCCAGGCCGCCCTGCTTGCTGCGCACCACGTCTACACCGAGGTGGCCGGGGCGCTCGCCGGCGATGCGCACGATACGCCGCAGCCAGGCTTCGTAGTCGGCTTCAAGGCCTGGCTTGATGCGGTGTTTGACGACCAGGGTGACGACTTCGTCAGGGCTGGTCTTAGGTGTCGGGTCCATGGTGTCTTCCCCCCTGGAACGTTGAGCGATGGGGGAAGTGTGGCGCTATCGGGCAGGGGAAAATTGCATGTACGTGCTGTCTATGCGGCGGCCCCGGGACCGCCCTCGTCACACCGACAGGTAGCGACTGATGGTCGCCTCGTCCACTCGATCACGGGTCTCTTCGATCACAAAGCGGCCCTTCTCGATCACCAGGAAACGGTCGGCGATCTCCAGGGTGAAGGACAGCACCTGCTCCGACACCACGATGGTCAGGTCGCGCAGGTTGCGGATTTCCTTCAGCGTGCGTGCAATGTCCTTGATGATCGACGGCTGGATGCCCTCGGTCGGTTCATCCAGCAGCAACACCTTGGGGTTGGTCGCCAAGGCCCGCGCGATCGCCAACTGCTGTTGCTGCCCGCCCGACAGGTTGCCGCCCTTGCGCGACTGCATGTCGTAGAGCACCGGGAACAGCGCATACAAGTCCTCCGGCACCTTGCCTCGGGCCGAGGCCGGCAGGCCGGTCTGGATGTTTTCCAGCACGCTCATGCTGGGGAAAATCATGCGGCCCTGGGGCACATAGGCAATGCCCCGCGCTACCCGCTCATGGGTTTCCAGCGCCGACACCTCATGGCCGTCCACACTGACCTGGCCTTGCCACTGCGGCAGGATGCCCATCAGGCTCTTGAACAGGGTGGTCTTGCCCATGCCGTTGCGGCCCATCACCGCGACGATCTCGCGCTTGGCCACGTGCAGGTCCAGGTCGTGGAGGATCTGGCTCTGCCCGTAGCCGCAGGACAACTGGTCGATCTTGAACATGCGCGGCTCCTCAGTGGCCCAGATACACTTCGATGACTTTCGGATTGCTTTGCACCGACTCCATGCTGCCCTCGGCCAGGACCTTGCCCTGGTGCAGCACCGTGACCTTGTGGGCAATGCTCTTGACGAATTCCATGTCGTGCTCGATCACCAGCACCGAACGGCCCTGGCTGATGCGGTTGAGCAGCTCGGCGGTCTGCGCGCGCTCGTTGACGCTCATGCCCGCCACCGGTTCATCGAGCATCAGCAGCTCGGGGTCCTGCATCAGCAGCATGCCGATCTCCAACCACTGCTTTTGCCCGTGGGACAGCAGGTCGGCCTGTTGTTGCAACAGGTCGCCGAGGAAGATCTCCCGCGCTACCTCTTGCACCCGTGCGATCACCTGGGCGTTGCGCTTGAAGAACAGCGCGCCCCACACCTTGCGCCCGGCCGGGTAGGACATCTCGAGGTTTTCGAAGACGGTGAGGTTTTCGTAGATCGACGGGTTCTGGAACTTGCGCCCCACGCCTGCGCGCACGATGTTGTACTCGCGCATCTTGGTCAGTTCCTGGCCATCGAACTGGATGCTGCCACTGGTGGCGCGGGTCTTGCCGCAGATCAGGTCCAGTACCGTGGTCTTGCCCGCGCCATTGGGGCCGATCACCACGCGCACTTCGTTGCGGTCGATATACAGGTTGAGGTTGTCGACCGCCTTGAAGCCGTCGAAGGACACCGTCAGGCCCTCGATGGCCAGCACCGGTTTGTTCATTTCAAAGCCAACGGCGGTCATGGTTGGGTCTCCAGGATCTTGCTTTCAGCCTTGGGTCTGGCCTTGGGGACCACGGCTTTCATCGGCGGTGGGCGGCGCAGCAGCTTGGCCAGCGCCTGGCGCCCGTGGCTGTCCCACAACCCGGCCAGGCCATTGGGGAAGTACATGACCACGGCGATAAACAACCCGCCCATCAGGTACAGCCACAACTCGGGGAAGGACTCGGAGAAATAGGTCTTGCCGTAGTTCACCAGCAGCGCGCCATACACCGCGCCGAGCAGCGACATGCGCCCGCCCACCGCCGCGAAGATCACCATCTCGATCGACGGCACGATGCCGACGAACGACGGCGACATAAAGCCTACCTGCAAGGCAAACATCGCCCCGCCGATGGCCGAGAACGCCGCCGCCACACAGAACACGAAGATCTTGAAGCTGGCCACGTCATACCCGGAGAAACGCACTCGCTCTTCCTTGTCGCGCATCGCCATCAACAGCCGGCCCAGCTTGGAGGCGAGGATAAAGCGGCCAATGAAGATGCAACCGAACAGCAAGCCGGCGTTGATGAAGTACAGCAGCATTTTTGCGCTGTCGGTGCGCAGGTCCCAGCCGAGCAGGGTCTTGAGGTCGGTGATGCCGTTGACGCCACCGGTCAAGCCTTGCTGGCCGACGATCAGCACCGTGAGGATCAGCGCAATCGCCTGGGTGACGATGGAAAAGTACACATCGCCCACGCGCCGCTTGAACAGCGCCATGCCGATGATAAAGGCCAGCAGCACCGGCACCGCGATCACCGCCACCAGGGTGAAACTGAAGCTGTGGAACGGCTGCCACAGCCAGGGCAATTCGGTGATCTGGTTCCAGTCCATAAAGTCCGGAATGCCGGGGGTGGACTGAATCTTGGTGCTCTCCGGGTCCGAGGCCTCCAGCTTGAGGAACATCGCCATGCAATAGCCGCCAACGCCAAAGAACACGCCCTGCCCCAGGCTGAGAATGCCGCCATAGCCCCAGCACAGCACCAGCCCCACCGCGACGAACGCGTAGGTCAGGTACTTGCCGACCATGTTCAGCCGGAATGCATCCAGGGTCAGGGGAAACACCACCAGGATCAACAGCGCCAACAGCACGATGCCGATCAGGTTTTGCTGGCCGCCCAGCAGCTTGTCTAAAGCCTTCATCTGCTCGCCTCTACTTGCGCACTTTGATGGAGAACAACCCTTGCGGGCGCAGCATCAGGATCAGAATCACCGACGACAAGGTCAGTACCTTGGCCATCGAGCCACTGAGGAAAAACTCCGACAGCGATTGGGTCTGGGCGATCACGAACGCCGAGGCAATCGTGCCGAACAGGCTTTGCGCGCCGCCGAACACCACCACCAGGAAGGTGTCGACGATGTACTGCGAGCCCGCCATGGGGCCGGTGGAGCCGATGGTGGTGAACGCCGCACCGGCCACCCCGGCCACGCCACAGCCGAGGGCGAAGGTCATGCGGTCGACCTTGCGTGTGTTGATCCCCACCGCGCGGCTCATCAAGCGGTTCTGCACCGTGGCGCGCACCTGCAGGCCCCAGCGCGAGCGGTACAGCATCAGGAAGATCGCACCGGTCAGCAGCAGGGTCAGGCCCATCATGAACAGGCCGTTGCGCGGGATCTCGATGGCGTCGGTGAAGTTCACCGAGCCCATCAACCAGGCCGGTGGTTCAGCGCTGACCTCACGGGCGCCGAACACCGAGCGGAAGGTTTGCTGCATCACCAGGGACAGGCCCCAGGTCGCCAGCAAGGTGTCCAGCGGGCGCTTGTACAAGCGGCTGATCATCGCCCATTCCACCAGCCAGCCAACGGCGCCGGCAACTAGGAACGACAGGGCGATGGCGAAGAAGAAGTAATAGGGCTGGAAACTCGGCGCAAAGTGCGCGGTGAGGCTGGAACACACGTAGGTGGTGTAGGCACCGATCGTCAGGAATTCACCATGGGCCATGTTGATCACGCCCATCTGCCCGAAAATGATCGCCAGCCCCAATGCCATCAACAGCAGCACGCAGAACACGGACAAGCCGTTGAACCCCTGCATCGCCGCGATGGCTCCAAATTCCGATAGCCATTCCATGATGATGGTCTCCTGAGCGGGAGGTGGTAATTAGAATGCGATCTGCTTTTGCTCTATGTGGGAGGGGGCTTGCCCCCGATAGCGGTGGTTCAGTTATAGAAATGTCGACTGACACTCCGCCATCGGGGGCAAGTCGAATCGTCGCACCGCCCCTCCCACATTTAGATCTCTTTATGCCTGAGGGTTATTGGTAACCCTTGGGAAACGGGTTCGGCTCGATCAGATCCGATTCGTAGATCACCTTGAACTGCCCGTTCGGCTGCACTTCACCGATGCGCGACTTGCTCCACAGGTGATGGTTTTCGTGGATCTTCACGTAGCCTTCCGGCGCGGTTTTCAGCTCGATGCCCGGGGAGGCGGCGACGACTTTGTCCACGTCGAAACTGCCGGCCTTCTCCACCGCCGCTTTCCACAGCCAAGGGCCGAGGTAGGCCGCCTGGGTCACGTCGCCGATCACCGCGTCCTTGCCGTACTTGGCCTTGAAAGCTTCGACGAAGGCTTTGTTGTTGGGGTTGTCCAGGCTCTGGAAGTACTTCATCGAGGCATAGAAGCCGGCCATGTTTTCGCCGCCGATGCCGAGCAGTTCGTCTTCGGTGACCGACAGGGTCAGCAGGGTTTGCTTGGACGCGTTCACACCCGCCGCGTTGAGCTGTTTGTAGAACGCCACGTTGGAACCGCCCACCACTGCGGCAAAGACCACGTCCGGTTTTTTCAGCTTGACCTTGTTGATCAGCGAGCCGAACTGGGTGTTGCCCAGCGGGTAGTAGTCTTCGCCGACCACGGTACCGTGCAGCACATTTTCAATGTGCTTGCGCGCGATCTTCATCGACGTGCGCGGCCAGATGTAGTCGGAGCCGACCAGGTAAAACGTTTTGGCGCCCTTGGTCTTGGCGATCCAGTCGAGGCTGGCGAGGATTTGCTGGGTGGCTTCCTGCCCGGTGTAGATCACGTTTTTCGACTGTTCCAGGCCCTCGTAGAAGGTCGGGTAGTAGAGCAAGCCATTTTCTTTCTCGAAGATCGGCAGCACCGCTTTACGCGAGGCCGAGGTCCAGCAGCCGAATACCGCAGCCACCTTGTCGTTGACCAGCAGTTTCTTGGCTTTTTCAGCGAAGGTCGGCCAGTCGGACGCGCCGTCTTCCTGGATCACTTTGATCTGCCGTCCCAGAATCCCGCCCGAGGCGTTGATCTGCTCGATGGCCAGGCGCTCGGCCTGGATCGAGCCAGTCTCGGAAATCGCCATGGTGCCGGTGGCCGAGTGCAACTGGCCGACAGTGACTTCGGTAGGCGTCACGGCCAAGCCTTCGTTATCGGCCAGCACGCCCTGGCTGAACAGCGCGGCCGCCAGCAATGACAGGGCCAACAGCGGTTTGGAGCGGATCAATCGTGGTTCCATGGGGCGACTCCTCTGCAATGAGGGCTCCAGCATGGCGGCAGCCGACCCACGCGGGTATACGCAGCCTGACGTAACGGGATACGTCATTTGACGTATGCCACTGCGCACCAATGCAGGGCAGGATCGCGTCCGCCCAGCCACCGCTGACCAATGTGGGAGGGGGCTTGCCCCCGATAGCGCCGGGTCAGCGAACAAATAAGTGACTGACACTCCCTCATCGGGGGCAAGCCCCCTCCCACATTTGACTCGCAGCGCCCGCGAGGGCATGGAACTTGCTCACTCCCTTCGTCCACCCTGCGGAGCCTCCCCACCGTGCAATCCCCTCCCGGCACCCAGCGCATCGTCAAGATCCGCCGCGACTACAACACCTGGGTCGCCGACGAGACCATGGAAGACTATGCCCTGCGCTACACGCCCAAATCCTTTCGCAAATGGTCGGAGCTGCGCATTGCCAACACCGCCCTGGGCGCGGTGTCGTTCCTCGCATTGGAAGCCATCGGTGGTGTATTGGCCCTGAGCTACGGCTTCACCAACACTTTCTGGGCGATCCTTGCCATCAGCCTGGTGGTCTTCCTGACCGGCCTGCCCATCAGCTACTACGCGGCGCGCTACGGCGTGGACATGGACCTGCTGACCCGTGGAGCCGGCTTCGGTTATATCGGCTCGACCATCACCTCCCTGATCTACGCCAGCTTCACTTTCCTGTTCTTCGCCCTGGAAGCGGCGATCATGGCCCTGGCCCTGGAGTTGTATTTCCATATACCGCTGGCCTTTGCCTATGTGATCTGCTCGTTGCTGGTGATCCCGCTGGTGGCCTACGGCGTGACCCTGATCAGCCGCCTGCAACTGTGGACGCAACCGTTGTGGCTGCTGTTGCTGGTGCTGCCGTACGGCTTCGTGTGGTGGAAAAACCCCGATGCCTTCAGCGACTGGACCAGTTTTGTCGGGCGCAGCGGCGATGGCGGCGGTTTCAACCTGTTGGCGTTCTGCGCCGCCTGTACCGTGGCGCTGTCGCTGGTGACGCAGATCGGCGAACAGGTGGACTACCTGCGCTTCCTGCCGGAAAAAACCGCGGCCAACCGCAAGCGCTGGTGGGCCGCCCTGCTCTGCTCCGGCCCCGGCTGGATTATCCCCGGCGCGTTGAAGATGTTTGGCGGGGCGTTCCTGGCCTTTCTCGCCCTGCAACATGAAATCCCCATGGAGCGCGCCGCCGAGCCGACCCAGATGTACCTGGTCGCCTTCCGCTATGTGTTCAGCTCGCCGGAATGGGCCCTCGGCGCAATGGTGCTGTTCGTGTTCATTTCACAGATGAAGATCAACCTGACCAACGCCTACGCCGGCTCCCTGGCCTGGTCGAATTTCTTCGCCCGCGTGACCCACAGCCACCCTGGGCGCGTGGTGTGGCTGGTGTTCAACGTGGCGATCGCGCTGATGCTGATGGAGCTGGGCGTGTTCGATGTGATCGACCAGGTGCTGGGCTTGTACGCCAATATTGCGATTGCCTGGATCGGCACGTTGGTGGCCGACCTGGTGATCAATAAACCCTTGGGGCTGTCACCCAAACATATCGAGTTCAAGCGCGCGCATCTGTACGACATCAACCCGGTGGGCGTCGGCTCGATGCTGATTGCCTCGCTGCTGTCGATCCTCGCCCACTTCGGCCTGTTTGGCGCCCTGGCACAGGCGGCGCCGCCCTTCGTAGCGCTGGGCACGGCATTGATCATGGCGCCCCTGTTGGCCTGGCTGACGAAGGGCAAGTACTACATCGCGCGCAGCAGCGACGTGCGCTTGATTCACCCGGTTGCACCGGCGACCCATGCCGTGTGCGGGCTGTGCAGTAACCCGTTCGAGACCGCCGACATGGCGTTCTGCCCGGCCTACAGCACGCCGATCTGCTCGTTGTGTTGCTCGCTGGATGCGCGCTGTGGCGACCGCTGCAAACCCCATGCGCGATTGGTCAGCCAGTTCGAAGGCGTATTGCGCGGGTTGCTGCCCAACACGCTGATGCCGCGCCTGCATACGCGGCTGGCCCATTACCTGGGGCTGCTGTTGGTCCTGGTGTTGCTGCTCGCCGGCGCCTTGGCCTTGATCTACGTGCAGGCCGCCCAAGGGTTGCCGCATTCGGAGACGTTGTACCAGGCGTTCTTCAAGGCGTTCCTCACCCTCTCGGTGCTGGCCGCCGTGCTCGCCTGGTGGGTGGTGCTGACCCGCGAAAGCCGCCGCGTCGCCCAGCAGGAATCCGACCGCCAGACCCTGTTGCTGATGCAGGAAATCGACGCCCACAGCCTCACCGACCAGGCCTTGCAACAGGCCAAGGAAGCCTCGGAAGCGGCCAACGCCGCCAAAAGCCGCTATGTCACCGGCTTGTCCCACGAACTGCGCACGCCGCTCAACAGCATCCTCGGTTTCACCCAGATCCTGCAGCGTGACAGCGCCATGCCCGAGCAGCACCAGGACGCACTGGCGACCATCCTGCGCAGTGGCTCGCACTTGCTGTCGCTGATCGATGGCCTGCTCGATGTGGCGAAGATCGAGGCCGGCAAGCTGCGCCTGGAGCTGACGGAAATCCCCTTCCCCGAACTGATCCACGACCTGGAGCAGATGTTCACCCCCCAGGCCCAGGACAAGGGCCTGCGCTTTCGCCTGGACTGCGTGGGCAAGATCCCGGCGGTGGTGCGCGGCGATGAAAAACGCGTGCGCCAGATCCTGATCAACCTGCTGGGCAACGCGGTGAATTTCACCGACAGCGGCGAAGTGTGCCTGCGGGTCAGCTACATGCGCGAGACGGCTAATTTTGAAATCATCGACACCGGTATCGGTATTGATCCGGGGCAGATCGAGCGGATTTTCCAGCCGTTCGAGCGTGGCGACCTGATGCGCCAGGACAACGGCGTGGGCCTGGGGCTGACCATTACGCGCATGCTCACTGCCTTGATGGGCGGCGAATTGCGCGTGACCAGCGAGCTGGACAAGGGCACCTGCTTCCAGGTGCGGCTGTTCCTGTCGCAAGTGCGCGCGCCGCAAGCGGTGGTGCATGTGGAACACGACATCATCGGCTATCAAGGCGAGCGCCGACGCATCCTGGTGGTGGATGACCATGTGGACCACCGCAAGGTGCTCAGCGGCATGCTCACGCCGTTGGGCTTCGAGGTGATCCAGGCGAGCAACGGCCAGGACGCCATTCGCCAGGTGGCGTTGCTGGCGCCGGACCTGATCCTGATGGACCTGTCGATGCCGACCCTGGACGGCTGGGAGACCAGCCGGCTGATCCGGCGCAATGCGCTGTCCACGGCGCCGATCATCGTGATTTCGGCCAACGCGTTTACCGACGATCGCGAACGCAGCATCGCCGCCGCCTGCAACGACTACCTGGCCAAGCCAGTGCGTACCCCGGAGCTGCTCGGGTGCCTGCAACAGCACCTGGGCTTGCAGTGGGTACGGCGCACCAAGAGCCTGGTCCCGCCGCCGCCACCCAGCGTACTGCCCAGCGCCGACGACCTCGCGGTACTCGCCGAACTCAGCGCCATTGGCTATGTGCGTGGCCTGCACGAAAAACTCGACACGATCCTTGCCCAGCGCCCCGACGTAGAGCCGTTCATCACTCAAGTCCGCGGGCTGCTCAAGGGTTTTCGCCTGGATGAACTCAACCGAACCCTCAAGGAGGCCGAAGATGAATGCTCTCACCCGCAGCACTGAACCTGGCGTGGTGCTGATCGTCGACGACACGCCGGACAACCTGGCGATGCTCTCCGACGCCCTCGACGACGCCGGCTACATGGTGCTGGTGGCTCTCGATGGCCTCAGCGCGCTGAACCGCGTGCAACGGCGGCGCCCCGATCTGATCCTGCTGGACGCGATGATGCCGGGCCTGGACGGTTTCGAAACCTGCCGCCGGCTCAAGGCAATGCCGGCCAGCGCGGATATCCCGGTGGTGTTCATGACCGGGCTGACCGACAGCAAGCATGTTGTGCAAGGCTTCGAGGTCGGTGGCAGCGACTACGTGACCAAGCCGATCCAGACCGACGAAGTACTGGCGCGGGTGGCGGCGCACTTGCGCACCTCACGCATCCTGATGTCTGCACGGGCGGCGACGCAACCGAGTGCGTTGACCCTGGAGGATGAGCCGGCGCACCGGCTGTTGTCCGCCAGGTTCCAACTGACCGAGCGTGAGGTGGAGGTGTTGCGCTGGGTCGCGTGTGGCAAGACCAACCGGGATATCGGCGATATCCTGGGGTTGAGCCCGCGCACGGTGAACAAGCACCTGGAGCATGTGTATGTGAAGTTGGGAGTGGAGACCCGCACCGCCGCGACGTCAGTGGCGTTAGCGGCAATCTGATGTGGAAGGTCCCGCCAAATCTGCGGCCCCCCCCCTGTGGCGAGCGGGCTTGCCCCGCGTTGGGGCGCGAAGCGGCCCTGAAACCAGTCTCCCGGTTCTACCAGAAGGAATGCGGCGGCCTTATTGGGGCTGCTTCGCAGCCCAACGCGGGGCAAGCCCTAATGCCGTTCAGTTAAGGCTTTTTTGTAGGAGCGAGCTTGCTCGCGAAGAACTCACAGGCGCCGCGTTCACTCAGGAAACACGCGTTATCGTTGACGTTTTTCGCGAGCGAGCTCGCTCCTACAGAAGTCGATGTACGCTTAACTGAACGGCATTAGGGCAAGCCCGCTCGCCACAGTTAGCCCGTCTGCCATAACAGCCCACATGCCACAACAGTCCGCTCGGCACTGAAGTGCGGTTCCCACATGGGATCTTCATTGCCGGGAATAAGTTAACCGCCGAAGGTTTGTGAAGGCCGGCGCAATGTCGGGTCAAACGGGTTGATCCTGGGACCGATCGCCGCCGCTTCGCGTTTCAACAACTCCACCACCATCGGCAACCGGCTCGGCCCCAGGCGATCGCTGATGGTCGCCACGCTCAATGCCGCCACCGCATGCCCGTCCCGGTTGAGGATCGGTACCGCCAGCCCCGCCATGCCTTCCAGCACCCCGGTGTTGCGCGCCGCATAGCCCAGGTTGCGCACGTTCTCCACCTCCGAACGCAACAGCACCTCGTCATACAGGTGGAAGTCCTTGAGCCGTGGCAAGTTGTAGCGGATCACCGTCTCGCGCTCTTCTTCCGGCAGGAATGCCAGGATGGCCAGGCTGCCCTGCCCCACGCCCAATGCCACGCGCCCGCCGATGTCGCCGGTGAAGGTGCGGATCGGGTACGGGCCCTCGCTGCGGTCCAGGCAGATCGCGTCAAAGCCGCTGCGCGCCAGCAAAAACAATGAGTCGCCCAAGGACGCGCTCAAGCGCAGCATGCTCGGGCGCACCAGGTCGCGCAGGTTGCCGGTCTTGCCCGCGTTCGCCGCCAAGGCGAAGAACTCCAGGCTCAGGCGATAACGTTTGCTGCGCGCGTCCTGTTCGACCATGCCTTCGTCCTTCAGGCTGCGCAGCAGGCGGTGGGTGGTGGGCTGGGACAGGCCGACCTGTTGGGCGAGCTGGGTGACGCGCTCACCACCTTCCGGCACCTCACCCAGGGTACGCAGCAACGCGAACAGACGGGACACCCCGCCCGCCCCTACTTCCTTACTGTTGTTATTCCGCTCAGTGGAATCCATAACACGCTATCTCATAAGTAATTCTGTTCAGTGAATAAATCTTAAAATAATTGCTCACCCAGTGAAATTCCATCTTCCGCCCATCCTAGTCTTCGTCCTAATCTGCGTCCACAGGGGCGAAATGAACAACAACCGGCAGCCGACTTGAGATCGAGCGCCAACGCACCCGCAACACTCTTTTCGCATCTGCCCAAAACAAAAAAAGCGCGTTTCGACGCGACTGAAAAAAAAGGTGGAACGCAGACATGGCATTTCTCCAACTCAACGCCTTGAGCAAACGCTACGGCGCCGTCGACGCGGTGGTCGCCACTGACTTGGCGGTGGAAAAAGGCGAGTTCGTTTCCCTGCTCGGCCCCTCGGGCTGCGGCAAGACCACTACCTTGCAAATGATCGCCGGCTTCGTCGAGGTGAGCGGCGGCCAGATCCTGCTCGACGGCCGCGACATCACCCATGCCAAGCCCGCCAGCCGTGGCCTGGGCGTGGTGTTCCAGAGCTACGCGCTGTTCCCGCACATGAGCGTGCGCGACAACGTCGCCTTCGGCCTGAAGATGCGCAAGGTGCCGGGCAGCGAGATCGCCGCCAAGGTCAAGACCGTGCTGGAGCTGGTGCGCCTGGCGCCCCACGCCGACCGTTACCCACGGGAGTTATCCGGCGGCCAGCGCCAACGCGTGGCCCTGGCGCGCGCCCTGGTGATCGAGCCGCCGGTGTTGCTGCTGGATGAGCCGCTGTCCAACCTCGACGCCAACCTGCGCGAAGAGATGCAGTTTGAAATCCGCCGTATCCAGTGCGCGGTGGGCATCACCACCTTGATGGTCACTCACGACCAGGCCGAGGCGCTGTCCATCAGCGATCGTGTGGTGGTGATGCAAGCCGGGCGCGTGACCCAGATCGATGTGCCGTACACCCTGTACGAACACCCCCGCACGCGATTTATCTCGGACTTCGTCGGCAAGGCCAACCTGCTGCCCGGCGACTATGACGAGCTCGGCACTGCGCAGGTCCGCCACGCCAAGGGCGACGGCGAGTTGGTGTTGAGCCTGCGCCCGGAAAAAATCCAGCTGGTGGACGCCGGCACCGGCCGCCTGCAAGGCCAGGTCGTCAACCGCTACTTCTTCGGCAGCCAGTGGCTGTACCGCCTCCAGACCGCGCTGGGCGAAATCACCGTGGTGCGTAGCAACGACGGCAGCGCGCCGTTGGGCCATGGCGCAACGGTCGGCCTGGATTGGCAGGCCGACCTGCTGCGGGTATTGGCGACGGATGAGGTGCACGCATGAGTCGGGGTTATTGGCTCTCGCTGCCGGCGCTGGTGCTGTTCGCCGGGCTGCTGATCCTGCCGTTGGGCCTGACGCTGGTGCTGTCGTTCAACGTGTTCGACTATCAGGTGGGTGTAAAGGCGGATGAATGGACCTTGGCCCATTACCTGTCGTTGTTCAGCGATGCGTACTTCTACGAGATCTTCTGGCGCACCTTCTGGATCAGCGCGTTGGTGACCTTGCTGTGCGTGGTGATTGGCGTGCCCGAGGCCTACATCCTCAGCCGCATGGGCACACCGTGGCGCTCGATCTTCCTGATTTTGATCCTCACGCCGCTGTTGATTTCGGTGGTGGTGCGGGCGTTCGGCTGGAGCCTGCTGCTCGGTGCCGACGGGCTGGTGAACCAGATGATCCAGGCGCTGGGCGGGCGCCCGGTGAAGCTGTTGTACACGCCGTTCGCGGTGATCATTGCGCTGGTGCACGTGATGCTGCCGTTCATGATCATTCCGGTGTGGACCTCGCTGCAAAAGCTCGACCCCTCGGCCGAACAGGCGGCGTTGTCGCTGGGCGCAAGCCAGGCCACGGTGATGCGTAAGATCGTGTTGCCACAGGTCATGCCCGGCGTGCTGTCCGGCACCTTGATTGTGTTCGGCCTGGCCGCCAGCTCCTTTGCGATCCCCGGCCTGCTCGGCGGACGCCGCCTGAAAATGGTCGCCACCGTGGTGTACGACCAGTACCTCTCGGAACTCAACTGGCCCATGGGCGCGACCATCGCGGTGGTGCTGTTGCTGGTCAATCTGCTGATCATGCTGAGCTGGAACCGCATGGTCGAAGGCCGCTACAAAAAGTCCCTGGGGGTTTAAGCGCATGTCCAGAAACGGTCCTTTGGCCCTCGGTTTCCATGGTTTGGTGGTGCTGTTCATGATGGCGCCGCTGGTGGTGGTGTGCCTGGTGGCTTTCACCCCGGAAAACACCTTGAGCCTGCCCACCTCGGGTTTCTCACTGCGCTGGTTTCGCGCCGTGTTCGAGCGGGCCGACTTTATCCAGGCGTTCTATAACAGTCTGATCCTGGCGTTTACCGCCGCGACCTTGGCGACACTGATCGCGGTGCCGGCAGCGTTGGCGATCAGTCGCTATCAGTTCCCGGGGCGCAACTTCTTCAGCACCTTGTTCCTGTCACCGATCATCATCCCGCACCTGGTACTGGGCGTGGCGATGCTGCGCCTGTTTGCGCTGATGGGGGTGAATGGCAGCTTCACCTGGCTGATGTTGGCGCACGTGGTGATCATCACGCCCTATGTGCTGCGCCTGGTATTGGCGGCGGCGGTCGGCATGGATCGCAGCGCCGAGCAGGCGGCCGAGTCCCTCGGCGCCGGGCGCATCACGCTGTTTCTCAGGGTGACGTTGCCGATGATTTTGCCCGGCGTGGCCGGTGGCTGGTTGCTGGCCTTCATCAACAGTTTTGATGAGGTGACCTTGTCGATCTTTGTCAGCTCGCCAGCCACGCAAACCCTGCCGGTGCGCATGTATGTGTACGCCACCGAGTCCATCGACCCGATGATGGCGGCGGTGTCGGCGCTGGTGATTGCGCTGACGGCGGCGACCATGATTCTGCTCGACCGGGTCTACGGCCTGGACCGCGTGCTGGTGGGGAAACATTGATGGCTCTGTTCAAACGATTGGCCGAGACCGCGCGCCCTGCCGTGGCCTTCACCCTCGACGGGCAACCGGCCACCGGCCTGCGCGGCGACACCCTGCTGACCGCCGTGCTGACCTGCACCGAGCACCTGCGCGGCAGCGATTTCAGCGCCGAGCGCCGCGCCGGGTTTTGCCTGATGGGCGCCTGCCAGGACTGCTGGGTGCGCCTGGAGGATGGGCGGCGGGTACGCGCCTGCTCGACGTTGCTGGAAGAAGGCCAGGTGATCAGCCGTGATCCGGGGCGCCAGCTATGAAGCCGGTGGTGATTGTGGGCGCAGGCCCGGCGGGGATCAGCGCGGCGCGCACCCTGCTCGACCACGGCATCAAACCTTGCCTGATCGATGAAAGCCTGCGCGGTGGCGGGCAGATCTATCGGCGCCAACCAGCGGGTTTCCAACGCTCAGCCAAGCAGGTCTACGGTTTTGACGCGCGCAAGGCAGACGCCGTGCACCGCACGATGGATGAGTTGGCCGGTTTGATCGACTATCGGCCCGAAACCCTGGTGTGGAATGCCGAGGACGGTCGCCTGGACACGCTCAAGAGCGGCCGTGCCGAGAGCCTCGAGTATTCGCGGATCATCGTCGCGACCGGCGCCACCGACCGCATCCTGCCTGTTTCGGGCTGGACCTTGCCCGGCGTCTACAGCCTGGGCGCCGCGCAAATCGCCTTGAAGTACCAGGGCTGCGCCATCGGCGAACGGGTGGCGTTTTGTGGCAGCGGGCCATTGCTGTATTTAGTGGCTTATCAATACGCCAAGGCCGGGGCCAAGGTGGTGGCGGTGCTCGACAGTGCGCCGTTCCGTGCGCAATGCCGTGCGTTGCCGGCGCTGCTCGGTCAACCGGCGACGTTGGCCAAGGGCTTGTATTACCGCGCCTGGCTGAGCGCCCATGGGGTTCCCGTGCATCAGGGCGTGACGCTCCAGCAGATCGAGGGCGAACAGCGGGTCAGCGGTATTCGTTGGGATAGGCAAGATTTGGCCTGTGACGCCGTGGCCTTCGCCCACGCCCTGCGCAGCGAAACCCAACTGGCGGATCTGCTCGGCTGTGAATTTGAATGGAATGCCTTGAACCGTGCCTGGTTGCCGCGCCGGGACAACGCTGGGCGCAGCAGCCTCGCAGGCGTGTACCTGGCAGGCGACGGTGCCGGGATCATGGGCGCGGATGCCGCACAGCTGGCGGGCGAGCGGGCGGCGTTGGCGGTGTTGGAAGACGCAGGCGTGGCCATCGATCATCGCCGCCCCGCTGTGCTGGAGCAGCAATTGGCAGGCATCCAACGCTTTCGCCAGGGGTTGGAGACTGCGTTCCCCTTCCCTGAAGACTGGGCGGCGCAGGCACCGGATGAATTGATTGTGTGCCGCTGTGAAGAAGTCAGCGTCGGCGATGTACGCGCCGTGGTGGATGAAGGCCACTGGGAGATCAACCGGGTCAAAGCCCATTGCCGGGTTGGCATGGGCCGCTGCCAGGGCCGCATGTGCGGGCTGGCGGCAGCCGAGATCGTCGCTGAGCGCAGTGGCCGCGGGATTGAACACGTCGGCCGCTTGCGTGGCCAGGCACCGATCAAGCCGCTGCCGTTTGGCGTGCAGGTGCAGCCATGATCGACGTCATCGTGTTGGGCGGCGGGATCGTCGGGGCTTCGGCGGCCTTGATGCTGGCGCACAAAGGCCAGCGCGTGGCCCTGGTAGAGCGGGACTTTTGTGGCTCGCATTCCAGTGGCGTGAATTACGGCGGCGTCAGGCGCCAGGGTCGGCCGTTGCATCAGTTGCCGCTGTCGCAGCGTGCCCACCAGCTGTGGGCCGACCTGCCGGGGTTGATCGGTATCGAGGGCGAATACGTGCGCTCCGGGCATCTGAAACTGGCGCACAGCCATGCGGATTTCGCCGCGTTGCAGGCCTATGCCGAGCAAACCCGAGGTTTTGGCCTGGGCTTGCAGCTGCTCGATCACGCCGAACTGCGCGCCCGCTTCCCTTGGGTCGGCGATATCGCAGTGGGGGCTTCACTGTGCCCTGAGGACGGGCACGCCAACCCGCGACTGGTGTCCCCCGCCTTCGCCCGTGCGGCGCAACGCCTGGGCGCATCGGTATACGAGCAGGCCGAAGTGATCCGCATCGAACATGACAGCCGCCATTTCCGCGTGCACTGCGCCAACGGCCTGCACCTGCAAGCCCCCTGGTTATTGAACTGCGCCGGCGCCTGGGCCGGCACCCTCGCCGCGCAATTTGGCGAGCCGGTGCCGATCATTTCGGCGCACCCGGCCATGTTGGTCACCGAACCGCTGCCGGTGGTGATGAACGTGAGCACCGGTGTCGAAGGCGGTGGGATTTATGCACGCCAGGTGGCCCGCGGCAATTGCATCCTTGGCGGCGGGCGCGGCTTTGCCCTTGGCCCCCGGCAGGCGCGACCCGGGCAAGCGGCAGTGCTGGAAATCCTGCGCAATGCCGCCGAGCTGTACCCGTTCCTCAAGGGCGCCCAGGCGATTCGCACCTGGAGCGGCACCGAAGGTTACCTACCCGATCACGAGCCGGTGATCGGCCCCAGCAGCACCCAACCTGGCCTGCTCCACGGTTTCGGCTTTGCCGGCGCCGGGTTCCAGCTGGGCCCAGCGGTCGGTGAAGCCCTGGCAGAGATCGTCTGCGACGGGGCCAGCCGCCAACCCATCGAAGCGTTTTCCATCCGTCGTTTCCAAGCCTGAGAGGAAAAACATCCATGAACACTCGTATTGCGCTGTCCTGCTTGTCCCTCGCTCTGCTCGCCTCCACCGCCCATGCCGCGCCGACGCTGTACCTGGGCATGAACGGCGGCACCATGGAACGGGTGTACGCCGACAAGGTGCTGCCTGCGTTCGAGAAGGCCAACAACGTCAAGGTGGTGATCGTGCCCGGCACGTCGTCGGACATCCTCGCCAAGGTCCAGGCCAACAAAGACAACCCGCAGATGCACGTGATGTTCCTCGACGACGGCATCATGTACCGCGCCATCTCCATGGGCTTGTGCGACAAACTGGCAGCCAGCCCGACCCTGGAACAGATCCCGGCCAAGGCGAAGATCAAGGACCAGGCCGTGGCCGTGACGTTGGGCGTCACCGGCCTGGGCTACAACGCCAGGATGTTCAAGGAAAAAGGCTGGGCCGCCCCCACCTCATGGATGGACCTGGCCGACCCGCGCTTCAAGGACAAAGTGGTGTTCCAGTCCGTAGCCTCTTCCACTTTCGGCCTGCACGGTTTCCTCATGTTCAACCGCCTCCAGGGCGGCGACGAAACCAACGTGGAGCCCGGCTTCAAGGCCTGGCCAAAAACCGTTGGCCCCAACGTGCTGGAATATATCGCCAGCTCCGCGAAAATTTCCGAGATGGTGCAAACCGACGAAGCGGCGATCTTCCCCCTCACCCCAACCCAGGTGGCCACCCAGAAACTGCTCGGTGTGCCAATGGAATACGCGCAACCCAAGGAAGGCGCCGTGGTGCTGAACGTGGCCGAGTGTGTGATCGCGCGTAATGACCAACCGGAACTGGCACAGAAACTCGCCGCCTTTTTGCTGACCGCCGAGGCCCAGGCCCCGGCGCTGGAGGAAGGCGACCAGATCCCGTCGAACCCGACCACCCCGACCACCGACAAGACCCGCGCGCGGGTAGAGGCGATGCAGGGGTATTTGCAGACGGCGATTTCGATCGATTGGGACCAGGTGAACCAGGCGCGGCCGGAGTGGAATGCGCGGTGGAGTCGGTCGATTGAGCGGTAGGCGGGTATAGCTTGCGCTCCCACGTTGTTGACGTGGGAGCCGCCGTTACCCTTCCCTGCCCGCCCTGGCCTTGAGTTTATTGCAGTAATTTTTGTAGATCGCTCTCGCGGTATTTCGTTGAATGCGGATTTCAAATAATTTTTGCCGCATTTCCCGGTGGCGTTCGGTATTGAGCAGAAGCAATCCCAGGAGTGGAAATACAACGCCCAGAGAAAACGCCACGGTATGCGGGCGGTATTGAATCGTTGGTATGACCAGCATCAGGCAGAAAGCGAAATAGCCCGCCAGGAGTCCAACTGCCCAGTTGAAGCCACGCACAATCATGAAATTGGAAAACCCGAAGAAAAACGTCAGCGACAGAAGCCCCCACCCCATCAATTCGGTTCTCAGTGACGGCTCGAGCTTGCGCAAATAGTGATCATCAACCAGCACGGTCACCATAGCGGTTGAGAAGATAGCCATGAATATCGTGCTCATGAACACTGGAAAGTTACGGCGGAGAAAACGGAGAGGTGACTCATTCACGCTGAAATCTCCTCGTACCAGCCCACAACTATCGTCGTGGCATTTCCAACGTGACCCTGTTGATAACTTCCAGCCAGCCCCGAAATCCCGCCCAGAACATCGTTTAATGGTTCGTTGAAACGTCGAACCCTGCGACTTTCTACCCGTTCACGGGGCGTGAGGTGGGCCCAGGGGAAACCGTCCTTCAATACGCTGCTAGCCATTCCTTTACTCCTGAACTCACAAGAGCGCAGAGCGTAAAGAATCAATATCCGTCAAGAATGTAGGAAGGTTTCCTTTTTTAAGACAGGCACTTCCCGATCTGGTCTCAGCGCCTTGTAGTCAATCCTGGGAATGGGAAAGGTACCGCCGCAGAAAGCCGATGGCGGGCCGATCCGGTTCGGCTGGAATATTCGCGAGCACATCAACATTTGATCGTCCGTTCAAGCGGGAACTATCGGCAGCGCGCGTTTGTGCGCTGTCTTGCTGTACGCCCCTTCGACAATCGTCCTCACCCGCTCACTCACCGGCTCGCCCATCAGGTAGGCATCGATCTCTTCGTACGTGCAGCCATAGGCATGTTCATCCAGCTTGCCCGGTACGAGTTCTTCCAGGTCGGCAGTGGGCTGCTTGTGCACCAGGTTCGTCGGGGCCCCAAGGGCACTGGCCAACAGACGCACCTGGGTCTTGGTCAGGCCCGACAGCGGTGCCAGGTCACAGGCGCCGTCGCCGAATTTGGTGAAGAAGCCCATCAATGCCTCGGCGCCGTGGTCGGTGCCGACGACCAGGCCGTTGTGCAGGTTGGCCACGGCGTACTGGGCGATCATGCGGGTACGGGCCTTGACGTTGCCTTTGATGAAGTCGACATGCTCCGCACTGGCTTCAGTGGCGCTCAGGCTGGCCATCAGGCCGTCGACGCTGGCGGCGATGTCGAGGGTGTCGATCTGGTCCGGAGCGATGAAGTCCAGGGAGGCCTGGGCGTCGTGTTCGTCGGCCTGGCTCTTGTAGGGCAAGCGCATGGCGATAAAACGCGCGGCGTAGTCCTCGGCCCGCAGTTGCTCCACCGCCAACTGGCACAGGCGACCGGCGGTGAGCGAATCGACGCCGCCGCTGATGCCCAGTACCAGGGCCTTGCAGCCTGAGTGGCGCAAGGTGGTCTTGATGAAGTCGATGCGCCGTTGGATTTCCTTGGCTTCACCGCCCTTGACCAGTTGCCGATCGATATTCAGTTCCTGCGCGATACGTTCTTGCATGTCACACCTCCACCCTGCCCACGTTGAACACCTGTGCCGCGTACTGCAAAAACGAAGCGTCTTCGCAGACATTCTTGATCGGATCATCGGAGAATTTCACCACCGGTTCGCCGTGCACCCGCACCAGCTTCATGACGATACTCAGCGGCTCGACGCCCTCCACATCGCACGCCAGGCTGGTGCCCATGCCGAAACCGAACTTGGCCTTGCCACGCACGTGACGCAGGATCGGCAGGCATTTTTCGAAGTTCAGGCCGTCGGAGAACATCAGGTCCTTGGTCATCGGGTCGATGCCCAATGCTTTATAGCGGGCCAGGACTTTGTCGGCCCAGGCGATGGGATCGCCGGAGTCCTGGCGCAAACCGTCGTACAACTTGGCGAAGTACAGGTCGAAGTCCTTGAGGAAAAAGTCGGTGCTGATGGTGTCGGTCAAGGCAATGCCCAGGCGGCCGCGGTATTCACGTACCCAGTTTTCCAGGCCGGCGTTCTGGCTTTCGCGCAAGCGCCCCAGTTGCTGGTGCACCATCATCCACTGGTGAGCCATGGTACCAATCAGCGGCAGGTCGAATTCGTAGGCCAGGTGCGCGTTGCTGGTGCCCACGAAGTGGCCGGGGAAGTCGCGGCGCATGATGTCCACCACTTCACGCTGGGCCTTGAATGACAGGCGCCGACGGGTGGAAAAGTCAGAGACGCGCAGGTCGGCCAGCTCGTCGCGGCTGAGGTGTTTCTCCAGCCAATCGAATTTCTGGTAGAGCTTGCGGGTGACGTCTTCCAGGGTCACGTCCGGGTACTTGTCACGGTTGCGCAACTCACTGACCAGCGCCAGCACCGGCTGCTCGAACATGATGCAGTGCAGCATCGGGCCGACCACGCGGATATTCAGCTGGCCGTCGATTTCGCTGACGTGGATGTAGCGCAGGTTGAAGCGGAACAGGCCGAGGAAGCGTTCGTAGTCGGGGGTGAGGTATTCGCGAAAGCGTGGGTTGAACAGGAAGCGCAGCTCGCCTTCGCGCATTTGCAGGCCGGCGAGTTTCTCCAGCTCGGCGCGCAACTCAGGGATCAAGTGGCCGAGTTTTTCCCTGGAGCGCACGATGAAGTTGTATTCGACGTCGACGTTGGGGTGCTGGTGCAACACCGCCTGCATCATGGTGAAGGTGTAGTAGTCGGTGTCGAGCAAGCCCTGGATCACCGAGGCTTCGTAGTCGTAGGCACTTTCCATGGTGTGTCTCCTTAACACGTGGCCATCGCGGCCAGTTCTTCGCGGGTGCTGCTGATCACAGCCCCGGCCTTGAGCAACTCATTGACGGCCTGCACGCTCCCCTCGTCGCTGATTCCCCGGCATGCCGGCAGGTGCAGGACCACCTCCAGGCCAGCCTTGAGCAGTTGCAGCGCAGTGGTCTTGACGCAGTAGTCCAGGGCCAGGCCGCCGACAATCACACGGACCACGCCTTGGGCCTTGAGGTATTCGATCACGCCCGTGGAGAGCTTGTCGTGCAGGTCGTGGTAGCAGGCGCCGTAAGGGTGCAGGTCGGGTTCGACGCCTTTCCAGATGAAGTAATCGTAGTCATATGGGGCGGGCAACTCGTCCAGCAGGGTGAAACCCTCGGTGCCCGGCACGCAGTGGCTGACCCAGGTGACATCGGCGTGCGCCAGGCCGGTGGGTTGCAGCATCTCGCTGGGCTGGGCAACCACCCAGGGGGCGTGCGGGCTGTGAGCATCTTTGCTGCCGATGCGGTGGCCGGCGAGGCTGGCCATGTAGTTGAGTTCGGCACCGATCTGGTCACCACCCGCCACCGGCAACTCGTTGGGGCACAGCGGCGTAAAGCTCTTCTGGGCGTCGACGTCGAATGAAGCGATGGCAGTTTTCGAGAGGGTCATGGCGGTTCTCCTGTGGCCTGGAAACAAAAGTACACGTCATGTACTTTCATTGCAAGAAACATTTGTTTATCTATT
The DNA here is from genome assembly GCF_058793055.1 of Pseudomonas sp. MPR-R2A5. Classification (NCBI taxonomy): domain Bacteria; kingdom Pseudomonadati; phylum Pseudomonadota; class Gammaproteobacteria; order Pseudomonadales; family Pseudomonadaceae; genus Pseudomonas; species Pseudomonas sp. MPR-R2A5. The sequence continues at coordinate 34,553 of NZ_JBXAFK010000060.1, forward strand.
CTGGACTCAGTACATGACATATCTATTCGATCCGTTAGACTGTGCCCCACCGCTGTTTACAAGGACTCCACATGCCACTGAGCGCCTACCTCCACACCGTCGACCTCTGCGTGCTGTGCTACTGCCGCGCGGCGGGAGAATTAAAGCTGCTGCTGAATAAACGCGACGCCGAGCCGTTCGCCGGGCATTGGGCGCTGCCGGGCGTGGTGGTGAATGGTGGGGTGCAGGATCTGAGCCTCCAGGATGCCGTGGAACGCTTGCGCGCCAGCAGCAAGGTTGGCCTGGCGTTGGCCTGGAGCGAGCAAGTGGGCACGGTGGGCGATGCGTTTCGCGACCCGCGTTGCTGGTCGTCGTCCACTTATTACCTGGCGATCGTCGCCGATGAGGTGGCGCTGGGTGAGCATCAGGGCTGGTTTTCGCTGAAGGCGGTGGCCGATGGCAGCATCAAGTTGCCGTTCGATCACAACAGCATCGTCGCGGCCGTGCAGGAGCGGCTGTTGTCCAAGTCGCTGTACAGCAACTTGCCCTTGATGTTCCTGGGCCATGAGTTCAGCGCGCCGGAAGCGACGACGATCTTCTCGCTGGTGCTGGCGCGGCCAGTGTTGAAGACCAGTATTCGCCAGCGCTTGTTGAAACTGACGGAGGCAGGGTACTTGCGCGAGACGGGGCGCAAGAAGCAAGGCGAAGGCGGCAGGCCCCAGGCGACGGTGGAGAACCTGAGACCTGGGGAGGTTTATTTCTTTGATCGCAGTTTTGCTGACTAGCCTCGATTTAAAGAACACCGATCATCCAATGTGGGAGGGGGCTTGCCCCCGATGGCGGTAGATCGGTCTATATATGTACTGACTGTCACACTGCCATCGGGGGCAAGTCGAATCGTCGCACCGCCCCTCCCACATTATTTTGATTGGGGTATGGCTTCAGCTCATCCAGTTGCCGCCATCGACGTTATAGGTTTGCGCCACCACATAATCGGCCTCCTTCGACGCCAGGAAAATCGCCATCCCGGTCAAATCCTCGGCCGTCCCCATCCGCCCAAACGGCACCTCGGCCGCCACCTGCCGCTTCTTCTCGCCCGGCGCCAGCCCTTCGTGCTTGGCGAACAATGCATCCACCCCGTCCCAATGCTCGCCATCCACCACCCCCGGCGCGATGGCGTTGACGTTGATGCCCTGCTTGATCAGGTTCAGCCCCGCCGATTGCGTGACGCTGATCACCGCCGCCTTGGTCGCGCAGTAGATCGCCACCAGCGGCTCGCCACGACGCCCGGCCTGGCTGGCCATGTTGATGATCTTGCCGCCATGGCCCTGGCTGATCATCTGCCGTGCCGCCGCCTGCAACGTGAACAACGTGCCGGCAACGTTGATCGAGAACAGCCGCTCATAACTGTCACGGGTGATATCGACGATGGGCGCCAGGTCGAACAGTGCGGCGTTGTTGACCAGGATATCCAGCTTGCCGGCCTGGGCCACCACGGCGGCAATCGCGCTGTCGATGGAGGCTTGGTCGGTGACGTCCATCGCCACCGCGTAAGCCTGGGGCCCGAGTTCGGCCGCTGTGGCCTGGGCGCGTTGCAGGTTGATATCGGCGATGGCCACGGTCGCGCCTTCGGCGATATAGGCCTGGGCAAAGGCGCGGCCGATGCCGCGCGCCGATCCGGTGATCAGCGCGCTCTTTCCTTCGAGTCGTTTCATGGGTTTGTCCGTCAACGTTATTTGGGATAGCCGGCGCGTTTCATCTCACGCTCGGTGGTGGACTGGGCCTGCTGCAATGCCTGATCGACCGACATGCCGCCGGTCAACGCCGCCGAAAGCAGCTTGCCGACGGAAGTGCCGATGGCCTGGAACTCGGGGATGGTCACGTACTGGATGCCCACGTACGGCACCGGCTGGGCCGAGGGATGCGCGGGATCGGCGTGCTTCATCATCTCCAGGGTGACCTGGGCGAACGGTGCGGCCTTCAGGTAGGCCGCGCTGTAGGTGGATTGGCGCGTGCCCGGCGGTACGTTGGCGAGACCCTCCTTGTCAGCCACCAACTGGATGTAGTCCTTGGAAGTGGCCCAGGTGATAAAGGTCTTGGCGGCGTCCTTGTGCTTGGACGTGGCGGGGATCGCCAGGGACCAGGCATAGAGCCAGGAAGAGCCTTTGTCGGTGACTTCCGTGGGCGCGGCGACGAACCCTACGCTGTCGGCGACCTTGCTCTGGCTCTTGTCGGTGGTGAACGAGCCGGCGACGCTGGCATCCACCCAAATGGCGCATTTGCCACTGTTGAACAGTGCCAGGGTTTCGTTGAAGCCGTTGCTGGACACACCCGGCGGGCCGTATTGCTTGAGGGTGTTGACGTAGAAGGTGGCCGCCGCGGTCCACTCGGGGCTGGTCAATTCCGGCTTCCACTGCTCATCGAACCAGCGTGCGCCAAAGGCGTTGGCCATGGTGCTGAGCAGCGCGATGTTCTCGCCCCAGCCGGCCTTGCCGCGCAGGCACATCCCGTATTGGTCTTGGTCTTTAGCCGTGAGCCTGGCGGCGAACTCGCCGAGCTGGGTCCAGGTGGGGTGCGCGGGCATGCTCAGGCCGGCTTGCTTGAACAGGTCGGTGCGGTAATAAGTGACGGTGCTTTCGCCGTAGAACGGCAAGGCGTACAGGGTGTCGTTGACCGACAGGCCCTGGCGCACCGAGGGGAAGATGTCTTCGGCGTCGTAGTCGGCGGGCAGTTGGGTCAACGGCTCCAGCCAGTGCTTGGCGCCCCACAGCGGGGTTTCGTAGGTGCCGATGGTCAGCACGTCGAACTGCCCGCCCTGGGTGGCGATATCGGTGGTGAGGCGTTGACGCAGCACGTTTTCTTCCAGCACCACCCAGTTGAGCCGGATGTCTGGGTGCGGCTGCTCGAACACCTTGGACAGGCGTTGCATGCGGATCATGTCGCTGTTGTTGACCGTGGCGATGGTCACGGTGTCGGCGGCCTGGCTGGGCACGGCCAGTGCCAGGCCGGACAGCAGGAACAGTGCTTGCGGGAACGTGGCTTTGCAGGACTGGAGCATGGCGGTTTGCACCTGTTGTTTTTGTTGTCGAGGGCCGATTACAGCAGCTTGGCCAGGCCCTAACAAACCCATGGCGCATGCACGACTGATACTTTTTTAACCGCCGGCCCCGGATCAAAAAAGTATCAGCGCCGGACGAAACCAGAGGTAGCGCTGCCGTTGCCAACCCGCGTATTTTGAGGCGATTCCACAAGCAAAAGAGGCATCAGCATGCCCGTCGACCGCGCCGCCCTGTTCGAACACCGCCCTGCCGAGCTGGAAGTGATCCTGCCCGAACCTGAGCACGGCTTTCGCTGGTTCGAACATGACTACCCTTTTGAGCTGGCGCGCTGGAACCACCACCCCGAATTCGAAATCCACCTGATCCGCCAGGGCAGTGGCAAGCTGGTGGCGGGCGACTATATCGGGGCGTTCAGCGCCGGGCATGTGGCGCTGATCGGCCCGGACCTGCCCCACGACTGGATTGGCGAGCTGGCACCCGGCGAATACCTGAAGGGTCGCGATGTGGTGCTGCAATTCGACGGCGCCGCCCTCCTCGCCCTGCGCAAGACCCTGCCGGAGCTCGGCGACTTGCACACGCTGTTCGAACAGGCCCGGCGCGGCCTGGAGTTCAGCGGCGACACCGCCGCGCAGGCTGCACGCTTGCTCGAGGCCATCGGCAGCGCCCACGGCCTGCAACGCCTGATCCTGTTCCTGCAACTGCTCGACACCCTGAGGAACGCCCCGCCACCCGAGGTGAAAGCCCTGGCCAGCGCCTGCTACGCACCAACCCTGGACGCGCGCAGCGCCGAGCGCATCAACAAGGCGTTCGACTACCTGATGCGTGAACTGACCGGCGACTTGCGCCTGTCGGTCATCGCGCAGCAACTGGAGATGAGCGAACCGGGCTTCTCACGCTTCTTCAAGCGCAACACCGGCCACGGGTTCATTGACCTGATGCGCAAGTTCCGCGTGCAGCGCGCCTGTCGCCTGTTGCTGCAAAGCGAGATGTCGGTGGCGGATATCTGCTTTGAGGTGGGCTACGCCAACCTGTCCAACTTCAACCGGCACTTTCGCATCGAGATGCACCAGACACCCAGCGAATACCGGCGCGAAACCGCCATGCACTTGTTCAATCGGATTGAAACAATGACACCGCGTCATTTCTGATCAAAAGGTCGATTAATCGCGATTTTTTCCAGTTTATTCAAGCCATTGCGCAAAGTTGGTACGACCTGTGCGAGCGTGTGCGCAACGAACTTGGTCGCCAAGTTCGCCTCAACCCGAAGAATCGGGTTCAAACCGCGTACGAATAGGGATTTTCAATGCACTTGACCTCAAGGCGTCCTGCTTATTTTGGTGTTTCCCTGCTACTGGTTGCCGTTACGGGAGTACTCAGCCCGCCCATTTTGGCGCAGCAACCGCCCATCGATGACTCAGCACAGGGCGAAACCCTCAGCCCGGAAGCCAGCCCGGCGAAAAAAGGCGTGTACCTGTCGGACTGGTTTAACCAGGACCTGACCTTGATCGGCAGCAAGGACATCAGCCTCGGCCCCAAACCGCAGGACGATGTCTACCTGGAATACGAGTACTTCGGCCGCAAGGGCCCCTTCGAGTTGTACGGCTACATCGACGTGCCGAAGATCCTCGGCATCGGCAACAGTCACGACAAAGGCGCGTGGGACCATGGCTCGCCGGTGTTCATGGAGCACGAGCCGCGTATCTCCATCGATTACCTGGCCGGCCGCAGCCTGGCCATCGGCCCCTTCAAGGAATGGTACGTGGCCTTTGACTGGATCTACGACCACGGCAGCAACCAGGCCAACCGTGCCAACACCCTGTACAGCGGCCTCGGCACCGATATCGACACCCACTCGCGTGTCAACCTCTCGGCGAACTTCTACGGGCGTTACCAGTGGGAAAACTATGGCGCCAGCAATGAATATTCGTGGGACGGCTACCGTGCGCAGATGAAATACATCGTGCCCATCGACACGTTCGACAACGGTGCCTCGCTGACCTATATCGGTTTCACCAACTACGATTTCGGCTCGGACCTGCACAAGGACAACCCGGCCCGTACCGCCAACGCGCTGGTGGCAACCAACGTGCTGCTGTATTCATTCACCCATTTGCGCTTCACCCTGGTCGGCCGTTATTTTCATAACGGCGGCAACTGGGAGGATGGCAGCGAATTGAATTTCGGCGAAGGCAACTTCCGCGCACGCTCCGACGGCTGGGGTTACTACGCTGGCGTGGGCTACCAATTCTGATCAAGGAGTACTGGATGAAAGCGTTTACCCGTCTCACGCTGGCTATCGGCCTGACCCTGCTGCCCCACATGGTGCTGGCTGACACACCCACGCCGATCAAACCGAAAGTGATGCTGATCACCATGTTCGCCCCTGAGGCGCAAACCTGGATCGAGCGCCTGGAACTCAAGCAGGAGGTGCGCGTACCGGGCTTGTCCGCCGACTACCCAGTGATCCGCTGCAACACCCAGGACGTATGCCTGCTGGTCACCGGCATGGGCCAGACCAACGCCGCCGCGTCCACCCTGGCCCTGGCGTTGTCGCCCAAGTTCGACCTGCGCCACAGCTATTTCCTGATCGCCGGGATCGCCGGCATCAGCCCCAAGCACGGCACCCTCGGCACGGCCGCCTGGGCCCACTACCTGGTGGAATTCGGCACCCAGTGGGAGCTGGATTCGCGGGATGCACCCAAGGATTGGCCGACCGGGTATATCGGCATCAACACCAAGGGGCCCAACGAAAAGACGCCGCTGGACTACAAGACCGAAGTGTTCGAGCTGAACCCCAAGCTGCAGGCCAAGGCGTTCGCCCTGTCGCACAAGGTCGAACTCACGGAAAGCAAAGAGTCCGCCGCCTGGCGCAAACACTACCCCGCCGCCCCCGCCAACCAGCCGCCGCAAGTCACCCGTTGCGACACCCTGGCGGGCAATACCTGGTTCTCCGGCACGCGCCTGAGCGAACGCGCCGAGGTGTGGACCAAGCTGCTCACGGACAACAAAGGCGAATACTGCACCACCCAGCAGGAAGACAACTCCACCTATGAAGCTTTGCTACGCGCCAGCCGTGAAGGCTTAGTAGATATCCAGCGCCTGGCCGTCGTACGTGCCGGATCGGACTTCGACCGCCCGTACCCTGGCTACAGCGAAGTGGACAACCTGCTCAAATACGCCGACCAGGGAGGGTTCGTACCCGCGTTGGAGAACCTGTACCGCACGGGCAATCCGTTGGTACAGGCGATCCTGAAGAACTGGTCGGCATGGGAAAAAGGCGTTCCCGACGCCTAGTGCCGAGCGAAATGTAGGGGGCAGCGTCCATCGCCGTCTGTAGGAGCGAGGGGGACGCCTAGTTCTTGCTCGCGAAAAACTCACAGGCGCCGCGTTCATTCAGGAAGCGCGCGTTATCGTTGA
>NZ_JBXAFK010000061.1:0-39989 GCF_058793055.1 Pseudomonas sp. MPR-R2A5
TCCTGAATCAACGCGGCGCCTGTGAGTTCTTCGCGAGCAAGCTCGCTCCTACAAAAAAGCCTTAACTGAACGGCATTCGGGCAGGCCCGCTCGCCACAGGAAGCCCGCTCGCCACAACAAGCACCGTATTAGTCGTGAAGGGCTTTTGCCGCGGTCAGCAGCCCCTGGAACTTGCGATAACGGGCTTCCAGCATCGGCTGCTGTGTCAGGTCAGGCGCGTACCGCGTTTTTACCGGCATGCCCGCTTCCAACAGCGCGGCGCCTTGCCCTATCGCCAGGAAGCCCAGCTTCGCCGCGCCCACGCAAGCGCTCAATTCGCTGCCGTGCAAGGTGTAGATTTCACGCCGCAGGATATTGGCCAGCAACTGCGCCCAATACTCACTGCGCGCACCACCGCCCACCAAGGCGCACGAGGTCACGTCGGCGCCGGTCGATTGCACCGCGTGCAACGCGTCCCGCAAGCCGAAACCCACCCCTTCCATCACTGCGTAGCCGAGCATCGCCGGGGTGCAGTCATGGCCCAGGTTCATGAAGCCGCCACGCAGCAGCGGATCGTTATGGGGGGTGCGTTCACCCGCGAGGTACGGCAAAAACAACGGTGTGTCCAAAGGCACCGGCTGCCCGATGGGCAACTGCGCCTGCACCTGGTCCAATAGTGTTTGTTCATCTGAATGCCCCGTCAGTCGCGTCACCCAGCGCAGGCAACTGGCGCCAGCCAGCATCGCGCCCATGGTGTACCAGCGATTGGGCAGCGCATGGCAGAAGCTATGCACGGCGCTGGCCGGGTTGCCGGCCGCATGGTCGGTGATGGCGACAATCGCCGCGCTGGTGCCCAGGGTAATGAAGCCATCACCGGCGTTGATCGCGCCAATGCCGACCGCTGCGACAGGGTTATCGCCACCGCCCCCGGCAATCACCACGTCAGTGGATAAGCCCAGCCCCGTGGCCGTCAACAAAGCGCTCGCCGTGCCCCCCTCCACCAGCCTGGGCAGTTGCTCAGGCGTAAGGCCGGTCGCCCGCACCATCGGGGAAAACCATTCCCGCCGTGCCACATCCAGCCATAACGTACCCGCCGCATCGGACATCTCGCTGATGCGCTCGCCACTCAGGCGCAGGCGCAGGTAATCCTTGGGCGACAGCACGCAATCAATCGCCTGGAACACCTCGGGTTCATGCTGTTGCAGCCACAGCAGTTTCGGCGCGGTCAGCCCGGCCATCGGCAGGCTGCCGGTGACGTCGGCAAAGCCGCTCCCGAGTTGCGCGGCTTCGGCCACGGCGCGGGAGTCGTCCCACAGGATCGCCGGGTACAACACGCGGTTGTCCGCCCCCAGCAACACCGCGCCATGCATCTGCCCCGACAGGCCGATACAGGCCACGCGCGTAAACGCCTCGTGTCCGCGCAGTTGCGCCAACGCCTGCAAACAGGCTTGCCACCAGTCTTCCGGCGCCTGTTCAGACCAGCCGCTGTGCCGCCGCGACACGTTCAAGCGCACGCCGGCATGGGCCAGCACCGCACCACTGGCGTCCATCAGGATGGCTTTGAGTTCCGAGGTGCCCAGGTCGATGCCGAGGGAAACAGGACGGTTCATGCGTGTGTTATTCCAATCAATGACAGCCACAGGAGTTACGTAACTGCAGGGTCGGCGCCAGGCGCACACTCTGGGGGGGAGCGTCAGGCGACGCCATACGTTGCAGCAACAGGTCGACCGCGCGGGCGCCGAGGGCCTTGACCGGCTGCGCGATCAGGCTCAGGCGCGGCACGAAAAAGTCCGCCCAGTCAAAATCATCAAAGCCCACCAGGGCCATTTGTCTCGGCACTTCGAGCTGCGCGTCACGCAAGGCGTGCATCGCGCCGAGGGTCATCAGGTTATTGCCGGCCATGATCGCGGTGGGTGGCGCAGCCAGGCCCAGCAACTGCACGGTGGCCTGGCGCGCCGGCTCGCTGTTGGAACCGCCATTGACCAGCAACTGCGGATCAAACGCCAGCCCTGCCGCGTGCAAGGCGGCGCGGTAACCGGCGACCCGTTCATCCGTGGTGCTGAACCCCGTACGCCCGGCAATAAACCCAATCCGGCGATGCCCATGGGCGATCAAGTGCTCAATCAGCGCCTGAGTGGGTTGGGTATTCTCGACCCCGACCTGGTCAAAGTGCTCGCTCATCATCCGATCCACCAGCACCGCCGGTATCTCGTTGGCCTTCAGGTACTCCAGGGCCAGCGAGCCGTTCGACGGCGCCAGCACAATGCCGTCGACGCGTCGGTGATGCAGCGCCGTGACCACCCGCAGCTCCTGCTCGGGGTCATCATGGGTGTCGACGAACAGCATCATGTAGCCGTGTTTGGCGCACTCGGTTTCAATCGCGTGCACCGTCTCGCTGAAGTAATGGTTGGACAGTGCCGAGATCGCCACGCCGATCGTGCTGGTGCTCGAGCGTGCCAGCGAGCGTGCCAGGGTGTTGGGGATGTACCCCAACTCCTGGATCGCGCGCTGTACCGCCTGCACCGTGGCCGGGCTGACTTTACGGGTGCCGTTCAACACATGTGACACGGTCGATGTCGACACCCCCGCCCTGCTTGCGACGTCATCCATGGTGACCACGGCGCCGTTCCTCTCAATGAATCAATGTTTGCTCGACCAGCCGCTGTAGGTGCCGACGTTGTCACGGGTGATCAGTTTGGGCGTGAGCAGGGTCACCGCTTCGGCCGGGGCCTTGTCATTGAGCAGGTCATTGCCGATGTTCACCGCTGTCTGCGCCATGGCCCACGGGTCCTGGCTGGCGGATGCCTGGATCTGTGTGTCGGTCTTGAGCGCATGTTCGATATCCGGCGCGCCGTCCACCGACGTAATGATGATGCCGCTGCGCTTGAGCTGCTTGGCCGCCAGGTCGCTGCCGATGGCTTGCGGGTCGTTGATCGCGAACAGGCCGTCGATGCTCGGGAAGCGGGTCAGGTAACCCTGCATGGCGTTCAGGCCGCCTTCGCGCGAGCCCTTGCCGTCCTGGTCGTCGGACAGCACCTTGATGTCGGGTGCCGCGGCCAGGGCGGACTTGCAACCTTTGACGCGATCGGTCACCGCCGTGACTTGCGGGCCGTTCTGGATAATCACGTTGCCCTTGCCCTTGAGCTTGTCCACCAGGAACTGGCAGGCCAGCTTGCCGGCTTCGACGTTGTCGGTCTGCACGGTGGCATTCACGCCCTTGGCGTCCACATCCACGGCCACCACGACAATCCCGGCGTCGCGCGCTTTCTTGATCGCCGAGGCCATGGCAGAAGGGTCGACGGCGTTGATCAGGATCAGGTCGACCTTGGACGAGATGAAGTTGTCGATCTGCGAGAACTGCTTGCTCAGGTCATAGTCGGCCGACACCGAGGTCACCTTGACGTCGGGGTTCAGGGCCTTGGCCCTAGCGGTTGCGCCGTCGGCCAGGGTCACGAAATACGGGTTGCCGAGCGAGCCCATGCTGATGCCGAGGGCTTTGAGCTCGCGGGCTTCAACGGCTTGGGACATCAGGGCGGCCAAGGCCATGACGGGGAACAGATGTTTAAGGTTCATGCGGGTCTCTCTTGTGATTGTTGTATGAGTGAATTCAGGTGCGCGCACCGGATTGGCGATAACGATCCAGCGCCACTGCGCCGATGATCACGATGCCCTTGATGATGTACTGCCAGATATCCGACACCCCCAGCAGCACCAGGCCATTGGTGAGTACCGCAATGATCAGGGCGCCGATCAACGTGCCGCCGATGGTGCCGACCCCGCCGGTAAAGCTGGTGCCGCCGAGGATCACGGCGGCAATCGCGTCCAGTTCATAGGATTGCCCCAGTTGCAGGCCGTTGGCGGCGAAGAGGCGCGAGGCGCTCATCACCGCACCGAGCCCGGCCAGCGCACCGGACATGGCATAGACAAACAGCAGCACTTTCCACACCTTGATTCCGGAGAGCCGCGCCGCTTCGGGGTTGCCGCCCACCGAATAGATCTGCACGCCCATCACGGTGCGACGCAGGATGAACCACGACAGGGCCACCACCGCCACTGCGATCACCACCAGCCACGGCACGCCGAGGATCGAGTCATTGCCGATAAAGGCAAAAGGCAGGTCGGGGTTGAACACCGTCTTGTCATCGGCGAGCAAGCGCGCCAGGCCGCGCATGGCGGTCAAGGCCCCGAGGGTGACGATAAACGGCGGCAGGCGCATGAAGGCAATCAGCCCGCCGTTGACCAAGCCCAGCAACAGGCCAAAGCCGATACCGGCGGCGATACCGAACATGCCGAACTGCGGCGACATCGACGCCTGCAACGCCACCACGGCCGACGCCGCCAGGATCGCCCCCACCGACAGGTCGATGCCCGCCGTGAGGATCACAAAGGTCATGCCCGCCGCCAGCACCACATTGACCGACGCCTGCTGGGTGATGATCGACAGGTTCTGCATCGTCAGGAAGTTTTCACTGGCCAGGGCAAAGCCCACCAGCAGCAGGATCAGCACCGGCAGCATGCCGACCGTGCGCATCAGCCCTCGGACGCGTTCGGCCTTGCCGACAGCCGGGAGGGTCATCGTGTTGTGTGAATCAGCCATGGGCAACCACCTGATCGCCACCAGTGGCGAGGTCAATAATACGTTCCTGGGAAATGACGTGGCCGGAAGCCCCGCCGACTTCGGCCACCAACTGGCCTTCGCGCATGATCAGCACACGGTCGCAGGTGCCGATGATTTCCGGCAATTCGCTGGAGATCACCACGATGCCGACGCCCGCCTGGGCCAGTTGGTTGATGATGCGGTAGATCTCGGACTTGGAGCCGATGTCCACGCCCCGCGTCGGTTCGTCGAGGATCAGCACATGCGGCTTGACCTCCAGCAGCCGCGCCAGCAAGACCTTTTGCTGGTTGCCACCGGACAACGCCCCCACATTGACCTTGCCCGAGGCCACGCGGATCGACAGTGACTTGATCGCGTCATTCGAGCGTTGCGCGGCATGCCGGCGATCGAGTACGCCACCGGCATGGGCGTCGGGCACACAGGCACAGACATTGATGTTGTCGGCCACGCTCATGTCGAGGAACAGGCCCTGGGCCTTGCGGTCTTCGGTGAGGTAGACCACGCCGGCCCGAATCGCATCGGCCGGGTTGCGCAGTTGGGTCACGCGCTCGCCCACCACTTCCAGGGTGCCGGAGGTGCGCGGGTCGGCGGCGAAAATCAGTCGCGCCAGTTCGGTGCGCCCTGCCCCGACCAAACCGGCAATGCCCAGCACTTCACCGGCATGCAGGTCGAAACTGCAATTGCGCACGCGCTTGCCATCGGCCATGTCACGCACGCGCATCACCACGTTGCCGGGGTTATAGGCCGCGTGTTCCTTTTTGTAGAAACCGGAGAGGTCGCGGCCCACCATCATTTTCACCAACACCTCGGCCGACAGCGCGTCGCGGGTCAATTCGCCGATGTATTGGCCGTCGCGCAGCACCGAGACGCGGTCCGACAGCTCATAGATCTCGGCCATACGGTGGCTGATATAGATGATCGCCAGGCCCTGGCTGCGCAGTTGCTTGATCAGCGCGAACAGGCGGTCGGTCTCGCGGGACGACAGCGGCGTGGTCGGCTCGTCCATCACCAGCAACTTGGCGTGGGCATGCAAGGCGCGGGCGATTTCCACCAATTGGCGCTCGGCGATCGACAGGCTGCTGACCTGGGTTGCCGGGGTGAACTCGGCGCCCAGGCGTTGCAGCACCTCGACGCAACCGGCCTGCATGCCCTGGCGGTCGATGGTCCAGCCACGACGCAGTTCCCGGCCCAGGTAGATATTCTCGGCCACGCTCAGGTTCGGGCACAGGCTCAGTTCCTGATAGATCACGGCGATGCCGAGGGCTTTGGCGGTGGCGGGCGTGAAGGTGGCGACACGCTGGCCGGCGATGCGGATTTCGCCGCCGGGATCGGCCTGGTAGGCGCCGGAGAGGATTTTCATCAGGGTCGATTTGCCGGCGCCGTTCTCCCCCATCAAGGCGTGGATTTCGCCGGGGTAGACCTTCAGGCCGACATTCTTGAGCACACGCAAACCGTTGAAGGTTTTGCTGATGCCCTGCATCTCAAGCAAGGGTTCAAGGCTCATGACTGAGCTCCTGGTTTTATTATTTTTGTCTATCGACCCCTTGGATCAGAGCCGATTGCCACCGACTCTAATCAGATACATTTACTTACGCAAGCGCTTGCGTGCGCCGTTTGTCGCTAGAAGAAACGTTTCATCAAGCGCTTTAATCGCAATTTCAGCCTTTGTAGCGTTTCGGCAGCATGCGCACCAGGGTGTTATCACGCACCCAGTAATGGTGGAACAGCCCCGCCGCCGCGTGCAGGCCGATCAACCAATAGCCGGCGCTACCCAGCCACTCATGCCAGTGCTTGAACTGCCGGGCCAGGTCCGGGTCCGGTGCGACCAGCGTGGGTAAGCCGAACTCGAAATACGGCACCGGCTTGCCTGCGGCATTGAGCATCAGCCACGCCAGCAGTGGCGTGATGATCATCAGGCCGTACAACGCCAGGTGCATCAGGTGCGATGCAGCCGTTTGCCAGGCGGGCGGTCGCGGCACAATCGGCGGGCGTGGCGCCAGGCGTCCCAGCAGACGCAGCCAGACCAGCACGAATATGCCAATCCCGAACAGCGCATGGCCACCGAGGAACACGCCCTTGAGCGCATGCCCGCGGGGCAGCAGGCCTTTGATTTCGATACAGGCGTACACGCCAACGAACAGCGCGAGCATCAGCCAGTGCAGGCTCATCGACAGCCTTGCGTAGCGCGTTGTCATCTGGTTTTCGGTCATGGGAAAGGAGCCTTATGCAGGAAGGGTGGCCGGTCTCGGCCTCGAAGCGTCGGCGTCACCCTGCCTGCGAAGTCTTAAGGCAGTCTGAAGATCGGCCGATCGATCATTTTCACCACCTTCAGACTTCGTTAAGAAATGCCTCCGATACTCCACCCAACTTCACTTGGGAGACGTATCGCCAATGCCCGACATCGATTGGAGCGATCGCTTGCCGCTGCTGTTTGGCCAGGCCGACAGTACGCCGCTATGCCTCGCCCGTGCCCTGCCCCAAGACCCTCAGCGCGCGGAATTCGAGGCGTTTATCCAACAGCGTTTTCGCATTGCCCACGGCGCCGATATCCGCCACTTCATGCCGCAGTTGTTTGGCGTGAGCCAGGCCAACGGTGAACTGTGTGCCGTCGCCGGGGTGCGCCTGGCGAACGCAGAACCGTTGTTCCTGGAACGTTACCTGGACCATCCGATCGAGCCACTGATCAGTGCCGCCGCCGACCAACCGGTGGAGCGCGGGGCCATTGCCGAAGTCGGCAACCTGGCCGCCAGCGATACCGGCAGCGCCCGCCTGAGCATCATCGCCATCACCTGGCTGCTGGCCATGGGTGGCCTGGAGTGGGTGGCGTTCACCGGCAATATCGGCCTGGTCAACAGCTTCCACCGCCTCGGCTTGAAGCCGGTCACCCTGTGCGCCGCCGACCCGCAGCGCCTGGGCGATGACCGCCATCACTGGGGCAGTTACTACGAAAGCCAACCTTGGGTGCATGTCGGCAATATCCGCGCCGGCTTTATCCATTTGCGCAACATGGGCCTGTTCTCACGCCTGGGGTTGCCTACCACGATTGAGGACGCCAGCCATGTCGCCTGAAACCCGCCGCTTCCACGCCGTGCTTCGCGGTTACGCCGAGCGCAATGACGGTGCTATCGCCTTGTGGGGCGACACCTTGAAGATGGATTACGCCTCACTGTTCGCCGAAGTCGAGTACCGCCGCGAACGCCTGCGCGACGAAGGCGTGAAAGTGGTCGCCCTGGCCTTGGACAATGGCGTCGAGGCCATGCTGTGGGACCTGGCGGTGCTGTTCGAGGGGCTGACCTGCCTGACCCTGCCGCCGTTCTTCAGCCCGGCACAGCGCGCCCACTGCCTGCAACAAAGCCACGCTGAGCGGGTGCTCGCCGAGCCCCACCTGGAGGCTGAACTGCTCGCCAGTGGCTACCGTCAATCCGGCGAATTCTGGTGCCGTACGTTTGAAGGCCGCCCTTCGATGCCATCGGCTACCGCCAAGCTGACCTTCACCTCCGGCACCACTGGGGCGCCCAAGGGCGTGTGCCTGAGCGCCGACAGCCTGTTGCGGGTGGCCCGTGAGTTGTACCAGGCCAGCCACGTCACCGACCCACGCCATCACCTGGCCTTGTTGCCCATTGCGATTTTGCTGGAGAACCTCGGTTGCTACGCCGCGTTGTATGCCGGCGCCACCTTGAGCCTGCCCAGCCAGAAGAGCCTGGGTATCCAGGGCGCCAGCGCGGTGGACGCAGCGCAATTGCTCGGTTGCCTGGCGGCACGCCAGCCCCACAGCCTGATCCTGGTGCCGCAGTTACTGTTGATGTTGGTCATCGCCGCCGAGCAAAAGGCATTCAGCCCCCTGGGGCTGCGCTTCGCCGCGGTCGGCGGTGCGCGCGTCTCCAAGGCCTTGTTGCAACGGGCGCACCACTTGGGCATGCCGGTGTACGAAGGCTACGGGCTCTCGGAATGCGCTTCGGTGGTGTGCCTGAACCGCCCTGAGGCCAACCGGCCGGGAAGTGTCGGCCGGCCCCTGCCCCACGTGGAAATCCGCCTGGCCGAAGACGGTGAAGTGCTGATCAAGGGATCGACCCTGCTCGGCTACCTGGGCCAGCCCGGCCAGCCCGAACAATGGTGGCCCAGCGGCGACCTGGGCGCCTTCGACGAAGACGGTTTTCTCTACCTCAAGGGCCGCAAGAAACATCAGTTCGTCACCAGTTACGGGCGCAACGTCAACCCGGACTGGGTCGAGGCCGAACTGACCCAGGGCGGGGTCATCGCCCAGGCGTTCGTGTACGGCGAAGCACTGCCGCAGAACCATGCCCTGCTGTGGCCCCATCGCGCCGACTGCAGCGACGCCCAACTGGCCGCCGCCGTGGCCGAGGCCAATAGCAGCCTGCCGGACTACGCCCAGGTGCATCGCTGGACGCGCCTGGCAGAACCCTTCACCGCCGCCAATGGCTTGCTCACCGCCAATGGCCGGCCACGGCGCGACGCCATCGTCGCCCGTTATCAAACCCAGCTTGCCCCTGCACTCAACGAGGAAACCTCATCGTGAATTTTTTCGACTCGCTGCAAGAAGCCACCCAACAGGAACGCAACGCACTGTTCAACCTGCCGATCATCCGCGATGCCATGGAAGGCAAGGTCAGCCTGGAAAGCTATCGCGCATTCCTGGCCCAGGCCTACTACCACGTACGGCATACCGTGCCGTTGATGATGGCTTGCGGCGCGCGCTTGCCCTCGCGCCTGGAATGGCTGCGCAAGGCCGTTTGCGACTACATCGAAGATGAATATGGCCATGAGCAATGGGTGCTGGATGACATCGCCGCCTGTGGCGGCGACAAGGCGGCGGTACGCGATGGGCGCCCTGGGTTGCCCATCGAATTGATGGTCAGCTACCTCTATGACCTGATCGCCCGTGACAACCCGGTTGGCCTGTTCGGCATGGTCAATGTGCTGGAAGGCACCAGTATCGCCCTGGCCACCCATGCCGCCGATAGCATCCGCGATCGCTTGCAACTGCCGGCCACCGCGTTCAGCTACCTGAGCTCCCACGGTTCCCTGGACATCGGCCACATGGAAACCTACCGCCGCTTGATGAACAGCCTGGATGATCCTGAAGACCAGGCCGCCGTGATCCGCGCATCCAAGGTGGTGTACGCGCTCTACACCGATATGTTCCGCAGCCTGCCGCGCCTTGGGGAGGCTTCCCATGCGCCTGTCTGACGCCCGCGTGGTGCTGACCGGCGCCAGCGGTGGGATTGGCCTGGCGATTGTGTCCGCCCTCTGCGCCAGTGGCGCGCGGGTGCTGGCCGTGGCCCGTCATCGTGGGCCGTTGGAAGGTTTGCTTGAACGCTATCCGCAGCAATTGTGCTGGGTAAGCGCCGACCTGACCTTTCTCGCCGACCGGCGCAAAGTGCTGGCCGCCGCCGAAGCCATCGGCGGCGTGAACCTGCTGATCAACGCCGCCGGGATCAATCACTTCGCGATGCTGGAGCAACTGGACGACAACGAAATCAACGGGATGCTGGCGCTGAACATCACGGCGCCCATCTGCCTGACCAAGCTGCTGTTACCCATGCTCAAGCAGGCGCCAAGCGCCATGGTGGTGAACGTCGGCTCTACCTACGGCTCCATCGGCTACCCCGGCTATGCCACCTACTGCGCCACCAAGTTCGCCTTGCGCGGCTTTTCTGAAGCGCTGCGCCGGGAACTGGCCGATACCCGCGTCGGGGTGCTGTACGTCGCCCCGCGCGCCACCCATACCAAGATGAACAGCCCCGCCGCGCAAGCCTTGAACGATGCGCTCAAGTCCAACGTCGACGACCCGCACACCGTGGCTTCAGCCGTGATCCAGGCGATTGCCAACGAGCGTCGCGATCTGTACCTGGGCTGGCCGGAGCGTTTCTTTGTGCGCCTTAACAGCCTGCTGCCCAACCTGGTCGACCGAGGCTTGCGCAAACAACTGCCGTTGGTACGCCGCTTGAGCGACAAACCCGAGAATGAGGACCTGAAACCATGAAACGACTTTTCGTTGCGCTGCTGCTCACCGCCCTGAGCCCCTTGACCTGGGCGCTGGAGGCCGCTGACCAGCAACGCCTGAACGACATCCAGACGCGCTGGGCCCAGATCCAATACAACCTGCCTGAAGAGCAGCGAACCCAGGCTTTCGAACAATTGGCCACCCAGGCAACGGCCTTCACCCAGGCCCGCCCCCAGGCTGCCGAGGCGTGGATCTGGTCGGGGATTGTCACCAGCAGTTGGGCCGGTGCCCAGGGCGGGCTGGGCGCGTTGAGCAAGGTCAAGGCGGCCAAGGTCGACCTGGAAAAAGCGCTGGCCCTGGACCCCAAGGCCCTGCAAGGCTCGGCCTATACCAGCCTGGCGGCCCTGTATGATCGCGTCCCCGGTTGGCCCATTGGCTTCGGCGATGCCGACAAGGCCGAACAGTTGCTCAAACAGGCCTTGCAACTGAACCCAGCGGGCATTGATAGTCTGTACTTCTGGGGTGACCACCTGTACCGGCAAAAACGCTATGGCGAAGCCCGTGATGCCCTGCAAAAAGCCCTGCTGGCCGCCCCCCGGCCGGGTCGGGAAACCGCCGATGCCGGGCGGCGCAAAGAGATCGAAAGCGTGCTGGCCGACATCAACAAAAAACTCAACTGACAGGAGTCTGCGTGCGCCTATTACTGATCGAGGATGACGTGGCATTGGGTGAAGGTATTCACCAGGCGCTGGTGCGTGAGGGCTACACCGTCGATTGGCTGCAAGACGGCAGCAGTGCCTTGCATGCCTTGCTCAGCGAAACCTTTGACGTGGTGGTGCTCGATCTCGGCCTGCCGCGCATGGATGGCTTGGAGGTGCTGCGACGCCTGCGCGACAGCGGCTCGAACCTGCCGGTGCTGATCCTCACGGCGCGGGACGCCACCGAAGACCGCATCGCCGGGTTGGATGCCGGCGCCGACGATTACCTGGTCAAGCCCTTCGACCTGGCCGAACTCAAGGCGCGCCTGCGTGCCCTGCTACGGCGCAGCGCCGGACGTGCGCGGGTAATGATCGAACACGCGGGCATTTGCCTGGACCCGAGCACACAGCAAGTCAGCTACCACGGCGAACCGGTGCTGCTCACGCCCAAGGAATATCAACTGCTGCACGAACTGCTGTCGCCGCCAGGCCGCGTGATGACCCGTGACCAGCTGATGCAACTGCTCTACGGCTGGAACGAAGAAGCCGAAAGCAACACCTTGGAGGTGCATATCCATCACCTGCGCAAGAAGTTCTCCAGCGAACTGATCCGTACCGTTCGCGGCGTCGGCTACCTGGTGGAGGAGCGCGGATGACCTCGATTCGGCGGCGCACCCTGACCCTGATCATCGGCCTGATGCTCGCCGGATTGCTGGTGATCAGTGTGCTGAACCTGCACGACAGCAATCACGAAATCGCCGAAGTCTACGATGCGCAACTGGCGCAGAACGCACGCCTGCTCCAGGGCGTCATGAGCATGCCGCTGGCGAGCAAAGACCAGACGGAGCTGTATCGCGCCTTCAACAAAGCCTTGGGCGAAGCCATGCCCAAGGTGGATGGGCACCCTTACGAAAGCAAGATTGCCTTCCAGGTGTGGAACCCCCAGGGCGAACTGCTGGTGTTTACCGCCAGTTCACCGTCATTCGCCACGCCCCCGGAACAACCGGGCTACAGCAATATCGACGACCTCAATGGCCGGCAATGGCGCGGCTTCGTGCTCAAGGACAAGGACAATGGCCTGCGCATTTGGGTGGGCGAGCGCGACGATGTGCGCTCCGACCTGGTCCAGCGCATCGTGCGGCATACCTTGTGGCCGAATGTGCTGGGCAGCCTGATCCTCGCCGCCATGGTCTGGCTGGCGATTGGCTGGGGGCTCAAGCCCTTGGCCGACATGGCGGCCACCTTGCGTGCACGGCATTCCGGTTCCCTGGAACCGATGCAACTGACGCCCTTGCCTATGGAGCTGGAACCGATGCAGGCGGCGTTGAACCGTATGCTCGCGCAAATCCAGGACATGCTGGGTCGCGAGCGACGCTTTATTGCCGACGCCGCCCACGAAATGCGCACGCCCCTGGCGGTATTGCGGGTGCATGCGCAAAACCTGCTGGAAGCCGGCACCGAAACCGAGCGGCGCGAGTCCCTGGCCTTCCTGATCGCCGGTGTCGACCGCACCAGCCGCCTGGTCAACCAGTTGCTGACCATGGCACGCCTGGAACCGAGCGCCGGGCAGCCAGCGGTACAGGCGATCGACCTGGCGACAACGGTGCGTGAAACCCTGATCCAGTTGACCCCCTGGTTGCTGAGCAAGGACTTGGAACTGGTGTTCGAGGTCGACGATGCGCCGTACCAGGTGACGACCGACGCCGGCGCGATCGATATCGCCTTGACCAACCTGGTGACCAACGCGGCGAATTTCTCCCCGGAACATGGGGTGATCACCGTGGGTTTGTGCAAAAACGCCGAGTATTTCGCCCTGACCATCGACGACCAGGGCCCCGGCATCGATGAGGCCCAGCGCGGCCGGCTCTTCGAGCGCTTTTACAGCCGCGGCAATGCCAAGGGGGCGGGCCTGGGCCTGACGATCGTACAAACCATCGCCCAGCGCCTGGGGGGGCGGGTGCGCCTTGAAAACCGGGAAACCGGTGGCCTGCGAGCGACCCTGGAGATCCCGGTGCGCGCGCACGTTACCTGAGCAGTGTGCCCAGCCACATTGCGCCGGTCAGCAGCACTTGCCCGGCGATCACGTAGGCGGCGAATGTGCGGCCGCCGCTGACCCAGGCCACCAGGCACTTGCTCAGCGCGTTGCAACTGACCACCAGCAATATCGGAATGGACGCAGCCTCCAGGGACAACTGGCCGCTGGTGGCCAGGGCGGCAATCGAGGCGATGGACGCGTGAGCGTCGGCGAAACCACTCAAGGTCGCGGTCAACATCACCCCCACCTGGCCGAAGTAATGGAGCATCACTGACGACAGGAAGGTAATGCCGGTCAGGGTCAAGACCATGATCAGCGCCAGCTTGAGGTCGAATGCACCGCCAACCTTGATGATTTGGCTGGCCGCTGTCGTCGGCGCGCGCAGCATCAGGGCTGCCCCATACAACGCGGTGGTGGCAAACCCGGCGAGCAGCGGCCAGGCCATCTGCGAAAGCAGCCTTGGCTCCACGGCGCCGAGGATCAGCGCCATTTGGGTCACGGTGGCAATATTCGAAAAAATCGCCGCTGCCGCGAGGGTGCGCAGGTGCTGCGGCTCCTTGCCGACAATCTGGCCCATGGCGGCCACGGTCACCGTGCTGGAAGCGAACCCCGAAGCAATGGCGCCCACGACGTAGCCATACGGCGGCCCAAGCGCGCGCACCGCCACATGGCCCACCGCCCCTACCGCCATCAACAACACCGTCAAGGTACAGATAGTGCGCGGGTTAAGCGCACCATAGGGGCCGATAAAGCGATCCGGCGCCAGCGGCAACACCACCAGCGCCACGATCAGCAGCAACAGCCCGTCACGCATTTCGATGTCGGTCAATTGGATGCGGGCAAAGTTATGCAGTTTGTCGCGGTAGGCCAGCAAACCGGCGACGACGACGCCGATGGCGATAGCCCGTTCGGGGGCGTCCCCACACCCTGCGCCCAATACCAGCACCATGAGCAAGGTGACTTCGCTGGTGATGCCCGGGTCTTTATCCTGGCTCTTCCAGTACGCCGTGCTGGCGATCACCGCCAGGCAGCCGGCGATCAGCCCCAACAACAGGCCGCCACCGACTTGCTGCGTCACATAGCCTAATAACGCGGTGATGGAATAAGTGCGCAAACCGGCAAAAGCGCGCAGTTCGCCCTGCCCCTTGCGACGTTCGCGCTCAAGCCCGATCAGCATGCCGATACCCAGCGCCGCAGCGGCACCGGCCAGGTCGAGGGTGTGCGTCATCCATACCCGCCGGTGCGAATCAAAGCCGGTGCAGAACCTGTGGTGCCCCTTGGCGCGGCGACGCTTGGCCAGGGATGAGGTGCGTCCAGCCGTGCCCGCAGGCGGTGCACGAAGTCTTCGGCTGCGGCCAGGCTGGTGAAATGCACGAACCAGGCGTCCATATGTACTGTCCAGCGCAGCGGCGCCTGTTGTTGTGTGATGGTGATCAGCATCCTTGGCCTCGGCTGGCGCCCCCAGGCGCCTTCAGGGAGTAATCGCGACCTTCATGACGCCATCGCGTTGATGGGCAAACAGCTCATAGGCCGCCTCGATATCGTCGAGCTTGAAGCGGTGGGTCACCAGGGGCGACAGGTCCACCCCGCCGCTGGCAACCACGGCCATCAAGCGGCGCATGCGCTCCTTGCCGCCGGGGCACAGGGTCGACACGATGCTGTAATCCCCCAGCCCCGCACTGAAGGCGTCATAGGGAATGTGCAGGTCACTGGAATACACCCCCAGGCTGGACAGGCGCCCACCGGGGCGCAGCACGCGCAAGGCCGACTCGAACGTGCCCTGGGTGCCCAGGGCTTCGATCGCCACGTCGACCCCACGGCCGTCCGTGAGCGCCATGATTTGCTCGACCACATTGCCTTTCTTGAAATCGACGATATGGGTAGCGCCGAGGCTGCGGGCGACGTTCATGCGTTCACTGACCCCGTCGACCCCGATAATCATCGAGGCGCCTTTAAGGCGTGCCCCCGCCACCGCGCACAAGCCGATCGGCCCCAGGGCGAATACCACCACCGTGTCGCCAATGCTCACCTCGCCGCGCTCGGCCCCGGAAAACCCGGTGGACATGATGTCCGGGCACATCAGCACCTGTTCGTCACTTAAACCGTCGGGGATCGGGCACAGGTTGGCCAGCGCATCGGGGACAAGCACGTATTCGGCCTGGCAGCCGTCGAGGGTATTGCCGAATTTCCAGCCCCCCGCCGCGCGAAAGCCATGCCGTGTATCGGGCCCGTCCTGGGAGCCACACCCGCACAGGCAGGCATAGCTTTGCCCGCTGGGGGTGATGGCGCCGGCGATCACCCGCTGGCCTTCGACAAACCCGCGAACCTGGGACCCCAGCCGCTCAATCACGCCCACCGGTTCATGGCCCACGGTCAGGCCTTTGGCGACCGGGTACTCGCCGCGCAGGATATGCACGTCGGTGCCGCAGATGGTGGTGGTGGTAATGCGCACCAAGGCGTCCAACGGACCGACTTCGGGAATGGGTTTGTCGTCCAGGACGATGCGGTTTTTTTCAACGAAGACAGCTGCTCTCATGGTTGCCATGCTGTGACCTCCTGGGCCGGAAAAGCCTGATTGGCGACCAGACTGCGCCGCGAACGCACGGCACAAGTTGATCATGATCAACAATCCCCGGATTGATCATAGCCCCTGACCGCGCATCGTTGACCTGGCTCCCGCTCAAGGCGACTTGATGCAAGTCAAACCGCCACCGGCGCCCGGCGCGATGATGTCAGGCAGGCACCATTGCCCACTGCTATCCGCCGCTTACCCAAGGGAGATTGCCCATGTCCACTCAAGCCCGTTACTTGTTGCTGGTTTCACCATTGATGGAGCACAGTCCGGCCTTCGACAGGGCCGCTGCCCTGGCCAAGGCCGAAGGCGCCGCGCTGCATATCCTGGCCTTTGATTACCTGGAAGGCCTGGCCACCGCCGGCCTGGTCAATGAACAGGCGCTGGAACAGATGCGCCTGGGCTATGTCGAGCGTCATCATCAATGGCTGGAGGACCAGGCCCGGCCGTTACGCAATCTCGGGCTGACGGTCACCACCGAGGTGGCCTGGGTGGAACGCCCGCTGCAGGAGATATTGGTGCGCCTGCGGGAAGAGCCGATGGCCGTGGTGATCAAGGCGCTGGAGCATGAGTCGCTGCTGTCGCGGCTGATGTTCACGCCACTGGACGTGCACCTGATTCGCGAATGCCCGGTGCCACTGCATTTTGTCAGCGGTGCGCAACATGCCTTGCCGCGCAAGATCGTGGCCGCCGTGGACCCGTTCCATCGCAATGAGCACTATGACGACCTTAACGACCGCATCCTGCATGAAGCGGTCAAGTTGGCCACCGACTGCGATGCCGAGGTGGAAGTGGTGTACGCCCATGACCTGTCCGACCTGGGCGCCCAGGAGTACGGGTTTGGCAGCGGCGCCGGCTTCTTCTCGTCGGTCGCCGCCAAGCGCTTGTTCGACGAACAGGGGCAGGCCTTCAATGACCTGGCCGCGCGCAACGGGATCCCGCCAGCACAGCGCCATATGATCCTGGGCAACCCGGCGAAAGTGCTGTCCAGCTACGCCGATGCCTACAATGTCGATGTGATTGTCATGGGGCGGGTCGGCCATCACGGGCTGTCGCGCTTACTGGGTAGTACAGCCGAATCGCTGTTGTACAAGATGCCGTGCAGCGTCTGGATGGTGAAGCCCGAAATCGTTGATTGATCACACGCACTTTGCTCGCCCCGCGGCACTATTCGTCGCGGGGGTACTTCGCGCCAAAACAATTCATTTGGATACCTCAGTCTGACGCCAGGCATTCGGAACCCTCCAGCCGTCTAAATATATAAGTCCGCACCTAGCTTTTTTCATCACGTGTTGTTTAGTGTTATCTAGGCAACCGGCAAGTGTGCAAGAGGCTTATTTTAAAATGAAGTCGACACCAATACTTGTACAAACGCAAAATTTAAGGACAGCTTGCGCCAATTGCAGTGTTCTAGAGTTGTGTCTACCCATCGGTCTGAACGATAGCGAAGTGAGCCGCCTGGATACACTTATTCCCCAACGGGTCAAAGTTAAAAAAGGCGCCTCGCTGTATCGCACCGCAGACCCGCTGCGCTCGCTCTACGCCGTGCGAACCGGCTTTTTCAAGACCTGCATTGTCTCCCTGGACGGTCGCGAACAAGTCACCGGCTTCCAGATGGCCGGGGAAATGCTCGGCCTGGACGCCATCAGCGCCGAGCAGCATGCCTGCCATGCCGTGGCCCTGGAAGACAGCGAAGTGTGTCCGATTCACTTCCACCAACTTGAACGGCTGGCCAGCCAGATTCCATCGCTGCAACATAACTTGAACAAGATCATGAGCCGCGAAATAGTGCGTGATCACAGTATGTTATTACAAATGGGCAATATGAATGCCGATGAGCGACTGGCCGCGTTTGTATTGAATCTATCGGCGCGCATGAGTACGCGCGGTTATTCATCCCGCTCTTTTGTATTACGGATGAGACGCGAAGAAATCGGCTCTTACTTGGGCCTGCGCCTGGAGACGGTATGCCGCAGTATCGCGCAACTGCGCAAACTGGGCCTGGTGCATATCAGCGCTCGCAATGTCGACATTCTCGATATGCCGCAACTCAAGAGGTTTATTGCCGGCTGTCATCGGCATGGGCCGGAGTGATGCTGATCTGATCCAGGTCAGCTTTAACGGTCGGTAAAGGCGTACAAACCAATGGAAAAGACGCTGTTTCAATCCCGTCCAACCTTCGGAGGTCATGCCATGCCCACCCTCGCAGAACACAACAGGCAAGCCGATGCCGCCTATAAGGAGGCAGCCCCCCACGAACACTGGATCGACGAACTCAAAGACGGCCGCCACGTGCTGATACGTCCGTTGACCGCCGCCGATCGAGAGCGCGAATACGATTTCATCAAGAACCTGTCCCCCGAGTCGCGGCACGCGCGCTTCCTGGGTGAAATCAACGAGCCCGGCAAGCGCCTCATGGATCAGTTGATGAATGTCGATAATCAGCACCGTATGGCCTTTATCGCCCTGGTGCACGACAACGGCAAGCTGATCGAAATCGGCGTGGCTCGCTACGCCGAAGCCAAGGAGCACGAATGCGAATGCGCGGTGACCGTGGCCGATAACTGGCAACAACAGGGCCTGGGGTACATCCTGATGCAGCACCTGATAAAGGCGGCGCGCGCCAACGGGTTCAAACGCATGTACACGATCGACGGGGCCACCAACTCCCGGCTGCGTGACCTGATCCATGACTTGGGATTCCATAGCGTGATCGATCCGAATGACAGTACCCAGGTGATCAGCAGCATCGAACTCTGAACCGCATGGCCCGCTGACGGGGCGGTTTGCCGCCCCGTCTGCCAATACGCTCGTTGGAGGGCATTCGTTGTCTAAGGGTCCAGCACGCCGCCGCTGTAGCTGTCGGATAAGCGTGTGCCGGTGAATTTGGCCACCACCGCACCCTGGGCCACCAGGCGTTCGCGATGCCGGGTGACCAGGCGCCCGGTTTGTGCGGCATGCAGCGTTACCTCCGTATCCGGGTCACCAGGGCGCCCGATGATCCTGGCAAAACGCTCCCCCTCCTCGACCTGATCACCCAGGCTTTTTTCGAACACCAGCACACCGGCGCGAGGGGCGAGGACGGTTTCCATGCAGCCCATGTCCACTGCGTCGCCCTGCCATTCGCTGATCGCCGCCACCTCGTCGACTACGCCATTGATGCACAGCCAGGCCCACAGCCCATCGGCATCCTGTTGTGCCAGGGCATCGCTGACATCCGCTTGCCCACGCAACTCGACGGTCGCGGCCAACTGCGGCGCGGCGTGGTTGATGAGGGTTTCTTCAAAGGAGCCATCACCGCCGTCCTCCCAGACGATCACCACGTCCACCTGCAACGCGGCCGCCAGTGCCAGGCCTTGCTCGGGCCAGAAGCTGCGGTGGATGTAGAGGTAGGGCAATGCTTCGTCATCGGTGTGCAGGTCCAGCACCAGGTCGGCATCGGCGGCCAGTTGCACCAGGCTCTTTTGCCATTGCGCCAGGTTGCTCGCCGGGCGCTCCATGGCCAGGGAGTGGTCAAATGCGCGGTTGAAATTCTGCCCACTGGCTTCGTGAAAACGCCCCAATAATTTGCCCTGGCGAAACTGGCCGATGCCGAACGGGTTGGCCTGCGGTACCAGCGTCACGCAGCCCTTCAGGCGGCCTTGCTGCTGACAGCGTTGCAAGCGCGGCAGCAGGTGGTGCAGCACCAGCATCCCGGCGATTTCATCGGCGTGGACGCCGGCTTGCAAGTGGACCCGGGGCCCGCTGCCGTCGCCTTCGAAGCGCCAGGCGTTGATAGACAGCAGGTTGCCAGCGTCGCCGGGCACCTGCCACGAAAGATCGATTGCCATGCCTTGCCCTCCTCTTATCCAACACAAATAAACGACCGTATTTTTATGGCCTGTGGGCTTGTCTGTGGCCAGTGGGCTTGTTGTGGCCAGTGGGCTTGTCTGTGGCCAGCAGGCTTGTTGTGGCGAGCGGGCTTGCCCCGCGTTGGGCTGCAAAGCAGCCCCAAAACCAGGCACCGCGGTGTATCAGTTAAAAACACATCGCCTGTAATGGGGCTGCTGCGCAGCCCAACGCGGGGCAAGCCCTAATGCCGTTCAGTTAAGCGTACATCGCCTTCTGTAGGAGCGAGCTTGCTCGCGAAAAACGTCAACGATAACGCGTGTTTCCTGAATCAACGCGGCGCCTGTGAGTTCTTCGCGAGCAAGCTCGCTCCTACAAAAAAGCCTTAACTGAACGGCATTAGGGCAAGCCCGCTCGCCACAACAAGCCTGCTCACCACAACAGCCAGTTTTAGCAGGACCTCTTATCATTTAACCGGTAGAGATTGAACGGCCGTTCAACTAACCTTGACACTCCGGTGTTTGATCAAAGGCCTTTCCATGACTGTCGTCCCTCCCAAACTGCGCCGTGCCGACCCCGATGAACGCCGCGACCTGCTGGTTGCCGCCACCCTCACCTGCCTCGCCCGCGACGGCCATGCCGGGATTTCGGTGCGGCGTATCGCGGCGCAGGCCGGGGTTTCCGTGGGCTTGCTCAATCATCATTTCGGCAGCATCGATGCACTGATCGCCGAGACCTACCACAAGCTGGCCAACGAGCTGACCACGGCGCTGTGGGCGCAAGTCGAAGCGGTCGAAGGCGCCGCCGCACGCCTGGACGCCTTTCTCAGCGCATCGTTTTCGCCACGGGTCATGGACCCCGATCTGCTCGGGGTGTGGGTGGTGTTCTGGAGCCTGATCCGTCATTCACCCCACGTAAACCAGTCCCACGAAAACAGCTACCGCGCCTACCTGGGCTTGATCCAGCGATTGCTGGATGATCTGGCGCGCAGCGAAAACCTGCAGATTCACGACACCCACCTGGCCGCTATTGGTCTATCGGCGATGCTTGACGGACTCTGGCTCGAGGGCTGCCTCAACCCCGGCACCTTCAGCCCCGCCAACGGGCTGCACATCTGCCGCTGCTGGGTACAAGGGTTGCGTCACGGCGCATTCGGCGCCAACCACGCCCTGTGACACCGGGCGCCGTGCGCTGAGCATGGCCAGGGTGCCGCTGACGGCGATCAGTACCGCGCCGATGATCAGCGAGACGTCCATCGACGCGCCCCAGATCAGGCTCGACAGCAGGAACGCCCAAACCAGCCCGGTGTACTCGAACGGCGCAAGCAAGGTCGCGGTAGCACGACGGAAACTGGCAAACAGCAGGAACTGGCCGATACCGCCCACACACCCCGCCGCCAACATCCCCAGCCAGGCCGGCGTCGGTGACGGCGTATGGGTCCAGGGCAGCGTCACGGCCATACAGATCACGAACACGACATTGGTGATCAGCATCTGCTCCAGCACCGAAGTGGTCAGGTCGACCTGGCGCAGTTGGATATAGGTGAACGCCCAGCATAGGGCCGCCGCCAGGGTCAGGGCGATCGGCAGCGGCTCGACCCGGTGGCTCGGGCGGCAGGCAATGACCACGCCGATAAAGCCGATGATCAACGAAACCCACTGGCCCCGGCTGGCGCGTTCCTTGAGGATCAGCGCCGCGAGCAAGGTCACCATGATCGGCGCGGAGAAATACAGGGTGGTCATTTCCGCCAGGGTCAGGTCCCTGGCGGCGGTGTAGTACAGCAACCAGGCAAGCAGCGACAACAGCCCACGAACGATCAACAGCCTACGGCTGAGCGAGCACCAGGCGCGGCGCAACAGCCCCATGCGCCCGGCGATCACACACGCGGCGACCACCACCAGGCTGCGCCAGAACAGGATAGTGAATACCGAATAATCAGCCACCAGCCATTTGATCGCCGCATCCTGCAACCCCAGGAACGCGTAGGCCAGGGCGCACAGGGCAATCCCTTGCAGCGAGCGGTCCTGGCTCATCCGGCAGCCCTGCGCAGCGGCGTACCGCGTCGCTCGGCGATGGCGTACAGCGCTTCAATCAAAAAGGTCAGGCACAGGTAGACCCCGGCCACCAGCAGCAACGGCTGGTAGATCTGCAAGGTCTGCGCGCGCACCACGTTGGCCGCGCCCAGCAGGTCGACCACGGCAATGGTCGAGGCCAGCGCGGTGGACTTGAGCAACATCACCGTTTCCCCCGCCAACGTCGGCAACAGCAGGCGCATCGCCCTGGGCAGACGTACGCGCCACAGCGCCTGGCGCGGGGTCATGCCAAACGCCGAGGCCGCTTCCATCTCCCCCTTGGGCACGGCCAGCAAGCCGCCGCGAATCACTTCCCCCACATAGGCGCCCACCGAGAGCACCAGGGCGAACACGATGTACCAGTAGCCGTCGCGCAAAAACGGCCAGAGGACACTGCCCCGGATCACCGGAAACTGGGCGAACAGGCTGCCCAGCCCATAGTAGAAGATGTAGATCTGGATCAGCAGCGGCGTACCGCGCAACACACTGGTGTAGGCCAATGCACTGCGCGCCAGCCACTTGCGCCGCGACAACCGCGCCAACGCCACCAGCACCGCCAGGGCAAACCCCAGCACCGCGCTGATCAGCAACAATGACAAACTGGTCTGCAAGCCCTTGGCGATCAGCCCCGCGTAATAACTTATCCACTCAGGCATGTGGCCCTCACTCGACACTCGGCATCCAGCGACGAATACGTCGCTCCAGGCGCCCCGACAGGTGGTTGGAAGCCAGCGTCACCAGGTAATACAAGGCGGCGGCCGTGAGGTAGAACAGCAGGTATTGCCGGGTCGAGCCCGCCGCCTGCTTGGCGGTGTACAGCAACTCATTGGTACCGACCACGCTGATCAAGGCGCTGTCCTTGATCAGGTTGATCCAGAGGTTGGACATGCCCGCCAAGGCATACGGGGCCATGATCGGTAACGTCACCCGGCGAAACAGGCCCAGGCCGCTCAAGCCAAAGGCCCGCGCCGCTTCGATCTGGCCGTGGGGAATCGCCAGGATCGCGGCGCGGAAAATCTCCGAGGCATAGGCGCCCTGCACCAGCCCCAGCACCAGGATCGCCACCAACGGCCCGCTGATATTGACCTGCGCGCCGCCCAGCCACAGCATCAGCGCATTCAGGCCCATGGACCCCGCGTAATACAACAGCAGGATCAGCAGCAGTTCCGGCACCGCGCGAAACACCGTGGTGTAACCGCGCATCAGCAGGGCAATCGGACGGGGTGCACTGAGCTTGGCGCAGGCCACCAGCAGGCCGATCAACACGCCCACGGCAAAGGCCCCCGCGGAGATCTGCAGGGTCATCCATAACCCCTTGAGCAACGCCTGGCCCCACCCGTGTTCGCTGAAACTGAGAAGGTCGAACATTATTCAGACTTCTGGGCAACGGATGGGTACGGGCTGTCGCAGGTCTTGCTGACAAACGCCGGGGTATCGCCGCGCTTGCACGGGCTCACCGACAGGCCAAAGTAATGCTGGGACAGGTCGTCATAGTCCTGGCTGACCAACAGCTCGCCGATGGCCTTGTCCAAGCGCGCTTTCAACGCGGTGTCTTCCTTGCGTAGCCCGGCGCCGACACCCCGCCCGATAATCGGGTCGTACGGCACGCTGGCGATATGTGCCAGGCCACTGGCTTCCGGGGTCTTGACCATCATCGCGATGGCCGTGTCGTCGGCCATCATGTAGTCGATGCGCCCGGCAATCAGGTCGGCATTCGCCGATTCCTGGGTGTCGTAGTACTTCAGGTCGGCGATATTTTCGTAGTACTTCTTCAGGTAGTTGGCACTGACGGTGGAGATCTGCACACCGATCAACTTGCCCTTGAGGCCCGCCGGGGAGATCTCCACTTCGCTGCCTTTGGGCCCGGCGACGCCCAGCAGGGAATCGTAGTAGGCGCGGCTGAAGGCGATTTGCTTTTCGCGCTCCTCGGTGACTGACATCGAGGAGAAGATCACGTCGATTTTCTTCGCCAACAGCGAAGGAATGATGCCATCCCACGCCACCTCCTGGATCTGGCACTCGGCTTTCATGCCTTGGCAAAGCTTGTGGATCAGGTCCACTTCAAAACCGGACCATTGGCCATTGCCGCCTTTTACGGTGAACGGCGGGTAAGGTTCGGCCGCGACCGCAAACACGATGGGTTTCTCTGCCGCCAGGGTAAAACCTGCGGCCACCATCAACACTGCACTGCTCAACCACCTTGCCATGGGTTTGAAAGTCATGATTTGCCCCGTCTTTTTGGAGTTAGCGCGTTTGGTGTGCGTTGACGAACTGTCGGCAACGTTCACTGCGTGGGTCGATGAACACCGAATCCGGCGAACCGGCTTCTTCGATCAAGCCTTGATGCAGAAAAGCCACTTTGGACGACACATCCCGGGCGAAAGCCATTTCATGGGTGACCAGGATCATGGTGCGGCCTTCTTCGGCCAGGGAGCGGATAACGCGCAGCACTTCGCCCACCAGCTCCGGGTCGAGGGCCGAGGTGGGTTCGTCGAACAACATCACTTTGGGGCGCATGGCCAGTGCGCGGGCAATCGCCACCCGTTGCTGCTGGCCACCGGAGAGAAACGCCGGGTACTCGTTGCGCTTGGCGGCCAGGCCGACGCGGTCGAGCAAGGCTTCGGCGCGTTCGATGGCCTCGGCACGGCTTTCACGCAGTACCTGGGTCGGGGCTTCGATCAGGTTCTCCAACACCGTGCGGTGCGGCCACAGGTTGAAGTTCTGGAAGACCATGCCCAGGGTCGAGCGGATGCGCACCAGTTGCCGGGCGTCGGCCACCAGCGGCGCACCGGGGCGGCCATAGTTGAGCTTGATGCTTTCACCGTCCACGTGAATGCTGCCCTGGTCCGGGACTTCAAGCATATTGATACAGCGCAGCAAGGTGCTCTTGCCCGAGCCGCTGGCGCCGATCAGCGAGATCACCTCGCCTTCGCGAGCGGTAAGGGAAATACCCTTGAGCACTTCGATATTGCCGAAGCGCTTATGCAGGTCAATCACTTCGATCATCTTTTTCGCCTGCGCAGGCTGCACCACTTCGACCCTGGGCGCCGCCGCGACACGCGGTTCGCCGGCCAGCTTGTCGACAAACTGCACGATGCGCCGGCAGGCTTCGGCCAGGCGCTCTTCACTTAAGGTGAAAGACAGGCGCACAAACCCTTGGGCGGGCTCGCCGAATGCTGCGGCGTCGAGCACCGATACACCCGCCTCGCGGAACAGCCGCCAGGCAAAGTCCAGCGAACTGAGGCCCGTGCCGCGCACATCGACCAGTACGAACATCCCGGCCTGCGGCGTCAGGACCTCGATCCCCGGGCACGCGCCGAGGCCCGCCACCACCAGGTCACGGCGCCGGCGATAGATGTCGCGCATGCCCACGGTGACTTCATCAAAGGCCAACACCGCTGCGGTCGCCGCCTCCATCACGAAGCCGGGCAGACCATAGAGCATGCTCAGCACCAGGGTTTGCGCGTGGGCGATCAGCGTGGGCTCGGCGACGATCCAGCCGATACGCCAGCCGGTCATTGCGTGGGACTTGGACAAGCTGCCAATCACCACGCAACGCTCGGCCATGCCCGGCAGCGCGGCCAGGCTGTGGTATTGGCCTTCGAACACCAGGCTTTCGTAGACCTCGTCGACCACCACCCACAGGTCATGGGCTATGGCCAGGTCGGCGATGGCTTGCAGTTCCTGCGGGTTGAGCACCACGCCGGTGGGGTTGTTCGGGTTGGAAAAAAACAACGCCCGGGTGCGTGGGGTAACTGCGGCGGCGAGCTGTTGTGCGTCGAGGCGAAAGCCTGACTCGGGTGAACACGCCACCCGCACCAATGTCGCGCCGCTGGCCTTGAGCGTGGCCTCGTAGGTGACGTACATCGGGTCGAGCACCAGCACTTCGTCCCCCGCCTGCAACAGGCACAGCGAGGTGACGAACAAGGCGTTCTGCGCGCCGGCCACGCTGATCACGTTGTGGGCGTTAACGGGCCGCGCCAGGGTCTTGCTGTAGCGTGCGGCGATTGCGTCACGCAGGGCCGGACGACCGGGAATTTCCGTGTAGTGAGTGTCGCCTTGGCGCAGCGCGTTGATAGCCGCGTCGGTGATGAAGGACGGCGTGGCGAAATCGGGGTCGCCGACGCTGAGGATGATGATGTCTTCGCCCTGGCTGGCGGCCTGGTAGGCGGCGTGATGGATATCCCAGGCGGCGACGCCTTGCCCTGCAATACGCTCAACGAAGGGGGAAAACCGCATGCCAAAGCCTCTCGTTCAAGAAGAAACTGCGCAAACCCGTGGAGCCGCAAACGGGTGGATACGGTCAACATAGTTGAAACTGAACAGTCGTTCAATGGATGGGATTGGGCAGATGTCGTTTATCGGTCAAATGGGTCGCGAATGACCCGCGGCCAGTGGCGTCCTGGCCATGGGCTGGTCGGCCCCCACAGCGAAGTGGCGGTGAACCTGACGGTGTCGGCGGGTGTGGTATGAACGACGTGTCAGGGCGCAGGATCAGTCTTGGGGCTCACTGTCCCCCCCTATTCTCCGCTTCATCGACATCGCTCAGCGGCACTTCGGCATCATCCATCAGCGACCCTGGGTCTTCATTGCCCGGGTCATTGAGTTCTTCTTCCTCTTCATCTGCTTCTTCGCGTTCTTTGGACATGACCGTCTCCTCTAACCGCCTTGGGTGTCGATATCGGCATCGGTTTCAGGCTTGGGCTCGCGCTCGGGCTTGAAGTCTGGACTGTAGTCGTTTTCCTTGGCCTTGGGGTCGACGGCGGGCTTGGGGTCTTTCGGCGCATCGGCGGCAGTGGCTGGGGCTGGTTCGCCGCCGTCGATGGCGGGGTCGTTGCGGTCGCTGACGTGTGGATCGCGGTCTTTGCTCATGGGGCACCTCGGGTGAAAACGCAACCTGCGTCAAGGTAAGGTCCCGCGCGGGTTGCTGAAGTTCCAATGCCTTAAGAAACGGGATTATCGATCTGGATATAAAAGGCGTAGGCGCCGAGCAACACCCAGAACACCATGAACAGCCATGGCGCGCGCATGGAGAACAGCAGCGACTTGCGATAGCCCTTGTGGGAGGACTCCATCTCCGAGAACAGCGGCGATTCATCGTAGGCCATGCCCATCACCGGTTCGCTGCGCAGCAATTCGCTCTGCTTGTAGTGCCAGTGGTCGATGATCTCGTACGCGGCACGGATCCCCGGCCAGGCATTCAGGGAACTGAGGATGCCGAGGAAAGCCAGGAACACCGGCACCACCAGGGTGAACAACTTGCCCCACTCCGGGTTGAGGTTGCCCATGCCGGAGACGAAGGCAATGACCAGGAACGATTGCGCGGTGAGGTAGGCGTCGGTGCGGTTGGCCAGGATGCTGGTTTCGTACTGGATCTCGCGGCGGTAGAAATCCAGGCGGTCCTTGGGCGAGCCGAAGATCTTGGCGTTGTGTTCGCTGTGATCGATCAGGCTCGATTCGGGGGTGTCGGGTGAAATGATTCTGGGCACATCGGTGCTCCATGCCGGGGCTGAACCCCCTTAGAAGAAGGCAGTGGGGGTGAAGTTCAAGTTTGTTCATGCACCAATCCAGGGCGCCGCATGCCCTTGTGGCGAGCGGGCTAGCCCTAATGCCGTTCAGTTAAGGCTTTTTTGTAGGAGCGAGCTTGCTCGCGAAAAACTCACAGGCGCCGCGTTCATTCAGGAAACACGCGTTATCGTTGACGTTTTTCGCGAGCAAGAACTAGGCGTCCCCCTCGCTCCTACAGAAGGCGATGTACGCTTAACTGAATGGCATTAGGGCTAGCCCCGCGTTGGGCCGCGAAGCGGCCCCAATCAGGCCACCGCATTTATCCAGGCCGATTAAATCGCCAGGTTTTAGGGCTGCTGCGCAACCCAACGCGGGGCCAGCCCGCTCGCCACCGTTACAGTGTGCCTCCTTGACTGACTGGCATCAGGGCTTGCCACCAGGGGAAATCAGCGCGGTATGCCCGTTCCGGCACAGGCATTGCTTTATCCATTCATCTGCCCCGATACAGGAACATTCGTTACCCCCTGACCCAGAGCCGACCCCCATAAGAAAGTAAGGACCAGGCCTGTTGGCACCCTCTGCCACGGGCTCATAAAAAATGCGGTTTTTTAAGCGGCAGTGCCACCCAAGGTTGTCCTCGGCACTGACAAGGTACTGGAATGGCTCGATCTTTCTTCGATGAAATGAATGACGCAAACGGCGTGTGCCGTGCGCACTATCAGGATTTCTCCCGCTGGCTGGCCAATACGCCGCCGGAATTGCTGGCCCAGCGTCGCCGCGAAGCCGATTTACTGTTCCATCGCGCGGGGATCACCTTCACCTTGTATGGCGACGAACAAGACACCGAACGCCTGATTCCCTTCGACATCATCCCCCGCAGCATCCCCGCCAGTGAATGGAGCGTGATCGAACGCGGCTGCATCCAGCGCGTCAAGGCGCTGAACATGTTCCTTGCCGACATCTACCATGACCAGCGCATCATCAAGGCCGGGATCATTCCGGCCGACCAGGTGCTGGGCAACGAGGGTTATCAAAAGGCCATGGTCGGCCTGGACCTGCACCGCGACATTTACTCGCATATCTCCGGTGTGGACCTGGTGCGCGACGGCGACGGCACTTACTACGTGCTCGAAGACAACCTGCGCACCCCCAGCGGCGTGAGCTACATGCTCGAAGACCGCAAGATGATGATGCGCCTGTTCCCCGAAGTGTTCGCCAAACAGCGCATCGCGCCGGTGGACCACTACCCCAACCTGCTCCTCAAGACCCTGAAAAGCGCCAGCCGCCTGGACAACCCCAATGTGGTGGTGCTGACGCCTGGGCGCTTTAACAGCGCGTTCTTCGAACATGCGTTCCTGGCGCGGGAAATGGGCGTGGAACTGGTGGAAGGCGCCGACCTGTTCGTGCACGACCTCAAGGTGTTCATGCGCACCACTGACGGGCCCAAGGCGGTGGATGTGATCTACCGGCGTATCGACGATGCGTTCCTCGATCCGCAGGCGTTCAACCCGGACTCGATGCTCGGCGTGCCCGGCCTGGTCGCCGCCTACTGCGCCGGCAACGTCGTGCTGGCCAACGCCATCGGCACCGGCGTGGCCGACGATAAATCGATCTATCCCTATGTGCCGGCCATGATCAAGTTTTACCTGGATGAAGAGCCCATCCTGCAAAACGTGCCGACCTTCCAATGCCGCAAGCCAGATGAACTGTCCCACGTGCTGGCCCACCTGGGCGAACTGGTCGTCAAGGAAACCCAGGGCTCGGGCGGCTACGGCATGCTGGTCGGCCCGGCGTCCACCGCTGCCGAAATCGAGGACTTCCGCCAACGCATCAAGGCGCGCCCCCACGCGTATATCGCCCAACCGACCCTGAGCCTGTCCACGTGCCCCACTTTTGTCGAAAACGGCATCGCACCACGGCATATCGACCTGCGGCCCTTTGTGCTGTCCGGCAAGGAAACGCGCCTGGTGCCGGGTGGCCTGACGCGGGTGGCCCTGCGTGAAGGCTCGTTGATCGTCAACTCGTCGCAAGGCGGCGGAACCAAGGACACCTGGGTGGTGGAGGGCTGACCATGCTGAGTAGAACCGCCGCGGATTTGTATTGGATGTCCCGTTACCTGGAGCGCGCCGAGAACCTCGCGCGCATGCTTG
The DNA here is from genome assembly GCF_058793055.1 of Pseudomonas sp. MPR-R2A5. Lineage (NCBI taxonomy): Bacteria > Pseudomonadati > Pseudomonadota > Gammaproteobacteria > Pseudomonadales > Pseudomonadaceae > Pseudomonas > Pseudomonas sp. MPR-R2A5. The sequence continues at coordinate 29,426 of NZ_JBXAFK010000061.1, forward strand.
AAGTCAGTTATTCGCTGTCGCTGATGCCCCAGGCCGGGCGCAGTGATGGCCTGGATGAACTGGCGATGTCGTTGCTCAGCAGCGGCACCCTGGACAGTTACCTGGAGCGCCACCAAACCCTGGATGCCGAGCGCATGCTGCACTTCTTCGCCCTCGACGAAGAGAACCCCGCCAGCATCTACAACTGCCTGCGCGCGGCCCGTGGCAATGCCCACGCGGTACGCGGGCGCATCACCGCCGACATGTGGGAGAACCTCAACGCCACCTGGCTGGAAATGCGCAGCATCGCCGCCGGCGGCCTGGCGCGGCATGGCATCAGCCACTTCTGCGATTGGGTCAAGCAACGTTCGCACCTGTTTCGTGGGGCCACATCCGGCACCATCATGCGCAATGACGCCTACCGGTTTATTCGCCTGGGTACCTTTGTCGAACGCGCGGACAACACCTTGCGCCTGCTGGATGCGCGCTATGAGATGTTTGGCGAGGAATCGGAAGAAGTCAGCGACTTGTCGGCCCGCGGTTATTACCAGTGGAGCGCCCTGCTCCGCGCGTTGTCGTCGTTCGAAGCGTATACCGAGCTGTATCCGAATGCGTTGAATGCGCGCTCGGTGTCAGAGTTGCTGCTGTTGCGCAGTGACGTGCCGCGTTCGTTGCATGCGTGTATCGAGGAGTTGAGCCATATCCTCGCGGACCTGCCCGGCAGTTATGGGCGTACCGCGCAGCGGTTGGCGGCAGAGTTCGAGGCGCGGCTGAGGTATACGGGGATCGATGAGATTCTGGAGGACGGTTTGCATAGCCGGTTGACGGAGTTCATTGACACGGTGAGGGAGTTGGCGCGGGCGATTCATAGTTCTTATCTGGAGGTCGTGTAAACGGTGGGAGGGGGCGTGCTCCCGATTGCGTCAGTTAAGCAAATCACCGTAAACACATCAGCTACATTCTGGACCAGGATCCGCTCGGTATTGGCGGTGCTACGCCGAGATCAATCTTGGTAGCTTGACACTCTGCTCCGCTTGAAGTCGGCAGCGAGAGAGAGTGGCAGGCGTTTTTACACATTCAGGGCTAAAAGCAGCGAGTACCTATCCGTTTGAGGCAGTGGATAGGTACTCGGTTATTTTGTTAACTCAGTCTGCTCCGGTTATTCCGCAATTATTCCGTCCCGGCTGTTTCGCTGTTAAGCGATGCGCGCCGCTATAGTATTGTTACGACTATATTGTCTATGGATGTAGAAATTCCTGCGGAGTTCTTAATATAGACTTCCACAGTAAGCAATCCATCAACTAAAGGGCGACTTACGGTAAATTTCATATTCCTCCAGGTGGGTGAATATGGGAATGTAGGGCTCTCATAATAACCGCGACTGCGAAATATCATCACCCGAAAAATCGTATCGTTCGCGCCAACCTCATGTCTATAATCGCAAGATATTTCAATGGTCTTCATGCTTATATGGCTGAATTTGTTATATCGCTTTGAAAGCCTTGGGAATCCGCCTCCTACTTGTATGCTCCGCCAATATATATTCGCGCCCTCTTTTATAAGAGCTCCATCCTCATCAACGTTGATCCACTCATTCCAGTCATAGTTGCTGAAGTCAGTCCTATCTACTGCAGGCACCCTTTTTACCTTATAAGTAGTAGGCGCAAAACTAACCGCTCTCGCAACATGAGCACCGCCATCAAGTGTCACCTTCATTTCTACGGAGATGGGATCATCAGGCGGTATTTTTTGCAACCAATCACGTGACACTGGCTTGTTCGTCAGTCCGTTCAACTCCGATGAGAGAATTGGATAATTGGTCAATACCGGCAACGGTTCATGTCCGCTGGCGTTGAGTGTTATCCACACGCGTTGTCCGGTGGCAATAAATGGCCACTTGAGCACGGCGGCCAAGGGGTTGCCGACGATAGTGTTCAAGTCCAGCAGGCCGTTATGGGGCACACGGTTGATGATCACCTGTGGCAAAGCCGACAGCGGTATCGGCTTCACCTTCACCGTCAGCTTCGCCGAGTGCTTCGTGTCGTCACCCCGGGTCACGGCATACGTGAAAACCACCGTGGTATCACGGTCCCGAATGTTGGCTCTAATCGCGTCCCGCGTAATATCGAACACCACCTCCTGCAACACCCGATTACCCGGCTTGGCCGGAATATCCGGCGAGCCGCCATCGCCCGTGCCCGCCATATAAGGCTTGATCCAATCATCGTCACGCATGCCCACATAACGCACCACCAACTGGGCGCCCTGCTGCACTCGCAGCGGCTCCAGGTCGGCGGTGTCGGGGCCGGTTATCTGCGCCTCAAGCAATGTCGGCGCCAGCAGTTCACCCAGGTTGCGGCTGATCAGCACCTCCGTGACTTGCGAATAACGCGGCAGCTCGTCGCCACGTGTCAAGGTGTAGAAGACCGCCACGGTTTCATTGAGGTTGTTATTGACATAGAACTCATCGATATCGTGCTCGGTGGTGCTGTTATCGACCGCCACCTGCACCGGCACATTGGTGCGGACAAGCGGGCCGTTCCAGTACATGCGCACCCAGTCTCCACGCTTCGTATCGCCGGCCGGTGCAAACACCTTGGCGTAGCCCTCGATATCGTCCGGGTTCAACTGGCTTCCAATGACCTTTTCAATGATCGGCGCAGGCAGTGTGCGTTGAATCTCACCCACGAGGATTTTCAGCCGCAGCGACTCTTGGGGCCGCCCGCCTGGCCGTGTGTGCGCGTAAAACACTTCCACCAGGTGACCGTCGAAACGCTGCAGCTCGGCGGGGTACACCGTGAACAGCATGTCGCCTTCCGGTGTGGGGTCCACATCGTCGACCTCGCGGCCAACACGGTGCTCGATCGTGTTATCGGGGCTGCTGACGAGGAAGATAACCTCCAGATAACCATCGGGCGGCCAGCTCCCTTGCAGAGGAAACCGCACAGTCGCCTCTTTACTCGGCTCAATCTTGCCGCCCTTATCCTCGTCAATCGTGGGCGGCGGCCATCTTACGACCTTGCCGACGATCTCGAGGTAGAGTTTTTCCGAGGGCTGCTCCACCACGCCTTTCTGGAACAGCATATGCACGCTGACGGTCCCATCGGCAATGGCGACGACCAGCGCGTTGGGGACCTCGAAGGAATGCACCCCCGCTCTGTTCAACGGTTTGATCGGCGTATGGGGGAACGGGTTGCCCTCACTGTCGACACCGGCCCAGATCAAGCTTACGTAGTCATAGGCGGCGGCTTCCGCGTTAGTCACCCAGGTTTCGATTTCCACGTCCCAACCGCCCAGTTCGGCCAGGTCGACCACCCTGTCAGTGTCGGGGAACGCCAGCCACGGCGCCTCTGGCCGCACCTGGTGCAGATGCACATCGATCAGCGATACCGCCGACCAGCGCGCCCATTCATCCGGCAGAGTGCCGACGGCGTTCTTGACCTGGTAAGCCACGCGCGTCAGGGGGTTGTTGCCGGCGGCGCTGATCGTGGCGTAGTCAACGGTCAGGGTGATATCGCGCCCCACCTCCCCAGGCTGGACCCGATGCAGCACCTGCTGCGACCCCCAGGCCAGAATGATCAGGTCGTAAGCATGCATGTGCAGCCAATGGTGGATAAGAATCTTGATCCCGGCCAGCGCCCTGGTTTCGTTGACACCATCGAGCAACACTTCCGGCGGCACTACGTAGGACAGGCCCTGGTGCCCGGGGAGCGCGTCGTCGGGGTCGCGCCCTGCGGGGCGTGTCAGCATGACCCGGTACTTGCGCTCTTCGGTGAAGGTTTCATTACCGCTGGCGCGCCGCAGCTTGCCCAACACCGGGTTGGCCCAGAACTCGACGATCCGGTGCGCAGGCACCGTCAGCGGGATAAGGTCCAGGTTCTCCTCGCCTTCGCGAATGGGCGTAGACGCCACTGGCACATTCCGGTTCCCCCAGTAGAGCGAGGCGATGCTGCCGGCACTGACACCGTCTTTGGGATTGACGAGATACACCACCAGCGCCGACTCGGTGTGACGCAAGCCGATGCCGCCGTCGGCAGCGTCAATATCCCCGGCGATAGGCGGCTCCGTCAGCGGCACCACGATGGCAGGCAGGAGAGCAGCTTTCGACTTATCTTTTTTGGACATGGTGAGAGTCCTTGCAAGCGGGCGGGAGTGGTTTGCCTCCATCAAACGCCCCCTGCGATGGCTTGCCTACTGTCAGAGTTAACAGGTGGCGACGGGCGGTCAATGATCGCTGATCGATTCATCGAAAACCGCCATGACGCTGACAGGACCATTGGTCGCTACCTGTCAACTCTGACAGTAGCGCATGCATTTATTCCGGTATCTGATGACGGCAAACGCACCGTTTGACGTGCGATCACGTGCACTGATGCCTATCAGGAGATCAATCATGCCCACCAAGAAGACTCAGCCTGCAGCCGCACTCGAAGAAGCGCCAAGTGCGACTGAAAACAACACCCTGACGCTGGAAAAAAAGGACAACCCGAAGCATCTGGATCGACTCTACGTCCCCGGCATGGTCGATCACGTCGATGGCGAGGACGCAGGCATCGCAGCATGGTTGTTTGAGTCCGGCCTGACCCTCGAGGTGCAACGCAATTGGATCGCGAGTCCCGGGGATGTCATCACCGTGGGCTATCTGATCGGCGAAACGAATGTGGTGATCCTGGGTACAAAGATCCTGGAGCCCGGCGAGGAAACCCGTAACAGTTACTTCTTTGCCGCCCAGCAAAAAGACCTGCCGGACGGTCGATATGCCCTGGTCTACCTCGTTCACTATAAGGGTGGCGCCGACTACGATATGTCCTATCCGCTGCTGACATTGGTCAAGACCGACCTCCCGGCCGGCGATGACAACAATCAAGTCGAACCGGGGCACTCAGAGCTGAAGGTCAGTCTGTCCGAGAAAGTGATCGTGCCAGGGAACGCCACGAAAGGGGTGGTGGTCACTCTTCAGCCCTACCCTAATCACCACCCGAAGGACACCGTCATTCTCCACTGGGGGAACGTCATCATCAGCCAGACAGCGGCTGGCCCCCTCCAGCCGACCGTGATCGATGTGACCTACCAGCACCTTGTCGACGCCGGCGACAGTCCCAATATGGCTGTGTGGCTTGAGGTCATTGACCTGGTGGGCAACATTTCTACACCAGGGTCAGCCACCATTCGCGTGTCGGTCGACCTGGACGCGAATGCACCTGATGGTCCGGTTTTTTCAGACGCTGGCCCAGTTGGCTATATCGATTTGGAACTGGTGGATGAAAAACCGGTGGAGCTGCAAATGCACACCCCGGCCAATGTCGGCCTGAAAGATGAAATATACGATGTCATGATTCGTATCTATCCTCCCAAAGGTGGGGTGAAGGTCATCCACAAGTTTGTCCCTATCACCAGGCCCGGACGAGTGCATTCGACCTTCATCGATTACGTTGACGTGCGCGCCGCCGCCGAGGGCCACATAGAAGTCAGTTTTGTCTTGAGGAAGTCCGTCCCCCCTTTCGAGGTCTACTCCAAGAAAAACACCGCCGAAGTCCGCGGGTACATTGCCCGGCTGGAAGCGCCCTCCGTAGAGGGCTACCCCAACGATCACATCGCGGATGACCCGGCGCATGTGATTGTGTCCATCCCCTATTATGCGTGGCGCCAGGCGACCGACCAGATTGCCGTGATCTTGCGTTATGTGCGGTCATTGAACGATGTGATCCTGCATATCGAAACAAAAGAGGTCGGGCTCTCCTGGCCTGCGGGCGCTCCCGTCAAACGCCTGATTTACCGCGAGCAGTTGCAGCAATTCAAAGGCTACCGTCCTGAGTTTTATTACGTGATATTGGCGACGGGGTTCACCCGCGCACGCGCGGTGAACCTGAACGAATCCCTTCGGCGGGTGTTGACCATCAGTTGAATGACGGTCAATCGGTGCGGTCGGCGGTTCAACTGACGGTACATTCCCCTGGCTCTGGGGCAAGGATCCTGTCCCGGACGCGTCGGTCAGTTATGCGGGCGCGCGTCTCTATCCTCTGAGCGGGGTAGAGACCGCCGTCCTATACGAACGCCCACCAGCGCGGCAATAACTGGCGCACCTGGGGTTGGCCAAACCGATCATCGATCAGCATCACCACGCCCCGGTCGTGTTCGCTGCGGATCACCCTGCCCGCCGCCTGCACGACTTTTTGAATGCCGGGGTACAGGTAGGTGTAGTCGTAACCCGCACCGAAAATCGCGCCCATCCTGAGCTTCATCTGCTCGTTGACCGGGTTCAGCTGCGGCAGCCCCAGGGTGGCAATAAAGGCGCCGATCAAACGGCTGCCGGGCAAGTCGATGCCTTCGCCAAACGCTCCCCCCAGCACCGCAAACCCGATGCCTTGGCTGTGTTGGGTGAACTGGTCGAGAAAGGCCTGGCGTTCAGCTTCGGCCATGCCTCGCGCCTGCAGCCACAGGGCAATCGCCGGGTGCCGTTGCGCCAGTAACTGAGCCACTTGTTGCAGGTAATCAAAGCTCGAAAAAAACGCCAGGTAGTTCCCCGGTTGTTGCGCGAACTGGCTCGCGATCAAATCGACGATGGGTTCCAGCGAGGCTTGGCGATGCACGAACCGAGTGGAGATTTCATCGACAATGCGCACCCGCAACTGCTCGGCCTTGAACGGTGATTCCACATCGACCCACGCCGTGTCTGCCGGCAGGCCCAGCAGGTCGGCGTAGTAGTGGCGTGGGCTGAGCGTGGCGGAAAACAGCACGCTGCTGCGTGCGGCCGTCAAGCGCGGCCGAATGAATTCGGCGGGCACCACATTGCGCAGGCACAAGGTCGAGCGGCTGCGTTTGCCGCCGAGCGAATGCTTGCTGATGTCGAAGATAAAGTGCTCGTTGAACAGCTCCGCCACTTTGGCAAATTGCAGCGCTTCGAAGTAGAAGGCTTGCAGCTCGCCCGCCAGGGATTCGGGGTGGTCATTGAAGTGGTCGCCCATGGCGCTGATGCACAGGCTCAGGGCCTGGAGCAGTTTGTCGGGCCGGGTCGCATAGGCCTGGTACGGTGCGACCTGTTCCTTGTGCAACGCATTCCACTCACGGTTCAGGCGCTGCAGGGGTTTCTTCAGTGGCTCGGGGGCGCTGTCGCGTAGGGCCTGGAGGCTGAACTGGCTGAGGCTTGCGCTGTACATCGAGCGGGCGCGTTCCACCAGGTTGTGGGCTTCATCCACCAGCACCGCCGCGCGCCATTGGTTGAGCTGGGCGAGGCCGAACAGCATGGCGCCGAAGTCGAAATAGTAGTTGTAGTCGGCCACGACCAGGTCGGCCCAGCGCGCCATTTCCTGGCTCAAGTAATACGGACATACATGGTGGGCCAGGGCGACTTCGCGCAGGTTGCGCTGGTCCAGCAGACGCACGCTTGATGCCGCCTCACGGGCGGCGGGCAGGCGATCGTAAAACCCCTTGGCCAGCGGGCACGAATCGCCGTGGCAGGCTTTGTCCAGGTGTTCGCAGGCTTTGTCCCGCGCGACCAGTTCAAGGACGCGCAGGGGCAAATCGCTGCTGGCGTGCAGCACCTTGGCCGCATCCAGGGCAAGTTTGCGGCCGGGGGTCTTGGCGGTGAGGAAAAACACCTTGTCCAACTGCTGCGGCGCCAGGGCCTTGAGCAGCGGGAAGATCGTGCCCACCGTCTTGCCGATACCGGTGGGCGCCTGGGCCATCAGGCAGCGGCCCGTGCTGACGGCCTTGTACACCGACTCCGCCAAGACTCGTTGGCCAGGGCGGAAGTCGGCATGGGGGAACCCGAGGGTGTGTGCGGCGTGGTTGCGCGCTTCGCGATGCTGCATTTCCTGCTGGGCCCACTCCAGGAACCGCGCGCATTGCTGGTTGAAGAACGCTTCCAGGTCCGCCGCCTGGAAGCGTTGATTGAGCAGGGTCTCACCCTCGCCGACGATGTCGAAATACACCAGCGCCAGGTCGATCTGCGTCAACCCGAGCTTCTGGCACATCAACCAGCCGTAGACTTTGGCCTGGGCCCAATGCAGTTGCCGATGGTTGGCGGGCTGGGCGTCGAGGTCGCCGCGATAGGTCTTCACCTCTTCCAGGCGGTTGTTGTCCGGGTCGTAGCCGTCCGCCCTGCCCCGCACCTTGAGCTGCTGGTATTCGCCCTCCAGCGCCACTTCGCTCTGGTAGTGCGCACTGCGCCGCGCGGCAACGGTGCGGTGCCCGGCAATGCCTTCCTGGGCGCTGGGCGAGGGGGTGAAACGCAGGTCCAGGTCGCCGACCTTGGCGGTGAACTCACACAGCGCCCGCACGGCCACGCTGTAGCTCAAGGGGTTGGCTCCGCCCAGCGCACGTAGCAAACCGTGACCGGCATCTGGTATTGGCCACAGAACTCCAGCCAACGCAGCTGGTTGTCTTGCAAGCGGTCGCCGGGGCCTTTGACTTCGATCATGCGGTAGGTTTTTTCAGCGGGCCAGAACTGGATCAGGTCCGGCATCCCCGCACGGTTGGCGCGGATATCCAGCAGCAGCCGCTCGAACCAGTGCCGCAGGTGTTCGGCGGGTAAGCAGGCCAGGGCCTGTTCGAGCAATGCCTCGCTGAGCAGGTTCCAGAACACGAACGGCGACTGGATCCCCCACTTGTCCACGTAGCGCTGGCGAATGGTTGCCTTGTAGCGCTCATCCTGCAATTGCGCGAAGGCAGCCGCAAACAGTGGCGCACGCCGTGAATGGAAATCCTCGCTGTGCAGGTCCGCCGGCCCGCGCTGGAACGGGTGGAAAAACGCCCCCGGCAACGGTGCGAAGATCGCGTCCCAGCACAACAGGCCGAACAGTGAATTGATCAGGCCGTTCTCGACGTAATGCACGGGTGCATCGGGTTCGCTCAGGTGCGCCTGGACGCAGTACTCCACCGACATCAAGGGCTCCGGCGGGGCCAGTGCCAGGTCCAGGCGCGGGACGTCGCGCGGCTTGGCCTTGGGCAAGCGCGGTTGCCCCAGCTTACGTTGCAGGCGCGGCAAGACGCGCAACAGGTGTTGCTGTTCGGCGGCACTTTCCGGCGCCTGTTGGGCGGCGCAGGCCAGCGCCAGCGCTTGAGCATAAGCCTCCTGGCGCTCCAGCACGCGGATCAGTCGCGCGCGTGCGCCGGGGTAGGCACACGCGCGGTAGATCTGCTCGGCCAGGGCCAACTCGGCATTGCGTTCGCAATACTGGCCGACCTGGAACAGCAATTTGGCCCGGCGCTTTTGCAGCCAAGGGTTGTCGGTGTGCAGCGTGGCGACCTGCGCCAGTAGCGTGTCCAGCGCCTCGCCGGCTTCAAATGCCTGTTGGCACTGGTGCAGGAACAGAAAACCGAGCACATCGTCGCGCGTGCGCAAACCACGGGACTCGGCGCAGAACTCGACCTTCTCATAGGTGTAGATGCCCAGGTCCGCCAGCACGAACTCCGACCAGTCCTGGTGCAGGTTGCCGAAGAACATCAGGCGCAGGCGGTCACACAGGTCCATCACGGTCAGGCTGTACAGCCTGTCGGCCAACTCGGGGCACCAGTGGGCGAAGCTGCGGCTTTCGGTGAATTGCGCCGCCAGGGGTTCAAGCCAGTCGGCCTTGTTGCCTTTGGGCTGGTCGATCCACGCCTGGAACACCGCGAGCATTTCGCTTTTTTGCAGCAACGCAAACAACTCGTGGAAGGCCAGCGGGCACTGGTCGTCGACCCAACCCAGTTCCAGCAAGGGGCGTACAGCGGCATGGGGGCAGCCGATCTCCTGGTAGGTGAGCTTGCCCGCGCGAAAATGCACACCCTTGCGCATCACCATGCGCACCAACAACGCCTGGGACGCCTGGGGCAACCTGTCAAATTGCTGAATGAAATGCTGTTCATCCGTGTCGAGTAAATCGGCGTAGCGATGCCCCAGCCAATCCAGCACTTGGCGGAAGTTATGCAGGTAATACAGGGGATCGTCGAGGGGATTGGCCATGGCGCGCAGTGATCAAATACTGGTTATGCATACAGAGTGCCGTCGCAAACGCGTTGTTGCAATCGGTAATAGATAAATGGCCCACGCAACTTTTTGTATAAAAGTGATCAGATGGAGAAGTTGATGGCGTACCATTTATTGCTCGCAGCCACAGGCGCGGGACTTTTTCAGGGTTAAGGTAAGGGTTATGAACATGAAGAATTTGAGTCTGCCACTGGTTGCACTCACTTTTCTGGTATTGGCCGGTTGCGCGACGCAAACCGTAGTGACGCTGCAAAATGGCACGCAGTATTTGACCAAGGACATTCCAAAAACCAAGACCGCCGACGGGTTTTATGAGTTCACCGATATTGCCGGCAAGCACATCCGCGTCAAGGCCGACGATGTGGCAACGGTGCGCAAGGAAGACTGATTTCCAGCGCCAACACTGATCAAATATGGGAGGTCCTTAGCGCTGTCGCACAGCAAACTGGCCGCCCTGTGGCGAGTGGGCCTGCTGTGCTGAGCAGGTTTGTTGTGGCAAGCAGGTTTGTTGTGCTGAGCAGGCTTGTGTGGTGAGCAGGCCTGTTGTGGCGAGCGGGCTTGTTGTGGCGAGCGGGCTTGTTGTGGCGAGCGGGCTTGCCCCGCGTTGGGGCGCGAAGC